>JAIZWL010000001.1:621248-931873 GCA_021498125.1 Candidatus Thorarchaeota archaeon | reverse complement strand
ATTACAAGAAACGGAGATGGATCGATCCGTGGGCCTGATGAGTTCAGAACCACATCTCTAGAGAGGCCTGTTCAATACCAAAATCTTTCCAGCGTCGCCGCGCATCCTCTGAAATCTGCTCAGCCTTCTGGCTACCAAAGATTGGCCGAAGAAACCGTTCAACCCGTGAGGCAATGGGAGGACTCAGACGCGGCATCTGCTCTTCTACTATGATACCTTCTGCCTCATCAAAGGTCTCACGAGCAATAATAAACGGCTCAATTTGAGAACTACTCAGACCTCTCGCCTTGAGGACATGCTCAAGATCATGATGGCGCAATAACAGAGCGATCCCTTTACGCGGACCGATCCCTTTCAGACCCTCCTTATGAAAATCACACCCGCAGATGATGGCAAGGTCACGAAGCTGGCTGAGAGAGAGACCGGTCAACCTAAGGACATCATCCATCGTGACTCTGAGAAGCTCGTTACGTGAGAGGATCAACTGCTTGGTCACATGCTTCGCACCAAACAAGAGAGCGTCAACATCATTCGAGACCACAGTGGTCACTATCGAGTCGCGCGATAAGACCGCAGCATACATCTCGGCCTCGGAGGGCGCGACTACAGTGGGCACGCCAAGAGCTCGGGCAATGTCCGCAACATGGGACTGTGCAAAGTAACTGAGCAGGGCGGGACTTCGAGTAAGACGCTCCGCGATCTCCTCATCATAGGGGTCCTCATCTCGAATAAACCGATCATAGAGGTCTCGTGCCTGATGCAGGAGTTCAGGATTACACGGCCGCTTCAATGCCTCCGGTGAACCATCAAATATGAGGATTGGAAGGAGAGAGGCAGAGAGTGTGGCCTTGATCAGACTCAGTGCCACCGTGACGTGCGCAAAAGGGATGCGCTCCGACTGATGACCACCATGTGTACGCATCACAGCCATTCGACGCGAGAGGTAATTGGGCATGTCAACTGCGATCGCCCCCTCGATCTCTGATGCTGAAGACCAGATCCAAGGTATGAAGTCAAAGTTCCTAACACCCACCCTCAGACCCCTCCACGCTTGACGGACATCACACCTCGATGATTGATACGAATAACAATTCCGCCAAAGTCAGAGGGTGCAGAAGAACGCTCGATAACGAGCCGAAAGATCTCCTTAGTCTCAGGCAGACGAATGACTCGAACAATGGAATCGACTGCGTGCGCCAAGACAAGACCACCAAGTGGTGCCGATTGGGAAGACCATGCAGAAGAGTGATCGGTCATCATCAGATGGGTGTCAGATGAGACGAGCAGCTGGCGTACGGAGTCCATGCTTCGAAAGAGCATCCGCTGGCGCTCGGCTGTTCCGGGAGTACCTGAGAGATTCAGTAACCCTGTGAGACTGTCTACAACAATAAGACGAAGCCCCTCCATAGAGGCTGCTCGCTTGACCAGTCGCTCAAGGTCAGAGAGAGTAAGAGGATGACCAACACCGACCAACTTCAAGACAGCATTGACTTTCTTTTCATCAGCCAACATCGAACGTACCGTCACGGGGGAGAAATTATTGGCTGAGTCAAGATAGGCAACCGGATGCTTTCTAGAAGTGGCATGGATGGAGATCCAATGAGCTAGAAGCGATAGCGGTGCCCTCTCAGGACCATGAAGGAGAGAGATCTCCCCTGGGCGCAACAATCGGCCAAGGAAATTATGAAGCACACGTGGTGGGAGCCTCAGAACAGGGCGGGTCTCAATTGCCAGAGAGTCGAGAGAGAAACGGGTAGTATCAGACATCGTTCATCACCAAGGAGGCAATCATTTGATTTCGGAAAGCGGTTGCAACAATAGACGAGGAAACGGGGACACCAGTCATTCCAATTGCATTCTCACTTGGAACAGCAACAGCAATAGCACCAGAACTACTGGTCACGATCATACCTGGAATTTGTCGTTCTACAAGAGCTGCAATTGTATCGGGATCGGAGGAGAGCATATACTCTGTTGACTCGGACAGGCCTATGAGGGCAGGACCTGCTATGATCGCTCTTGCTAGAAGAGTGGAGGGGGGCGCCAGATCAATACTCCACGAACGCAAGAGCTCATGGGTCTTTGACAGGAGTGTGGGGTCATCGATTCGAAAGACAATTGCAACAAAGTCCCTGTAGACAACAAGAGAGATTGGAAGCAGGGGGCGACTGGCAATCAGACGAAAGAGCAGATCAAAGCTATCAGACGATGTGATCATGATCTCGGTATTAGCGGGGGGATCGGAATTCAGGAGATACGCAAAGAGACCCATGCCGGTGGTCTTCCGTGGGACCATGAATTTCAAGGAGAAGAACGATTGTAGACCTGACCAGTCATTCATCACTGCTGCAAGTATGACAAGCACGAGAGGCGCGGCCACTGCAACTGCATACCCAAATCCCAGACAGATGAAAAATGTCGTCACTGCTGTGAATCCTACAGCGACCAGAGTGATCATACGGACGACTCGATGGATAATCTGATGTAGTCGCACATGCCCCTCAAACCACGATAGAAAGAACATGAGACCTATCACTACAATAGCAGGCAAGGGATTACCCAGCCTAAAGAGAAGCACTATCGACACAATGAGCGACAGCGCGTGTCCTCCAAAGACTAGCAACAAGACACCGATGATGAGGTATCGAATGATCCGTTTGAGCGGCAATAGCAGCAATACTCTTCAGACCTCCTGAAAGTAATCAGTGGACCCATGTACGATCACGTCAGGACCCGTAGACTTGAGCAGGACAAGATCACCAAGAACACTGGGAGTAGGAGTATCATTGCCTATGATGAGTTCAGAGCGGCCACTCAAGATCCCGCGTTGCACAAGAACATCGAAATCGCTCCAACGCCGAATAGTTGAGTGATGCACAGCAATAGTACCTCGATCTATCAACGTCCGGCTCTCACTGATGATGAGTACATCAGTTGAATGATTTAACACAAGACTGGCAAGTACTGGGAGCACGTCCTCGACGAGTTCCCGTCCCCAGAGAATGGGATCTGTGCGTGCCATATCAAGGACCCTTGTGAGAGGGTCAATGACTACCAAAGTGACATCATCATCTAACGATTTAGGAAGATCCAGAATGGTCTGAAGCATATCCTCCCGGTCCGTGAGAAAAGAGACCATGACGTTACTTGGGTCACCCTGCTTTTGTTTTACGACCTGCATCAGTGAATGAACAAAACTTCGTTTGCCATCGCAATTGAACCACTCCACCCGCCCAGTACGAGATGCAGTTGCAGCCGCATTCACCGCAAAAAGGGTCTTCCCCGAGGCAGGTAGCCCCCAGACATGAATGAGGCCGGAGAGGCCTAACTGTGAGAGAATCCCGTTACTATCCGTCATATCACGCATCCTCGGCTTCAATGACAGGCATCTCTTCATCTATGGCGGGCCCGTCCTTCTCTGTGAGACCCGCGCTCACGATCTCACTTGCCACGGCTAACTCCTCATCCCCAGTCGCAGCCTCATCGGTCTCAGAGGGGGATTCTTCAGCGGACCCGGTCTCGGCCTCAAGTTCACGGGTGAGATCCATTGCTGCCATCTTCATGGCCCATGCATTAAGCAGATCATCCACCGACTCCTTGACCTGAGGTCTCAGAATTCCAGCGTCAAAGAGAGAGTTGTTGAGAATCCCAATATGCTCTGCAACCTCTGCCTCAGTAAGAGTGTTCACAGGATACCCAGTAAAAGCCACATAGGCCAATGCGAGCCGTTCTTGTTCTACAGGAGTACCAAGACTCTCAAAGAGCCCCAAGAATTTGGCGAGACCCTCATCTGCACTACTCAGAGCATCATCCGATGAGATGCGAGAGGGAGAACTTCGTACACACTCGTCCAAGATCGAACATGCAGAGGACACAGCTCCATCAAGGTCTGCTGCCCTAAGCTGTTCTGCCGCGGAGGCCATAAGAGGCGAGATCATAAAGTTGAGGTCTCCAACGATGGACAACATCGAACTGTTCTCACGAAGGGCTTGATCTATCCGGTTCTTATCACCAATGACATCCAAGCGCTGACGCTCCACGACGCAGTACCCCTCAAAGCGCTGAATATCTGCCGAGCTCTGCCTGAACAGATACAAAAAGGCTGTGAGGGAGGAGAGAGTCAGGAGGAGAGGAAGAAGTGGTGTACCCACACCGAAACTGATACTGTTCGCCAAGGTCGCCAGTCCGACAAGAACTCCGACCAAGGCTATCACACTATACCAACCCGTCTTCACGGCATGCTCTAGTGCGACCCATTTATCGGGAGTGACCTTCTCTGTCAGGACCGGCAACATAGCACGCGCATCACTGTTCCTCAGAAGAGCAAACTCTGCGGCGGGAACAATTCGCTTTGAGTCCGTCAACCATGAGAGATCAATGGAGGGCCGCACTCCGTCGGTGATCACATAGATATTGCGTGTCTCATGAACATAGGAAGAGCTCCTTCCGTCAGGACTACGAAGAATAGGCATTCGGACCTTACCACGTGGCGTCAAGACAGACTGCTCCTGAAATAGACCGCCAAGTCCCACATCGACCAGTATTTGATCAAGAGTCCGATTCACGGTCTCAAGGACCGCAGCACGCATGGCAAGCCCACTCGCGCCGAAACGAGCGACTCGCAAGTCCAAGCAAATGACAACATCCACATGGACACCGCGAGTTCCATGTAGCCCCTCAAATTTGACACCAAAAGTGAATCCATTTGGAAACGAACACGAATGGTAGCCAGTCTTATTCAGCGCGGTCTCAATATCATTCGGGGTGTCAGGTGCAGTCCCGCGCATCTCAGTAGGTATGATACCCTTTTCGTCAAGTATTGCCATCGATTATTCACTCTCCTTAGATTGAGTAGCTTTTGTCTCCGGGCTCTTTCGCTCAAGAGCCAGTAACAGTGATTGAGCCAGTGTAGCGGTCTCAACAAGACCACCATGATCAGCAACAACAGAAATTGCAGTCGTCAACCAACGAGCAGTATCTACGAGACCGTATGCATCACCCTCGCTCAGCCCCGCATTTGCAGCAAGGACACTGAGAGGCTGATCAGTCGATACCAGACCCGCCAGTAACTCGTCAAACGACTCGTTGACCTCCGAGCCCATCTCAAGTGAGATGAGATGACGCAATAGCCAGAGAAGGTCAGCACTATCATGTACCGAGGGTAACAGTGCACGCATCTCACGAATGGTCGAGATTCGCAGATAGAGGCGATTCACCAATCGGCCTAAAGGAGTAGGTCGTACCTTGCCTTCGAAACCGCCCTCAGCAAGATCGAGGCGTACCAGAACACGGAAAGGACTGGTCTCGCCCAGAGCAAGGGGGATCACATAGTCTGCAAGGGAACCTAGTTCTTTGGAGGCGGCATACCCCAGCGCGACCAAGTGGGAACAGAGAATCCCAGATCCGTCAATGGGAGTCCCGCATGAACACATCGGACCTTCAACCAGTCCGTCTGAAGAGACCCGTGAAGAGAACCTACAGGTATATTGCGCTCCATCCCAATCACGAGCCAACCCCCCAATGGTAGTGTCATTCTTCTCACGAAGGACCACCCGACCGATGACGTTCTCACGCGCTGCACGGATCGTATCGCCTAATGCATGCTTTTCTATCGCAGATGTTGCCGATATCTCACCAAGATTGAGCAGGCGAAGCGGTGATCGTGTGTCACGGATGCCACAAAAGACCAGATAGGACTCACCAAAGACTGTGTCCTCAAGCTCGTCAAGTGAAACCTCATTAAACGCATCAAGCGCGACCAAGAGCTGCTCGGTGAGAGCCTCTGACTCATTAAGCACGCTTCGTACTCGTTCATATTTTGGAATGAGAACCTCTTGATCGGTCTCGGGATCCTGAAAGACATCAAAGTAACGCTGGCGAAGGTGGCTCGCCTCACCATCACTACCTGCAAGAATAATGCCAATACCAAATTTGTCCTTCCCCGGTCTTCCTGCGCGTCCCAACATCTGATGGATCCTATTTGCCGACAAGAGCCGGCGATGGTCCTGAGGTGAACGAGCATTGACCACTATGACCGTTCGTGCAGGAAAATCAATTCCAGCAGAGAGAGTGGCAGTTGCACAGATGACCCGGACAAGCCCTCTCTTGAACAGGCGCTCAACGAGATCACGTGCGGCATATGAGAGGCCAGCATGATGGAAAGCCACCGAGTCGTGCAACAACGCCTTAAGCTCTGGAGGAAGATTGACATCAAAGTTCTCGACTGATCCCAGTTCGGAATCCAGATTGGTCTTTTCAGCATTGGTCATCTGTCGCCCAACATCAATTGCAAGACGTGTCGCATATCTCTCAGCATCTTTGCGGGTACGTCCAAAGACGATCACCTGGCCATCACTTCGGACTGTGGTCATGACAAGATTATGCATGGTCTTGAAACGGTCACTTGTCGGAACAATACTGTAGTGAAGGGGAACCGGACGATCCTCTGAGTGCACCAAGTCACAACCCAGCCACTCAGCCAATTCATCGGGTTCCCCTATTGTTGCAGACAGGGCAACGATCTGCAGGTCAGTAATGAGTCGTCTGAGTCGTATAATGAGCGACTCCAGACGTGCGCCCCTCCCGGGCTCTGAGATCGTCTGAATCTCATCGATGACCACCGTACCCAGCTCGGAAAGCCAAGCAGCATTTCGACGGAGAAGGGAGTCTGCTCGTTCATAGGTGGTCACGACGATATCGCATTGCGCGAGGTGTTCTGCATCAAGATGAAAATCGCCAGTACTGACACCAACTTTGATGTTGTACTTGCTAAAGTGCGTTGTAAGAACATCATGGATCTGACCAGCAAGTGCCCGCAGCGGCACAAGATACATTGCACGCTTCCCTGAGAGAACTGCGCGGAGCGCTCCCATCTCTCCGACAAGGGTCTTCCCCGACCCTGTTGGCGAGCTGATCATGATGCTCTTTCCGTCAAGAAGACCATGTTCTATTGCTCTCTCTTGCACGCCACGTGGTTGCATGTTCAGAGAGCCAACGATGTGTAGCACCTGTGAGGAGATATCTTCAATCATGACGGTCAAGTGTCCTTCGCCTCCTGCTCAGCCTGTTTCAATGCCATTGCGCCCTTCATTGTAAGCCTGAAGTTGATGTACGAGACATTACCATGAACCTCGTGTCCTCGGAGGACCATACTGGCCCGTTCTAGACGAGAGAGCACACCCTCAATGTCTACATCTTCTCCCTGTGTCGAACGCAGGAATCGCTGAATGGCCCCAGTCGTTAAGGGTTCGTACCTCTCAAGCAGGCGCAGTACCTCAAGAGCGAGAGCATGATCCCGACCTGCCACCCTGAAGAGAAGACTATCACGTCGTTCCTCGCTCTCTGGTTCCTTAGGAGAGACAAGAGCAGCAAGACGTGATTCAACAGCATCCATGTCAAGTGGTACTAATTCGGGAGCGGAATCGAGCTTGACCGGAAAACAGGTAGTTGCCGCGATCGGTCTGAAGAGGACGGTTCCCTGTGGCATAGTGCGCAGATATGATGACTCCTGCGGCGATCTACGTGAGGAACTGTAGAGACCATGCTGAATGACACTCAAGCCAAGCAGATCGCTTGCTATTGAGATGTCACTAGTGTTCTGAAGCCTAAACATCATCGCGGCAGAAAACTGTGAGACAATGACCTTGGGAAGACCGTTGAAGTCATCAGTCGCAAAGACAAGACCGCCCCGATGTAGAAGCTGCTTGATCATCACTTCAACCCATGATACACGCCAAGGCTCCTGACTTCGCTCCGGCATCGTGCGTGTCTTGAAATTGGGAGCATTCTCGAAGATGATGACGAGATCGGGATCAGGTCGCAGTCCTGCAAATTTGATGGCAAGTAGATCCAAAGCGAACTTTTCGATCTCGGCGCGGTCAATTCCTGCAAGAATTACTGTGAGACCGTGTTGAGCGATCAGGTCAGTGGGTGCACTCTGAGTCCCATAAAATGCATTGGCACCCTCACCCTTGTAGAGCCTCTGAATTCCAGCAAGGCCATACTCGGACTGGTTCATGGAAGGAGAGGAACGTGAGGGGGCTGTTGCCAGTCCGGAATCGGGATCGTCGTCGATCACATCATCAAGCCGGACATCAGCGAGTGTAGCACTTCCACTTGATATTGCCCTCATTAGAGCAAGTTCTAGTTCCACTGCACCCCTGAGTTTTGTTGATAGTACAACCTCTAGCGCCTTCATCAACTGACTCACATAGGACTTCTGAGGTATCCCCTCAGGGTCCATCGGATTGAGCACAAAATCACGGCCCAAGGTCAGGCATATTCCATCAGGTGCAAGAGCCGCAATATTACGAGCAGTGGGATCAGTAGCGATGTAGACCACACGTTTTCCTTGCGCGAGTAGCCGCTGTACCACCAAGGTCAGAACATGGCGTCGATCATCATTTGTGCCGCCACCAATCAGAAGCCCGTTCAGAAAGTCATTATGATCAAGCCCGGCAGGAGAACCGATCTGAAGGGTCTCGGGATTGATCACTCGCCCGATAGGATAGGTACTGGATGGTGGACGAAGTGGACTAAGAAATTCCCCGGGAACATTCCCTCCGATCTCTGAGGCAAGCTCGCCAGCAAGCTGGACCAACCACTCTGAGAGTTCTTTCCCAGTCGCATAGAAGCCTCGTGACCCACTCACATCAAACTCGTTAATTGATTGGGCCAGAGACCTGCTCTTGATCGGTGTCCAATGGGTCTCTGGAAGTGCACCAACAACAGAACTCTGAAAGATCGGAACGTCGCCGGGAGATGCGACATGCCCGACAATTGCTGTGCGTGTGCTCCAGATAAAGCCTCGACTCAGGAAGAAACTATCAATTTGAGCGTCAGGCATCTCGTCAAAGAAGACCTCCTGAAGATCTTCCACCACCCCGGACTCGCGAACACAATCAGTAGGTTCGGGGTCAAGCTCTACGACAAGCGTGAAACCATGGTCCATAGGAAGTGATCTTAGAAGGGCACTGAGGTCTCCGGCCAACCGACCTGAAGCCTCGGGAAGGACCATTCCTGTGACATAGTGAGTACCATGATGCGACTTGCATAAGAGAACATCATTCTCAACGGCCAGTGTCACCTCAGGAAACTCAACATGGGTCCATGCATTAGATGCAATTGCTGCCTCCTCACGAGCTGGTCTTTGCCCCGGAAGCAACCAGATAATGACCAAGATGATAATGGCCCCCGTGAGCATCACTACAGGTTGATAGAAACCAAGAATAAACACGGTCAGAGAGAGAAGGAATATTCTCCACATCGGGATACGTCGTGCTCGATTCATCCAGAAGACATGGTCCATTGGAACCGATTTGGAGAATTTTGCACCAAGCTCTGCAAGGGGGTCGGTCTCGGGCTTGCCACCCATGATCGTTCGTTTCGTCACTCCAAATCACCCTCAATGACCAGTACTGGTTGCCGTGAGAACAGATCGATCAGACGTTGGAACCGTTCAAGGGAGGAATCAGTAGGATCCTCAAAGATCAGACGGTCCGGACCAACGACTAAGACCTCAGGCATTGGACCGGGTGGAGGTGTGCCATGGGAGAGGAGGAGTGGATGCTTGAAAAGAATCTGCCAAGAATATCCATGGCCCACCTTAAGCATATGCATGATCCGGTCTAGACTTATCCCAGGAGGTATGTGAAGCTCATGCAATTCCGTAGACACCTCCTGAATAGACACCAAGCAATTCCGCAAGACCTGCGCGAACTACTGGAACGTGAGGATAGGCTGCACGAAGAGATCCCTCCAGTACCGCGGCGTACTCCGACACAGCCTTGGCTAAGACATTGGCCTTTGCAACACCATTGTGAAACCGGAAGCCTCGACGGGTGACCATCATTCCAATACGAGTAGTGCCATCACCAAGTGGACGCATCACGAAGAACTTCACGGACGCATTCTGCGCCTCACGAGTGACCCGATGAAGAGCACGTAATGCCTTCACAGCAGAATGCTCCAGATCAATGCCCAAGGGCACACTGGTGATCAAGCGTGCGGCACTGACCTCAACGATCCATGGCCGAAGGATGACCATCACACCCATCGGTTCGTTCCACAGTATCTCCGGTCTACCCGCAAGAGCCCGTGATGAGAGAGCCAAGATGATCACAATACCAACAGCAGCAGTCACAGCCACAGTCGATACGATGTCTTGACTAATAATGATGTAACGAGCAACAAAGGCGATAACAAGCGCTCCCACGATGTACCATTTGTAAAGCATAAGATCACGAAAGTTCACAGTAGACCTGCCTCCCTCAAACTCAGAAATTGTGTTATAGCGTCATGCATCTCGCTACCAGAGGAAAAGGGCCACATGTCCGAGGCAACATCGTCACCCATGATCCGAAGATGTCTCAAGAATCGTCTATCGAGAAGAACTACGACGCCCCAGTCCTTTGGGGACCGACGAAGCCGACCGATAAGCTGGACGACCTTTCGAAGTGTGGGTATGGTGGCGGCGTAGTAGTAGCCCATCCCCTTCCCAAAGTGATTGTCAAGCCAGTCCTGTAGTGCCAGATGATACGTTGTCGGAGGGCTGAAGGGGATTCCTACTCCGATGATAAGATCGATACAGCTTGACCCACCCTCAACAATATCGATCCCTTCACTGAACTTTCCGCCGTACACCGAGAATATCGCATGAGGACCACTCGTGACCGCATCAACAAGCACATCCAGTCGTGAACCCGGAGCCTCAATGAGCGACTCTCTGAATCCAAAATCTATGTCGTAACTCATCACTTCACGCATCATTGCGTAACTGGGAAATGCCACGAGAGCACTCTTATTGGCGGGCATGCTTGTGAGAGCAGTACTTATCCGCTCTGCGATATGTTTCCAGAGAGAAGGACTGCGCTCTGTGTATTTTGTTGAGAGCTGTCGATCGATCAGAATTAGACGTGTGCCACGTGGATACGGGCTCGCAAGTTCTGCGGAGGCGGCACCAGTCACTCCGATCAGGCGTGCATAGTGTTCTGTTGGCCGCAGGGTACCGGACATCAGGATCGCCGAGCGTGCAGACTTGAGAACAGGACCTGCTAATGCGGCAGAGTTGAAAGGTCGCACAGTCAGTGAGGCACGGGCCACATCGGGCTCTTCGAAGCGTGACGGTCTCAGATGAAGTGTCACATGCCAGTCATCACTCTTGACAGCCTGTGTCGCAGCATAGAGGAATTCCAACATACGGTCAAGAGGGGTCTCGCTGGCCGCAAGCATATCAGGGTCATTGGTACTATCACGCGATTTCATCATCATGGTCTTGAGAGAAGCCTCATTGACAAAACGAGGGGCAACATCCCACTTGTTCAGCTGCCGTTCGGACTTTTTCCCAAGACCATCGAGACCTAAGAGGAGGGTCTCCCAGAGAAAATCAATTGCATCTCCAGTCCACTGTGCCCCAGTGGTCTTGACGATATTGTCACGTTTTTCCCGTAGCCAGATCAGATCCGACCCGGTGAGGCGTGCGGTCTCCGAGTCAAGAACATGATCGGTAAGATTGTGCGCCTCATCAACGATAACATCCAGATTGCCAAGTTCAACTCCGATGAAGGCGAGCGTTGCATCACGGACCTTGCTCTGGAATAGATAAGAATAGGGACCTATGATGACTCTGCTATCACGTGCTGCATTCTTGAGAACCTCATACGGACAGAACCCCTCAGAGTGGGAGACATCCTCTGCAACCTTGCGAGTGACAACACCCTGAGAGAGCAGGTCATAGATTATTCCTCTAGCACTATCTCGAAGCTTGACGCGGCCTTCGCTCTTTGAGTACATGCTCCAAAAGTACGAACAGCGACCAGTACGGATCATCATAGAGCAGGCATGCATGAACCCAGAATTGTCCAACGAGTCCATCTGAGACCTTAGAGGACACATTCGTGCACGAGAGACCAGCGAAGTGGCTGTGAGCTGTGGATCAGCTCGACGAAGGACTTCCAGTTCTGACTCAAATACCCGTGTCTGCGAATGGGTACGTGTGACTACAAACAGTCGAGCCGTGGGATCATCTGCGCGTGCTGCAAGGTAACCAGCAAGAACTGCAATCGTCTTTCCAACACCACAATCGGCTGAGAGAAGGCCGACCGAACGATTGTAGAAGACATCAGCAGCAAGCTCCACGGCACTGTCCTGATGCGGCCTAGGAGTATATGGAAAATATCGCATAGGATTCAGTGCCGCTGAAGTCATCATTCTCCCTCCACATGAAGCACGGACTCACTCCGATGGATCCTGAATCGAACGGAGAAGTAGGCCCGCAACAGTTCGTGAAAGTTATGTTCGAGTCCGATGGAATCAAAGTGCCGTTCCTTGCGTGCCATTCGCTCAACAATCTGAGGACTGAACCCTTTCCGTCGTGCCGCTCTCCAGAACCATGACTCGACCTCCTGCATTGTTGAATAGAGATGACTGACCGACTCTTCAACAAGGTCCATCAGCTTCCGTACACTATCCTTCGAGGTCGTGGGAATCTGAGAGAGGTGCGTCCCAGTGGGGAGAAATACTGACACACCATCAAGGCTGTCAAGATAGATCTGACTTGGCACGCCACGAGTTCCTCGCAGGGTCTCCAACAATGAGAGAAGTCGAGGTAATTGAGGCAGCAAGGGGCGGGTCGCATCACGATCACGCCACTGAACAGTAGTAACTACATACACCTCAGGGTCGGGGCCTGCACCCCTCTGTAAGATAGTAATTCGGTGGTCGGTGTCCCTGAGAAGCAGATTCACCAGATTGATCATGGACCGCTGAGAGATCCCGGATGCTTGCCGACCACTCCAGACCTGTTTTATTGCCTCAGTCATTCTCAGTAATCCTCCTTTATCTCAACAACAATACCATCACTCGAAATCCGACCCTCGCTCTCAAGAAGCGTGATGAAGTGGACCGCTCGTGAAACCTCAATACCAGCATCGATGCATTCCTGCAATACACTAGAGAATAAGACAGGACGACCGTGATTCATCTCGACTAACGTAGTGATGATGTCCTGGACCCGCCGTTTGATTCCACGCCCCCGAGAGATGCGTCCCACACGAGATTGCACTTCAATGATCTGAGCAAGCTCTTGGACATTCTCCTCGGCCTCTTGCACTGTGACCGCATAGATCATTCCGGGAGTGTCCACGATGATGTAACCGCACTTGCTACATTTGGAAGGCTCTCCTTCGCCATCTACGCAGACGTAATCGACATTACGACACTTTGGGCAGACGTAGACTCTGAACATACCGCGTTCTCGACTCACTATGCCATTCACTCCTCTTCGCTTTCTGCTGCTGCGCCGGGCACACTCATCACCATGGGCTCGGTCCCAGCAATGACGTAACCCTGACTCGCAAGATACGCCTTCACTTCGGGTTCGACCGCCTTCATGTCCGTCTTTGATGCGTAGAAGCCGCCCCAGCCATTGACCAAGTTAATTGTAAACTCGGGAATTCCGGCATTGTCGTTCAATGTCAAAATACGCTCGCCCGCTCCCTTTCGCCGTGTGTAAAAACGGTAATCGGATCCGTGCGAGAGAATGTGGCCGCCTATGGGTTGGTTGGGATTACCGCCATAGGTGGAGATATGGGCCATGACCTGATTTGTGTACAGAAAGACCGTCTTTGTTGCCGTTGCCGTCCTGCGCATCACATTTAGAAGAGAGTTGATCGCCTGCTGCCTAATTCTAAGAGTGTCAAGTCCAGTATATTCGACACGGAACAGACTGGTCAATGAGTCCACAATGACTAACTTGTAGTCACCCTTTGCACAGAGTTGAGGGATCGTAAGGAATTTCTCTGTGATCTGTGACGACAGAACAATTGGAATGTGCTCAATATTCCCTAATACCACATCAGGGTCCATCTTGTATCTGTATGCTATGCCTCGAATGTGCCATGGTTTGAAACTCGATTCGGTGTCGAGCCAGAGAACCCTACCTTCCAGTCCGCCCTCCTCCCGCGGGAGCTGTGAACGCACGGCAAAGTAGCTACACCACTGGGTCTTCCCACCACGTGCAGCCCCATATATCTCAATTATTGAACCCTCTTCGATCCCGCCCATCAGGTGTTCGTCTAACGACTCGATCCCTGTGGTCAGACGTGTTGCCTCTCGCATAGCACGCTCGACTTCAATACCCGAACGAAAATCGTCCATATTGAGAAGACGACGAGCGTTCTGCACGATCTTCACAGCAGTACCTTCACCAATGCTGGCCTTTGCCTGGAGCTCAACAGGATTCTGAACTGCAAGAAGTTCTGCACTTATGACGAATACGGCTCGTAGCTTCTTTGCTAATGTCGGGCCAACACCCGGAACCTCTTCTAAAGAAATCATGACTCCACCTCCATCAACCGTTTAGCATGTGGCCCCTTCAAGGGAACCAATTTCATAAATCGCTCAATCTCACTTTTGGGAACGATCATCCATTCCTCATCTAAGACCTCAGCCACCCGTACAAGTTCAGTGACCGATTCCTGTAGGGGTGCAGGCACTGGAAACAAGAGGCCTGCTGGATGGATCACTCCGGTGACACTCACATGTCCCCCAAGGACATCATAGGCAGAACTGCATACGCCATCATCGAGATCGTAAGACTCGCCGGGTCTGACAGGCTCGATATTGAGGTCTCGAATATCTCGTTGCAGATATCTTACGTACTCGGCGGGGACGGATACTCTTGCGCCAAGACCATAGGCGGCACCTGCAAGCCAAGGATAGTCATGGTCAGAGATCATTAATGACTGGTGAGCATTCATCGATGTCTGAACATACATTAGGCACGCGCCCCCTCGGACTCATCCATATCATAGGTTATCTGGGATAGTGGCCTGAGATAGGTCATCCATCTGTCAAGATACCGGATCATTGGGTCATCAGCCTGTTCCTCTGAGAGAACTGACGACAGAAGTGCCTTGGATGCTAACACAATGCGCTCAAGCGCAATTGATCGCTCGGTATACGTCAGTGGCGAAAACCAAGGCATTGTCATGAGACCGCTCTCGCCGGCCAAAAACTCCCGCCAGTCAAGCGACCACTCACCAATAACAGGATCATTATTGATGATGGACAGGAGGACCGCTGACCAGTCCATCCAACTCTTGAAGAATCTGTACAGGCTGGTCACTAACGAAGTCATCGGAGAGTCCTTATGACTTGCCTTTCCCTCAAAGACCAAGACAAGTCGAGTCACATCTCCACGTACTACGGCATTTGCAACGATCCCTTTGCCTTGATGATTGATTACCGCTGCAAGTGCTGGGACAATACCCGGGATATCACATGGGAGATATTCTCCGACTGCACGGAAATGCGTCTGAGTGAATGGGATCAGCATCTCGCTTCGAAAGCCGATCACTAACACCAGTACCGGACGTTTACTATCAGCCTGGAGAAGTGCACGAATAATATTACAATCTGCAGAGTTGAATGTGATCTGCAGATGTTTTGTTACATCCGTCATCCCTGCAATGAGTTCTTGAGAACTCACGGCAGCAGTAAATTGTTCCTCAAGTTGCTTTATCATGTGCTCACCAAGAACTATAGGGAAATCAAAAGGAATTCAGTTTACCCCCACATGCCATTTGTCGCTAATGGGGGATATTATCGAAAAATCAAGATTGTAAACAATCGTAATAACGCAAAGGGCAAGAATAGCATTGTATTTCAGACCAATTAGCACCATATCCAATATTGCCTTGTCGTTGAGTAGCTTTTTTTGGATTCTGCGAGGAAGAGATGAACAAACGCACCTTTTTAAAAAAATAACAGCGTCATGCATGTGGCATCCGCACAAGATCCAACTTGCACGACCAAGATCAACAATCAAGCAATTATTTTTTCAAATTATGGGATGTTGCTGCAAAAACCATAAAAAAGCTACTGAATGCATCATCAAATAGTCTTCATAGAAGAATTATGGAGATATACGCCATCATTATTGGCCTTTCCGTTATTAAGATTTTTATACGTTGTGTAAAACAAGAATCAATGCTTTAGACGCTAATTGAACTATTGCCATAACATACAATGGTCTAGATTTCCACTATGGTAAGCATCGGAATGACGCATTCCGGAGGCAAGCAGATGGCAATCATGAGGAAAATAATATCACGGGTTGCTCAGAAGAAAGTCAGAGAGATCGACTATCTTTTGACACACTCATGGGAAGTGACCCAAGATAAATTGATGAAAATCATCAAGAAGAACAAAGAAACACTTTATGGACGCAAGTTCGATTTTGGAAGCATCTCTTCTGCGGAGGAATATATGGATCGGGTGCCCCTTACTGATGCATATAGACTTCGACCGTACCTAGAGATGATCTATCAGGAGCCACGAGGGCAGATCCTCACAAAGGATCCGGTGGTCTGGTATCTTCAGACCTCGGGAACGACGGGGAAACCCAAGAGAATGCCGATCACGAGAAGTGGAGTCAAAGACGTTGCCAAGAGCACAATGATGACATGGATGGCATTCATCGCTGAAGAAGAGGAGAATGCAAGAATCATTGATGGCTCGCTGATCACGTTCGGTGCAGCGGCAGTCCTCGATCATATTAATGGCATTCCAGTAGGTTATGCAACCGGAACATATGGAAGATTCATGAACCCCCTGTTCAAGAAACTCATGAAACCGGGCGAGGATGTCTTCAACATCTCTGATATGGACGAGAAGATGCGAGCATATGCCGAACTCATGGTCAAAGAAGATGTGACAGGGCTTCAGGGAATAACCACATTATCACTGGCACTGGTCAGAAGAATGCAGAACGAATACGGACCATGGCTCCTTGAGAGATTCAGAGGGACACCATACGAAGACAAGCTCAGGCGAGTGATCGATGACGAGGGACGAATAGACGTGTCCCAGCTGTGGCCAAACCTTCGACTCTTCTTAGCAACAGGAATCGATTCAGGCCCCTACAAAAAATGGATCTCTGAGACATTTCCCTTAGTTAAGATAAGAGAGATCTATGGTGCATCGGAGGGGGTATTCGCCGGACAATTACAGGGTGAGGGAAAAGGAATTCAGATATTCCCCAACACCAACTTTATCGAGTTTATCCCTGAGAATGTGATCGACGAAGTAGAACCTGAGACCGTCCCGATCACGGATGTCAAGAAGGGGTATACGTATGAGATCGTTGTCACCAATGCCCAAGGGTACTATCGATATCGAATGGGAGATGTGATCACGGTCATTGACACAGACCCGGTCAGTATCAAAGGGATCTCAAGACGAGGGAATGTGGTCAATCTATCAGGCGAGAAGATAACAGCCGCACATGTAACTACTGCAATAACTGCGGCCTGCCTGAAGACAGACGCAGAAGTCATGGACTATACAGTCTATGGAACTGTTGAGAACGGAATTGGCCATTACGAGATCCTTGCCATGTTCCGCAATAGTGATCAAGTAAAGTCCGATGAATTCGTGGCCGCCTTTGAGGAGACCATGAAGACCATAAACGAGGAGTTTCGCGTCGTACGAGAAACGGGGGCTCTTGCACCTACGACCATCAAGAGCATGGACACCTCAATTTATGATAGGGTCGTGTCTCAACGCCACCACCAGTGCAAGCCCACACCACTCACAAGCAATAGTGACGTGCGCGATCTGCTTGAGCTCTAGGCCAAAAGGAATCGCCCTGATGATCTCAGACCATGACCGCAGATGAGACGGGGGGCGATTCCTCTTGACGATTGGTCGCACGGGAGAGAGAGGGGATGATGAAGGCCAAGGCTGCAATAATAGTACCAATGGCATTCATAATATCAGAGAGAACTGAGATTCCGATTGAATAGAGCGGGACGCGCAACATCTGACTTGCCAAAATAATGAGTAGCGATACAAGCATGAAATCGCTTCTTACTTCTTTCAAGCGTCCCGTTCGCCATGTCACTGCAAAGGTACCAATGAAACCAAGCATGATGCCGATCATCACAGGGATAAGGAGGGCCATCAATATCTGAGCAGTGGGAGCTAAGAGCAAGATCGTGTACCAGTAGACAGCAACCAAGCCAACGACCCGCAGATGATACTGTTTGTATTTGAAGGCCCAAATATTCAGGAGGCCCGGAAGAATTGGAAATACAAGAAAGCCTATGACAACAGCCCGTACTCGTAGAAAGTCAAGAGTGTTTGGAAAGACTCCTGCAAGCACCAAGGTCTGAAGAAGTGTGTTGAGACCCTGAAACGCCAGAGAGACACCAAAGATCAGTGGCAGATCGGTCAAGAGCCGATTAGGGAATGAATACCAGATGTGGATCAGGTAGGCTGCGGAAAGTATACTGATAAGAGCGGCAAGAATTCCAATTGTCAGAGTCAGGTCGGGGGGCATTTGCATAGGGCGATCACCAGAAGTCTATCTGGTCGGGGAGATAAAAGCACCACAATTTTCCGCGGCCAAGAAAATATCACAGACATTCATGGGAAAATAATTCATATATCGCCATCACACTATAAGGATCGTCCAAAGATGAACTGGTGGGTAAATCATCTCGGATTTCGGTCGAGGGCTGGCAATGGTCAAAATAGCACATATCTCTGACTCACATCTTGGTGCAGCAGCATTCCAATTAACAGAGAGAAAAGAGGATATGAGGGCCTGCTTTCAACAAGCGATCGAGAAGGCACTAGAACACAAGCCCGATATTTTGGTGCATACTGGCGATCTCTTTGACAGTCCGGAACCAGCGCCCGAGGACATGCAAATTGCCATAGAGATGTTCAAAAAAGTCAGAGATGCGAGAGTCCACGCATTTATTGTTCAAGGGAATCATGATCTTCCAGGGAAACGCTGGGATGTGAGCCCGGTTGTGGCTCTTGAACGGGCAGGCCTCGCAATAACTACCATTGAGGATCAGCATAGAGAATTCAGACTCCAGATTAATGGAGAACAGATAGAAGTTCATCTTGTCTCGTGGGGATACGAAAGAACGACCAGAGGGATCATTGACAGGATAAGGCCTAAAGGTGACATTAATCTGCTATTCACTCACACGCTCCCCATCAAGTGGGATGAGGCGCCTATTGATTTTGACTATATAGGAGAAGGACATAAACACGATTTCCGACTTGACGAGGATGCAGGCATTGGGAGACCTGGCTCAACGGCAATAGTTGAATGGCGCAGAGAACTGGGCTATGGCAGAACACGAGGGGTCATTGTTGTGGATGTGACAACAAATGGTAACAAGTACGTTACTGAACCACTTGAAGATGTTCGTGAGTTCAATCTCATTTCAGGCGTAGATATAACAGGAAGATCTGGTGAAGATGCGAATCAGTACCTGAGAGATGTAATAAAGAGGATTCGATTTACAAGCAATGGAGGGATTGCAGTTGTGCAGGTCAATGGTATCATTGACTCTGAAACCAGTGCCGCAATAAAACCAGAGGAACTTGTTGAGTATGGAGAGCAAGAACACAATTCACTATTGATTGTCATCGATGCAAAATGGCAAGTACTTGGAACACGGCCAATCAAGATCACAAGACCACTCGATGTGAAGAGGGCAGTAAGAGAATACGTTGAACAATCACAACTTGGAAGCCCTGATGAGTTTCTCGAAATACTTGAGGAGATAATGTAATGGGGGTGCGATTATGCTAGTTAGATTACGACTTCAAAACTTCAGAGTCTTTAAGGATCAGACTATTGATTTTCAAAATGACATCACTGCAATCGTCGGTCCAAACGGTTCAGGGAAGACGACAATTCTTGAGGCTATTGAGTTCGCTCTATTCAAGAAGACAAAGAGAAAAGAGAAGGATCTCAAACTCAGGGAGGTCATTCGCCATGGTACCAATAAGGCAAAGGTCACTCTAACATTTATCGCCCCGGCCAATACAAGAGAATATACCGTAAAACGGACAATCTTTGTGGATAGAACCGAGGCGGAATTGACAGACGAGGGCTCGGGAAAAGTAATCGAATCGACGGTGACTCAAGTCGATAAACAGATCATAAAACTTCTCGGAATGGACCGTGACGCTTTCGCAGCATTGACCTATGTTAGACAGGGGGACATCGATAGACTATCACGACTTCCTCCAAAGAAAAAACGAGAGACAATGCGCGATATGATGGGACTGGGAATCTATGCACACATTGAAGGCAAGACCAGAACAAAGATCCGAAAATATCGAGAACGACTCGAACAGATTCAGAGCGAACAGAATCATTTAGAGGAGATCCGGAAACGACTTCCCTCCAGAGAGGAGATAGCTGCTGCGGACAGAGCGCTCGATGAACTTACAAGATTGACCGGTCGAGAGGATCTGGTCCAGCCAGTAAAAGAGATGGTCACGCAGGTCAGAAGTTCGATTGAGGAAGTTGAACGACAACTCGAATCGCCAGAGATCAGTCGAACCAAAGCAGAACTCGCGCGTCTGCAGGGACTGGCATCAACACTCCAAAACGTGCTGACACAGATACCACTGATTGCTGAGGACAATCTCAAACCTCGAATACGAGAAGAGGCACGCGAGATTTTTCTGAGCATCTTTGGAGACCGCTATAGTAATCTGGAGATTGGCGAGGACTACGATATTAGACTCTGCAACCTTAGAGGACATACAGTGCCTCTACGTGATGCCTCAGGAGGTGAAGATGTCTGCGTCAACTTCGCCCTGCGTGTCGCCGTCAATACTGCATTACAGAAACTTGCAACTGAAGGAAATGAGAGCATAATGAGAGCACCAAGTCTCTTGATCCTTGACGAGCCCGGAGCCGGACTTGATTCTCAGAGACGCCGCTGGCTGCCTGAGGCAATCCGAGGTCTCAGATCAGTAGAGCAGGTCATCCTTGTGACGCACATGGAAGAATTACGCGATGCTGCGGAGATCGTGATCAATCTGGTACCACAAGGAAAGAATAGACCGCCGAGAGTGATCGTAGAGGAGTAGTCTCAGGAGGGTATGAGACCTTCACGGTCTGAAACCGCTTCACCAGAACGCACAAGCCGCTGAATGCGTTGAGAAGCCTTTCTGTCACCAAGAACGATCGCCCCAACGATCACATTGTCCTTCAGGACGATCTTATAGTACCGGTCCTGTTGTGTGTCGGTCTTGTCGCGGATCTCATAGTCATCAGTGGTCGGCGAGGTGATGCCAATTGAAAAGAGGTCGATCCCTGCGACCTTCAACGTGTTGGTGGGAACGGTACCATTGTATCTCCGAGACCCCGGTGTGACCATATTATGCGCAGCCACTTTTGCCGTGTCAATTGCAGAGGGAATGATCCCACTACAGACCCCATTCCACTCGGAACAATCACCTGAAGCATAGATGCCCTTGACCCCGGTCTGCATGTGATCGTCAACGGTCACTCCACGGCCGCAGGGGATGCCGGAGGCCTTCGCCACATCCATATTTGGTCGGACACCAGTGGCTGCAATGACAACATCACCATCAAGGGTCTCACCCTCTGTGGAGATGACACCCGTGACCTTTTCAGAGCCAAGAATCTCAGCACACCTGTAATCGAACACTATTGAGACTCCCATACCGTCAAGACGCTTGACAAGAAGTGCACTGGCGGGCGCATCGAGTTGTGCAGGAAGCAGCACACCACCATTGGAGATCACAGTCGGGGAGGCACCAAGATTGCTGACGGCTGCGGCGATCTCAATCCCCAGAACACCGCCACCAACAATGAGCACGCGACTAGAGGGGCTCACAGCATTCTTTATGGCCGTGGCATCATTCAAAGTACGAAGGGCGAACATACCCATTTTGTCAGTTCCCGGAATGGGTGGGATAAACGGACGAGCACCAGTCGCAAGCAAGATCTTATCAAATTGACCACCGGACCCGTCGGAGGCATGAACTGTGAGGTCGTTGCCTATTTTTTCTACATGAGTGGATGGGTGAAAGGCGACTCCTCGTTGAGCGTACCAGTCATTCCCAAATTGGACAATTGCATCTTTATCGAGACGCCCACCCAGAAACTCTATGAGCTTGGGTCGAAGGTAATATCCATGAGGCTCGTCCGAGAAGATCTCAACCTCTATTGTCGAATCGATCTTGAGCAGTTCTCGGACAGCAGTGACCGCAGAGACTCCATTTCCTATAATTCCAACACGCAACTACATCACCATATTTCTTGACAAGATCGGAGGCGTCCTTTTCCGAACTTGAAGGGATTACTCAGTAAGTGTATTCAAGCCCCTTTATCAATCAGTTCATCCTGGTCTTCTTGAGGGGAGGAAGGGGCATCCTCAGATTCTCCCGTAGATTCCCTATGTGTAAAGCGCGTCACGAGCTTGTCTAATGATTGCAACATTGATTTAATGAACGCAGAAACCAAGCGTACAGGTAGAACCAGTAGGCCCAAGATGATCCTGAGAACCTTACCAGTCATAGTGGCCTTTTCCGGATATCCAATGTAGGCAAGTGTATGTTCCTTGAGTATATCATCAAGAGCAACCACCAATGCCTCACGCGACATTCCGGTGATCCCCAACTTGTCAAAGATCGACTCGGGGGTATAACCCTTCTGCTCTACAACGCTCTTCCACTTCAGGAACTTTGCTTGCTCGATCAAGTCAGTGAGGGACTCTGCCAACTCCGAGAGATATGGACGGACAACATCATCAAGTGAGTAGTGATCACCTTGTTCGAGCCGCTCCTTCAGTTTAGTATACAGAGATACTGCTGGACGGAGCTGGCGGGCCGGGGGCTTAAACCACAGAACATGAAGCAGACCTTCAATCTCCCGAAGGAGTTCAGTATTGTGGCGGATTTCCTGCTGTGAGAGATCACGACTCACCAGTGTCTTGTCTTTCTTTAACCGGGACCAGAGTTTCTCAAGACTGATGACAGCAGAGGCATATCTATAGAAATTGAAGCCAAGACCATTCTCTATGTCTTCTGAGCGGACAACATCAATCGTACGCCATGTGAACTCGGTATTTCCACTTGCCACTAACCAGAGCCGCTGAGTGAGATTCCATTGCGAACTGGTCTCTAAAGGCAGGCATAGACGCAGAGCATGATCGCCGGGCTGAGCAACAAGGTGACAGGTATTGACAATATTCTCAAGAGGGGCATACTCACTAACATCTGTAGGTTGGAGATCCATAGCGCCATGACCTGTTGTTGACCACACGACAACTTTTCCGGTGGACAGGTCGCGCTCAAGAATCACACGCTCCTTGTCCCCTAGATGATCAAACTGGTCTGTGAAACCCTTACTATAAGCCATGACGGCATAGAGGACATACCGTTCCTTATCAGGCTCAAGACCCGGCATCCGTAGAAACAGAGCGATCGCATCAAGGGGAGCACCTTTCGAGAGCCACTCGCCTGTGACTTGATCCCATTCCCACCGATCGCCTAACTCGTAATAGAGCTCTCGTAGTGATCGAAGGTCCTTGGCACGCTTAGCCTTCTCAAGTGTGTGCGCCTCCCAGAGCTTGTATTTGTCCAAGAGCTTCTTCATGCTCTTCTTTTCCAATTCAAGCCAGAGGCGATCGATCTTGAGACGGATCTTCATTGTTTCTCCCTGCTGTAATACTATATGCTTTGCATATTAAGAAGCATGTTTGGTACAATCCGGATCAGACAAGAGAGTTTGTATGACAGTACTAATTTCTGCCGATAGAACATTTACTGTATCAGGAGCTAACAGCGACCTTGAAGGTTCAGACAGATTTAGTGCGAGCCGGGGAATATGAATCTCCAGAACGTTGTCGTGCGAGTGAATAGTCCACTCCTCGGGGATCGCTCGTCGGATACAGTCTAACTGAGCAGACGAAGCAGGCACAAGAACAGAGGCAGGACGATCGGAGCCTATACGAAGCCCAAAGTCCACATAGTCTACAACCATTGCAATATCATAGAGTATGCTCTTTCGAAGTTGTTGAACCCAGCGCGCTACTAGCCGCGGTTCAAATTCGCGGAGATCGTTCAAGAGAGAGGTCATTAGAGTTGAAACTACGAACTCGAGATGTACAAAGGAGTCATCAAGAGACGCACTGACTGTATACTTGTACCCAAGAACCAACAAAAAAAATACGATGACCCCTTGAACAATGACCACACTATAGATCAGTACCACTGACGACCCAAAGAGGAGCATGATCATCATAGACAGTATTGCAAAGACTGTAACAAAAAACCAGCCGAGATCCGTAAAATCATCGACCCTCTGCGGATCATCGCAATCATACCCGATCTGGAACTGCTCGAATATTTTTGGAATGTCACCCTCCGTAATGTCGCATTCCGAGAATAAAGGCTGATGAGGAGTCTCTGTGACCTGAGGAGGCACCTGAAGTTGACGGATTCGCGAACCGAACTGGAATGCTGATCGTGTTGCAAAAAGGCCAAGCAGTATTTGGACTACCAAGAACAAAACACTTCCAACAATGCTCTCACCTACTTGACTTGTGAGCATGAGCAGAAGTACATAGTAAAGAACAAGACCCAAAGCCAGTACAAATATTGCAAAGAGAAACGTGAGCGCTACTCTTTTCTGATCAACAAGTGCCATTCGAACAATATACCAATCAAGGCGATTCTCTTCGGTCACAGAACCATATGCATGAAGAGGAAACCCATAAAGGTTTGCACTAAAAGATGTACTCTGAAAAATCGATGATACACGGGCAGTGAGTGATTTGCACTACTTTCTGGCCGTTCTAAAAATCTTCAAGATATTTAGACCTGAGTCCGTTTCGAGTGCCCTCTCACACTTGCTCCCCCAGTTCCAATCATTGGAGGTCATCTGAGTTCGATCTTGCGATAGCACCCGCGACGGTCGCAAAAGAAGATCCCAGATTGAGAGACAGGAATCCTCTTGGGCGGGCTGTTTGACGTGGAGCCAATAGTACGTATAAGCTCAAATAATACATCAACGATTTATTAAAAAGGCAATTTCTCTCAAAATAATACGTATTATTCAGAGATGAAAGTAATAATACGACAGGGACCAAAGGGGCAATCGTATGTATGAGTCCGCACTATATCTCACAGGAATTGGAGTAATAGTCCTTATCTTAGCACTCGGGCAGTTGCAAAAGGATCGAAACAGAGTATATTTTGCCCTAGCGGGATTCGCCCTTGTGATGATTGCAAGGGGGGTATGTCTCTATGGATATTTCAACACACCCCTCAGCTCTCCAGCCCATCTGGTATTCAGATCGTTAGATTATGCAGCCTTAGGATTCTTTATTCCAACAGGCTTGGAAATGACAAAGGCAAACATCCTTGCACGGCTCAACCGACTTAAGTGGGCAGTAATGACGATTCTCTATGGGGTCTCGTTCCTATTTCCCATGGCCGCCGCGTTGATCGTATACATTATTGGAATTGAGGCCACCAGACTCGCCCTTGTGATCTATGGTTCGGTCATATTTACATTATTATTTGGGGCCTTCTTTAATTTAATTAGAAACAACCCGTACAAGATAGAACGCCCCGAGCTGAGTCAGGGTGCCAAACTAGTCACGTTAGGTTATGGGTTCATGGTATTTGGAGAAGTCATAGGAGCAGGAATCTTTCGATTAATTGATCTGGCTTTCGTAGCCATCGCACTTGGAATCCCCTTTGTGGCAGCGGGCTGTTTTATCATGAGGACTGTGACCTTTGCGGGCATCTATGCACATCTTGATGTTGGTTTTGTCCTCTCGTACGGCGGAACCAAAGTGGAGATGACAAATCTTGGAGGCACGATCGAGGAGGGCTATAAACGCACTCAGGGGGTTGAGATCGCAGAAAAGATACTCCAGACCGTGACCGATCAGATTCAAGAGACCATGAAGACCGGACAGGTCATATCAATACCACAGATCAAGATTCCAGAAATAAAAGAGAACGCCATTTTCAGAATTGATGTGGTGCCACATACCAAGGCAACTGATGGAAAAATATTGTCAGTGATTGTCATAGTAAAGGATGTCACGGCAACGCTACAAAATTACGAGACAGAGCAACTAAAACAGATGATCGCCAAACTTGAGAACGAACGTGATAAAGCGCTGAACCTTGCCGACGTACTCAGACATGACACCGCAAATATTCTGCAAGGAATCCAAGCAGCAGTGGATATTGTGGCCATGTCGATCAAAGAGGACATCAATCTCTTAGAAGACATAGGGATCGCCCAAGAAGGTCTCAAAAGAGCAATAGAGCTTATTGGGG
This sequence comes from Candidatus Thorarchaeota archaeon, assembly GCA_021498125.1. Lineage (NCBI taxonomy): Archaea > Promethearchaeati > Candidatus Thorarchaeota > Candidatus Thorarchaeota archaeon. The sequence goes on along the minus strand of JAIZWL010000001.1, from coordinate 905,725 downwards.
TGGTTCGTGATCTTCGACAGGCAGAAGAAGAGAGAGGGGAAATCCGGCCAATCAATGTATCATATATCATAGATAATGCAGTAGCCAGACTCAAGAGAGAACACGAGAACCAGAACATCAGAGTAGGAGTCATGATAAGACCCAAAAACCTTGAGATTTATGCTGACAAGTATATTGAACAGTCATTGTTTCATTTATTGAGATACTGTGCACCAAAAGAACGAGAACAGGTCAATATCAATGTGCAGGCATATTTGGATGAACAATCAGATAAGGTCTTGATCGAGGTCCTCACTTTTGAGAACGTAGCGGACCCATCACAACGTGAGAGCCTCTTGCATTGGCGATCCGAGGCTGCAAGACCAGGAGAGAGTCTCTCCCTTCCGTTCGTAAAGATGATCGTCGAGAGAAATGGTGGCATCCTGGACATTCGGGATAGAGTCCCATGTAAGCCCCAAGCGGGAACGAAATTCATCATATCCTTTCCCACAAGAAGCGAAGAACTCCATAAGCAGAGCACATTAGACAGAGTCGCTAGCAGTATCTGAAGAATGTGCGCATTCTATGCTGGGACTGTTCATGGACCATATATAGGAAAGTCTTTGGGATATGTCAAGATTCGGACACAAGTTGTCAGACCGTTCACACCTAGACGCAGTGCAATCACTGAAAAGATACCGAACTGCGAATTCAAGACCGCCCACCTTACAGACAACGGTGAGGAGACCACCTAATGAGAGTCACTCTATGAAGAAGATATTTCCATCGCTCTCGTGCGCAGTAATTCTGATCCGCATATCATTCTCTAAGACAAAACAAGCATCAGGCACTTTGACAATACAGAGGATCTCTCGAATGAATGCAATGGAGGCCATACTCCCCACTGATTCACCAGTCTCGGATATGACTGCTGACACATGACTTAGTAGCTCATCAAGATCACCCGGATTGCTTTCAAAATGGGAGACCAGATTGTCATTAATCACGGGAATATCATCAACGGCCCATTCGCGATGAATCTCGTCAGGTGAATTGACAATCACAACACGTCCACTGAACTCACCGCTCACTCCAACAGACTCGCCCTTTAGAATCGGAAATAGTGGGGGTTCGGAGGCATTTGACATTGTCACACTTCCTTAGTCACTACACATTGTAATTCGATATGAAGCAATCACACTTAAGCCTTATTAAGAGAATTCTGAGGAATAGTCGTTCGATGGTAGTCATGACAGTCTACGAGTTCGAAGGACGCGTCCCGAAAATCGGCAAGAATACGTACATCAGTCCAACTGCTTCAGTCATAGGATTGGTCACTCTGGGAGAAGAGTGCTACGTTGCCCCAGGAGCCGTTGTCAAAGGTGATTACGGAGAGATCGTAATTGGAAATGGCACCAGTGTACAGGACAATGTGGTAGTCCATGCCAGACCCGGAGAGAAGACAACTATAGGGAACAATGTCACGTTAGGACATGGCTGTATCGTACACAACGCGATCGTACATGATGAGGCCGTGATCGGGATGGGAGCAATAGTATCGGATTACGCTGTGATTGGCGAATGGGCAGTTGTCGGAGAGGGAGCGGTCGTCCGATCAAAGTTCGAGGTGCCTCCGAGGTCCATCGTCGTGGGAGTTCCTGCAAAGGTCATTGGAGAGATTGGAGAACACCACGTGAAAGAGCTTGGTGATTACAAAGAGATCTACAAGGACCTCGCAAAACGGTATCCGGTTGGTCTCAAAAAGGTCGAATATAAATAAAAAGAGGGGAGCATCCCCTCCACCGATCAGACCATTGAGATCATTCGGTCACGGTTGAACTGTTTCAGAGCAAGCAGCCACGTGACTGCGGCTATAGTGACTGCGATGAGAAACGTGATGATATCGGACATCCAGACATATTCGATATTAATGGTATTATTTTGCATTCCCATCAATGGAAGAAAGAATGGGATAAGCAAGATGAGTGCTGTAATAGAACCAGTCTGATATGCCTCATAGACTCGCGACACGCGACTACTAATCAAGATCATTGTTGCGACAGTTCCCAATACTACAATCGGTCCCACCACAAAGATGAGAAACATCCCGGGAAGATCGGGAAACATGATCAATGGTCGGCCAGCCATTAGCATAATTACGCTGATAGCAATGGATGTCACTAGCGTCCCACCATAGATCAGAATGACACAGGGGATAAAGGCACTCAAGAGCTTCCCGACTATAATCTGCTGGTCTGTCAATGGTGTCAAGAGAAGAGGTTCTAGAGTGCGTTGCTCTTTCTCTCCAACAAACGAATTCGCCGCAATGATGCTGGCAGGAACGACGCTCATCAAAGCAAGCATTGCAGAGGCAAAAGGCATCATGACGCTCATGAGAATCGTATAGTCGGATGAGGCAGGGCTAAGCGTGAGTGCTGGCCCCGCAATCAAAACAACAGTAAACAGTGGGCCCATCATGCCGCAACAGCTACTATGCCATATTTTACATAATTAACCTGAAATGCCCTGTGGATATCTGTCAGTGCAATCACTAGCAATCTATTACGAGCCATTATTTCTCACCCTCCTTTATGATCGAGAGATAGAGGTCTTCAAGAGATGCCTCCTCCTCTGCAAATTCGATGATCTGTATTCCGTTGTCCAATAGCGTTCTCATAAGAACAGAATTGTTTGCATAAGGATTGGTAATCTTGGCAGAGATCGTATCCGCCTCAAGGACCACATCATCTGTGAACGGAGCATTCTCTACAAGTGATACAGCCTTATCCAGATCACTCGCGACACGGATCTTGAAGGTCTGATGGGTCTGGAAGCGTTCTCTTAATTCATTGGTCTTCCCGCTCACCAAGATCTTGCCTTCGTCAATAATGGCAATTCTGTCACAGATACGTTGGACCTCGGCTAAATTATGACTGTTAATGAAAAAGGTCTGACTATATTTCTGAGCAAGACTCAGGATCAGTTCTCGAACCCGTTTGGCCGCAATTGGATCAAGAGATGCGGTGGGTTCATCCAAGAGAATAATCTTTGGTCGATGAAGCATTGCACGGCACAGAGCCAACTTTTGTCGGTTACCAGTACTGAGCTTGCCAGCCAAATCGTCTTTTCGATCCCATAGTCCCATGAACGTGAGCAATTCTTCAATACGTGAGGGGATCTCCTCATCGGGAACACCATAGAGCTTTGCAAAATAGTCAAGATTGTCATAGACGGACAATCGTTGATAGAGGGTATGAGACCCCTCTTCAGGCAAGACCCCAGTCACCTGACGGACTTCTACTGGCGCCTCAAGAATATCATAACCGGCCACTATAGCACTTCCCTCAACAGGCCGTAGTAGCGTACAGAGAAGTCGGATAGTAGTGCTCTTTCCGGCCCCGTTAGGGCCAAGTAGACCAAATATCGAGCCTTCAGGAACTCGAAGATCAATATGGTCAACAGCTGTAATATTTCCAAAAGTCTTTGTTAGTTGTGATGTTATTACTTGGTCATCCAATTTGACCACCTCTGCGCCATCCCAAGATGAACGCACCACAGAGCTGGCAGGGGCGAGATAAAAAGCACGTGTATAGTGCAGTCACCAAATTAGACCGAATACATCTTTTCAACGACTGCTGTGCTGGTCTCTTTAATCCCGGGAATGGTATGGATACGATGGATTGTGATATCATACAACGCCTCAAGATTAGGCACCTGAAGCCGAACGATGATATCAAAGGCCCCAGTAGTCACAGCGATCACCGTGGCCTCGTCTATCTTTTGAAGCTCCTCAAGGACCTCATCAGTCCTACCGATTTCCAGATCCATTAGCACATACGCTTGTACAAGATCGCTCATAGTTTATCACCTGTAATCACGTAACACGACAAGAGTCTCGATCTCTCTGACTCCGGCTATTTGCTGCACCCTTTTTAGAATCAGCTTTCGCGTCTTCGAGAGAGAACGGCTCTTAATAGTGAGAAGATAATCATATTTTCCGGCCAGAGCAGAGGCCGACTCGACACCCTTGATGTCGAAGAGGTCGGGAAGGAGATCGCCTGTCAGCGGACAGACTTTGATGAGAACAATAGACCGCACATCGGAGGCTTCCAGTGCAACAACACCGATCATCACAAGGATGACCCCAAAGATCCGAAGTGTCCACAGAAAGACATCACTTGAGATTGTTCCAAAAGCACCGGGCATAAACAGGTTACCGATGAGCGTGAGAGGGATTCCAAGGACGACCGAGATCGATGAGAGTGAGTTGACAATGGCCATGGTCCCACGTGCAAGAGCGCGAACATAGAGGACCAGTGACAAGAAGGTTGTAATCGATGAGCCGGCCATTGCCCAGAAGAGGGGCGACATAGTAGTCGTCATCACAACAATGGCATCAGCAGGCATCACAAACATGGCATAGATCGAAAAGATGAGATTGAGAAAGAAAAGGGACCAGACTCGCATATTGAGCGTATCAACCCGTAGCCCAGGAGCGACTTCGTAGCGTTTTGCCTGGCGTTGAAAGTAAGTGAATAGAGCAGATGAGATATTGAGTGGCCCAAGAACAAGCAGCAGCATCCAGACATCGAAACCGCCGGGGGTCACACCCACAAGAAGCACGCCCAACAGTATTGAGAGAACACACTGGATCTCCACCATTGTCGGGGTGTCCTTGTCTGCAAAGAGGTCGCCCACAAGAAGATAGATGATCACAAGCTGACCAAATGGGAGAACTGCGGAGGCATCTGCGGCACCAATCATAATGTAATACGAGGTGGTAGAAATCCCTGCAAAGAGACCTGAGAGGATCACATAGATGAGAGGCTTTCGTGGAAGCAGGCCAAGTCGGCCAAAGTCGGGATCCAGAGAGTACCCAAGAGGGCGGGAAATACCATTTATTTTGCGGCGAATGCTGAGAAAGGCAACAATAGCAAAGGTGACAAAAAAGGAGATCCATTGGGACATGAATCCAAAAGTGATAGCATCAATAGAGACCGTATTGATAGCAACAATATCGAAGGCCACAGAAATCGTCTTAAAGACTCCAGCGCCTAGAGCCAGACTATAGAAGATGTACTTGCTCGGACGCTTGCTGACGGGCCTCTGATTTCGACTACTCATTACGCGGCCTCCAATGAAAATAGAAGGAATGTGAGATGATGATTACACATTCCCGGATAGCGTATTTATTCCTCATCGGTCTCTTCAGTTGAGGAATCAGTTTCTTCACTTATAGTACCTGCGTCATCATCCGATTCCGGTACTGATTCAACTTCAGCTTCCGCTTTTTCTTCGGCGTCTTCAGATTCTTCCTCAGAGTCTGTGACCGTAGCTGCTTCTTCTTCAGCGGCCTCTGCGGCTTCCTCTTCAGCCCTTGCTTCAGCAGCAGCCTTTCTCCGTGAGCGACGTGCGTCACTTGAGATCGAGCGTTGAGCGAGAATAAACTCATCGAACGTGAGCCGTTTACCAGCCTGTAGCTTGTCAACAGCCTCAACAATACGTTCGCGCTCCTGCTCCCTCTGAAGCCTGCGATCGGGTCTGCCGGGTCTATCGGCCGACTGCTTGCGGATCTTTCCTTCGATCTCTTCAATCTTGGTCCGAATCTCTTTAAGACGGGACTCGCCGTCTTTGACCTTCTTTAACCACTCTACGAAATTCTTGTGCGCTGTATCTGCGGACTTCTTGTATTCTTCAAGCTGTGGGCGAATACGAACAACCTCTTGATGATGAATCTGGGATTGTTCAGAGAGCTCAAGGACCTGTTTATGTAGTTCCGAGGCATCTTCCTTGAGGCGACGGGCAAGCCTTCGCAGTTCACTAATGCGATCCTGCTTTTCTTTTTCCTGACCGATCTTTACAAGCTTGGCTTCGATCTTTGCAATCTGCTCCACGATAGCACGTTCATCCTCGGAAGTCAGATCAGGATCGGTCTGCTGTCGCCACTCAAGTTCTTCAACACGTCGAATCATACGACGCTGATCATTTGAGGGGCTTCCAACAAGTTTGCTTCGCAGTTCGCGAATCTCATCATACACACTCTTCAATTGTGCATGAATTGCGCTGCGCCGCGCCTTTGCTTCAGATATTTCTTTGTTAATCCGATCACGTTCCTCTCGCTCGGCCTTTACCGATTCAATGAGAGCACGGACCTCTTTATTATGTTCATCCCGAATTGCCTTGTATTCCCGCATCTTGTCGCGGTCACGTCGTAATTGCTCTAGCTCATCACGAGCTTGAGACTTCAGTTCACGTAACTTCGCGCGTAGGAAATCAAGGTCTTCAGTGGGTGTTTCAGCTACTTCTGTCAAGACTTCGAACCTCAGAACTTCGTTTTGCAGCCCGAGTGGTTGGGCGGATTCCGAAACCCCCGATATGAGGGTTACACGATTCTGATACATGACCCCCGCCACGCACGTTACTTTTAAGGTTTCCTCTATGAATGCAAATTTTGACTCTTAGAGAGGATTTCTTCAATGTATGATGCTCAGACTTGTCGCGATTCGAAGAGCGAGATCAAAGTCAGTGACTGCTTGAAGTCCGGCCCAGCCCGGAGTTGCATTGACTTCCAGTACCCATAGATCGCCACTGGCATCAGGAATGATGTCAACACCGACAAGACGACCACGTACGGACTTCGCGGCCTGAATGGCAATATCCGTGACATCAACATCATTTCGTCGTGGAGTACCTCCCGCATGAATATTCGTGACCAGCCCTCCGGGACTCACACGCTGCATCGTTGCAACAACCTCGTTATCAACAACGAGTGCACGGATATCAAAACCATGATTGGAGATATACTCCTGTAACAAAAAGGCCCCTTTCCCGAAGAGCTGACTGTGGAACTTGAGGAAATCAAGCAGATGCTCACGATCAAAATCGCGATGGATCAGTTGGACACCAGTTCCACCGAAACCAGTGATTGGCTTGAGGACGCAGGGAAAATGCTCATGGACAAACTCAGCAGCGTCCTCAATAGACTCGGTGATCAATGTTATAGGGACAGGAAGACCAGCAGTCACTAATTTTCTCATACACTCGGCCTTGTTACGCATCTGCAATATCGAGTTCACAGGATTGATTATCTCTACCCCCAGCTCCTGAAGTGCGCTTAGTACACCGACCCGATTAAAGAAAGTGCCAATATCATTGCCCCCAAGATCTAACACAAGCAGTGCATCAAGTGAGGTGAGGTCGTGGTCATCATGTGTGATCTCGTGCGTTCCAGTGGTGCCAATACGTTTCACCTTCCATGGAAGTATGTGCGTGGCTTTGACACCTACCTTCTGAAAGGCCTGTGCCAATTGATCACAGCGCGGAGACCACGGATCAGATGAATAAAGGCCAATTGTTGAGATTGTACGGCCTGACAAACAAATCGCCTCTCGACAGACGAAAGATACCTATCCGTGCGCTTTTAACCTATCATATCACATATAGAAATGGTCCCGATGACACTATTCTCAGATGACGAAAAGCAGCGAATCCTCAAAGAAGTGAATGGAAAAAAGGGTAGTTTCCTCATCACGTTCAGGAATCGTCATGGCCCCACAAGACTGGAACACCTGTGGGACGATCTACTTCATGAACTTGGTGTGGCATCTCCTCACTGCATTAACTGGTGGTCGAGTTCTGGAACAATTGGCCTGTTGGAATGCGAGACCGATGATGGGCTGACAATATATGGCCAATGGATGCTCCACGATTCGAACGAGCTACTCGGAGTGTTTCACCTTGAAGAGGATGAGGCGATTCACATCAAAGATGGCTTTGACTCAGGTAACGTTTCATCAGCAGCAATGCGAGCCATACGAATTGGCGAGACTGGCGATCAAGACTAATCAACGGTCAGAGTCTTGGAGAGATTACGAGGCAGGTCTGGATTGATCCCCAAGTCAACTGACAGGAAGTAGCTCAACATTTGCAGAGGGATCACATCAAGCAAGGGGTTGAGAAGACTATCTGCCTCTGGAACTTTTAGATAGTCGGTCTTGCGATCCACGTAGTGTGCTACTTTGTCCTCATATTCGCCAACAACGATCGTACGACCTTCGCGTGCACGGACCTCATTTATGTGATTGATGACCATCCACGAGTCTTCCTTCGTTGTCACGAAGATCACGGGATAGTCACGTGTAACAATACTCAATGGCCCATGTTTGAACTCGCTTGAATACATTCCCTCGCAGTGATTGTAGCAGATCTCTTTGATCTTGAGAGACCCCTCACGAGCCACACCATCCGTGAAGCCATAACCCAGACAATAGAGATCTTTCACATCAATGAGTGTCTGAGCAAGGTCTTTTGTGAGGAACCCTGTACGATCAATCGTCTCCTGAGTAAGGCGAGGCAGGTCATCTCTGAGCAGTCCGATAAAGCGTTTGGCCTCAGAGGGATCAATGAACCCGTTTCTCTCACCGAGTCGAGCTGCCAGATACGCAAAGATGACCGTCTGGGAGAAATAGGTCTTCGTGGCGGGAACACTGACCTCGTATCCACAGGCCATTGGAATGTATGAGTTGGCTCGGAACATCAGGGTACTCCCGATCACATTAACAATTCCAAGAGTCTTTCCGCGGCCTGTGTCCTGCACAAGGTTGAGAACATTGATGATGTCTTTTGTCTCACCACTCTGAGAAACAAGAATGGTCAGGCTGTCTTCTTCAAGTGAGTTTCCATACATCGGGATGAATTGACCGCCGATCACAGGAATCAGAGGAATACCAGCTAATCTGTTGAAGTAGTAGGTACCTACAATACCTGCATTATAGGAGGAGCCACAGGCCACCAGAAACTTGCGTGATGACTCTTCGATGAGTGAGAGCCATTCATCAGCCTTGGATCCTTCCAAAATCCCAAGAACGTCCTGTGCCACCTTGGGCTGTTCATTGATCTCTTTGAGCATGAAGTGTGGATAGCCACCCTTTTCGGCCGCGTGTGGATCGACATTGCTGGGTTCGGGTTGACGGTCCATTTTCTTTCCATCTTCGACACGATACACCTCAACCTCTTCGGGTGTAAGAACGACCATCTCTCCGTCACGAAGGTACACGACGTTATTGGTCAATGGGAGGATTGAGGGGAGATCGCTCGATACAATAGTTGCATCACCAGCAACACCGGCCACTAACGAGGAACCCATTTTCACAGCATAGATCTTATCCTCATCAGCACGACCCACAGAGAAAGCAAAGGCACCCTTCAGGTCACGGGTGGAGAGGCGTACTGCCTCAAACATATCACCGGTCTCTTCGTAGTATTTGTCCACGGCATGGACACAGAGTTCGCCGTCATTTTCGGAACGGATGATGTGACCAGTATCTATGAGCTCTTGACGGTATTCGGCGTAATTGTGAATATTGCCATTATGTGCACCATAGAACACGGGAGTGCAACCAAAGTGCGGCTGTGCATTGACCTTTGTGGGAGCTCCATAGGTGGCCCAGCGTAGTTGTGCAATTCCTCGATCGCCCCGCATCATGGAGAGACCGAGCATCTGGTCCACATCGTCAATTGTTCCAACATCCTTACGGAGATCTACAACGCCATCTTTGACCGCAGCAACACCTACAGAATCATATCCGCGATACGTGAGTTTCCTACTACAGCGTACCAAGAGCGATCCTATATCGTCGCGATTCTTTGTGACAATGCCAGTGATTCCACACAAAGTTGCTCCCTCAATAGTACTTTGCAACGCACTGTTAACGTAAATGAACCAAGATAAAGAGTTCGCAATAATCATACATAACTTCGGGGTCGAAGCGCTTTTATCTTGCCAAGTATAGTCATAGCGGGAGGATATGAGAGGATAGTGCCATGGGCCGCCAGAAGAGAATGAGCCTACTTTTACATCCATTTAGACGTGATCTCTATACAGTGCTATGTGAAAACCCAGGCACATATCTTATCGAATTAGTGAATATGCTGGAGTCCCCGCTAGGAACACTGACGTGGCACCTTAGGATCTTAGAACGCGAGGGACTGGTGAAATCAATTAAATTCGCAGGAAAGCGACTCTACTACCCAACAATGTTACGCACTAAACAGGCTGAGATGGCATTTCTGACCTTGCGAAGCGATATCGCCAAAAAGATCTTCCAGTATATTGTCAATCACCCAAGTTGCTATCAAGAGGAGATGGCCGAAAAACTTGATGTCCACCACGACACTGTAAAGTGGCATGTTTCAAGGATGGAAGAGATCGGTCTCGTGCGAGTAGAAAAAGAGGGCCGAACTAAAAAGCACTATTTAGCAAGCCTTGGCGAGGCATTGCTTGCGGGCAGTCTGAATACAATATCTGAGACCTTTGTACTATTTCTCATAGAAAAACTGAAGGACGTATGCCTTAATCCAGAGATTCGCGAGAAGACTCCTGAGCGTGTTACGATCAGAATAGATTGTCCAGATAAGGGCCAAGATTGTTTTATAACAATTAAATTGAACGAGTGGCAGTTTGAGTTTATCAGTGACAACCTAGAGCCTGATGGCGAACATGCTTCCTCAACCAGTGAGATTGAGAAAGAAGAGGTTCACACGCTCTGACGAACAGTATCCACTATGAGTTCGCAAATATCTGGAGAGACACCATCACGATAGACAACTGCCAAGAGCCGGGTCTCATCGACACGGACAATCAGGAGATTTGCATCATCGGACTGCATCAGGATATAGTCGGTGAGAGAAGAGAAGGTCAGACCATTTGCAAACATGGATCCGACTAGCCCAGCCACTTCAATGTCATCCTCGAAACCCACAGAACCCAAGGGAAGTCCATCAAGAGTCAACAGCATTGCACGGGTGACACCGGGAATTGATTGAACGACCCGACCAAGAATATTAGCAGTAGAGAACTCTTGATCGGAAGACATCAACAGCTCGATCTGAGCAGAGAGGGACTTGAACAGTTGAATATGTTCTGAGAGATTGAATGAGGAGGCACCATCGGTCGAGGTCACAATAATGACGTAGTAATTAGCCTGAATGAGAATAATAACATGATTACGTGGAGTGACAAGAGTGACATGTGACGGAGAAGACGTTGTCACCTTTTCTAATGTGGTACGGCCCACCCAAGCAATCGCAGCAGAAACGGTTGCGATTATTCGAGGGTCTATATCTTGACGCTTTGAAGCAGCCGCCACAATGACTCCTTCCTGAGTACATACGACTGCATTAATGACTGCCTCGTGGGATTCTAGAGCCTGACCGAGCAGTTCTGTCACTTTCGTAAGCATAGTGCTTGACAATACAAGTCCACTCTTTTGATTTTGTTTTGTTAGAGCGAGAGGCTTTTTTAACTGCTCGCTCACAAGATACTCCTCTATCCAAAACTCCCATATAAGACTGGTAGTATCACAAAATCATACAGCAATCCAGCAGATCTGACCCGAAATCGTGTAGAGACCGCCTGTTTTTGGTCACTCTTGAGCTGTCCGACATATTTAAATCAACCACAGGACGAAGCTCCATCACTGACTCTGGAGGAAGAAATGTGAGCTCACGATCGAGCATCATCGCATCAGTGATAATTGTTGCCATAGTTTTTGGCTCTGTAGGTGGACTGCTATATCTTACCCGTCCATATGAGCCATCACGAGTCGCCGTAGTGGTCATGTCACCAGGATTCGGCGATTTCAGTTATGCGGACCAGCTGAAGAAGGGGCTTGACAGCCTCGGTAGCTCTATATCCGTACAGTACGAGTATCCTAAGTTTCCAACGACTGCTGCTGAAGCGCAACAGACCTTGGAACAATTGGCTCAATCTGGCAAGTATGTCCTAATTGTCGGAGTAGGCGCGGATATGGTTTCCAGTCTTCAGACCGTTGCTGCAAAATACCCGAATCAGCATTTTGCAATAATCGATGGTCATGTAGATGCCCCTAATGTGGTTTCAGCAACTTTCAAGGTTGAACAAGCTTCGTTCCTTGCCGGAGTTGTTGCCGCGTTTATGGCCAATACAACATACAATGAAAATGGAACTGGCAAGATTGGAATTATTGGATCCTACGAGAACGATCCCGATGTCATAAACATGATAGAGGGATTCACTCAGGGCGTGGAGCATGCAAATCAGACCTATGCTCTTGGCGTCGAGCTTCTAGATCCTCTGTACATTGGAAGCTTTAACAACACAGCTCTGGCCAGCACGTACACAGTACAGCTGTTCGTTCAGCAACACGTGACCATTATCTTCGCACCTGTGCGTGCAAGCATGAAAGGAATACGCGAAGGCATGGAAATAGCGAATCGTACATCGCTCTATCTGACCAAACGCGCACCCCTTGTCATTGCTGCTGGTGGCGACCAAGACTATCTTGGTAACCCCAATCCGAATATCGATGTTGGTCCAAGTTGGATTCCAGTAAGCGTTGTTCCTCACACTGATCTTGCAGCGTACACGATTCTAAATGCCACACTCTGGAATGATTTCCCGGGTGGTAAGCATTTCGAATACAATCTTGCTAATGGTGGAGTCACTCTAACGAACTTTACCTACAGCACTACATACGTACCTGCTACGGTTAGAACCATTGTATGGAACTACTATGATGACATCATCAATGGCGTAATCACTGTTGATGTATAAATAATTTTGAATTTTGTGAGGAGGAGAACACCTCCTCCTCCCTCTTAATGAGGACTGTTTATGTCGCATGATGACATTTACGAAATTTTATCTCTTGGCGAGATCATAAAGAACATCCCAAGAACCGGATGGATTCTGGCAGGAATTGTATCAAGTACGCCCGAGACCGTTGCAGCCCATTCGTGGGGCACAGCATACATCGCGCTCATCATTGCAAACGAGACCATCACTTCACATGAACAGATCAATATTGAACGGGTCTTGGGCATGGCAATCATCCATGACCTACCAGAGGCTGTCACTTCAGACCTTCCTCACAAGGAGAACAATGAGGCGTGGAAAGATCTTCACGATGCCAAAGCCAAATTGGAAGACAAAATAATACATGAAATATTTACTCACCCGTCACGGGAAACGGTAGTCCTTGACTTGTGGGATGAGTTTTGTAAGTGTGAGACCATAGAGGCCAGGATAGTCAGGTCAGCGGATATCCTTGATATGCTCCTTCATGCACGAACCATCGAAGAGCAGGGAGTGGATCCTACGCGACTAGAGGAGTTTTTCAGATCGGGAATTAAACGCCTCCGGGCCCTTAGAATTGAGGCTGCGATCACATTGGCTCAAAGGCTAATGGAATCACATAGCGAACGAGTGAACAAGTACGATTCATAGTAACGGAAGATTCTTCCTGATAGAAGCAGCGATCAGGCGTGCGACTCGTACAGGCTCGCAAATCTTCCCTTCAAGGGTAAACATGTTGAGTAATTGGAGAGCCTCAGAGAGCTGTAAGCCCACATTATTAACAAATATACTGTGGCCAGTATCCAATGTGAGCATGGACCTTGACCCATTCTTTGCAATGATCTGCTCACGCTGCTGCCAATCGTCTGGAAAGTATTCACGCAAGTAGTCGGAGATGCCAGCAGACTCGGAGTACGTCACACTGATCACAGGAATGCCCGTGATCTCATACAATTCGTGCAGGTCAACGATATTAAACCACGAGATGATCGAGCCTCCAAGTATCCATACTCGGATATCTTTTCTGTTGATACGATCGAACATGAATTGTAATTGTTCTGTGGAGTCGAAACCACCAACTAATGGTCTACATAGACCGAAACCGTCTATCTGAAGGTCACCCCGCATCACCACTCCCGTAACAATGCTCTGTGTATCGGTCTTTTGAAAGCTCTCTGCGACCCCGAGCACCCGGACTGCTGCTTTCCATGATCGGCCAGGACGCTCTTCGACACCAAGGGACAAATCCACATATTCGACCATTCTAACACATCCAACATTGTTTTTTACTCAGCCAACTAAAGTTTAATAATGCGCATATACCATCTGCTACTGAGTCAATTGCATGGACGCAGCCACAATGATGAATGCAGATATCGAGGACATCAGAGTAAAGGTTCAAGATATTCTAGAGGAGTCTACAGAGTTAGCAGAAGGCAAAATTAAGGCTTGGATGCTTCTCTCAAAAGAAGGACTACCTATCGCCTCTGCTGTTCCTGAAGTGATGGAGGAGGTTGAAATCGCTGCAATGGCTGCCTCAATTCTGGGGGTTGCGGATCTTGCAGCTGAGAGAATGGACCAAGGACAGTTGGAAGAGGTCTTACTAACTAATGAGAATGGTCAGATAATCCTCAAGAGCGCAGGGGAAAAGGCAATCTTAATTCTCTCAGCCAAAAAGACACTACGTGCTGGGTTGCTTGTCTATGCTGCAAAAAGTGCTGTTGAAAAGATCGCTCCATTGCTGGTCTAGTTGAGAACACCCACGAGCCACATGACTATCTGCCGTGCCAACTTCGCATCGTGAGCGGATTTATAATGGCCTAATATGCCCCAGTTATCAATAAAGAAATTACTTCCACTGACCACCATTCGCCCACCAGCACTGTTCTCTGTAGCAGCGATGAGCGTCCGATTAAACTGTACCTGATTACCAAGACCGTTCATAATAGATACTTGAGTCTGTGCAATCGGTTTGGCAGCACCAAAGATGTTGATAGAACACCCATAATAGTCAAAATCATCAACACCTTGAGTCATCACATGTGGCAAGATATCGGTCACTAGCTCGGTGGAGGGGACACCATTGACAACAATAGAGATCGAGGGAATGTGATCATACTGAAAGGACATATTGAACTGGGTCAAAAGGACATTGATGGCCTCAAGGTGGATGGAACGATTACTCAATCCGGCAATGAATATGTTTCCGCCGGAGTCCCAGAAATCAATTATGGCATTGATCTCGGACCGTGAAAACCTTCGATATAATTCCGAAACATAGGTCCCATTTTGGACCCGCGTAGTACGTGAACAGGCATCAATAATAAAGAGGGCATCGAATTGAGCCAGATACGAAGTGGTAATGTCTGAGGGGTCCCGGATCTCTTCCACAGCAACGCCCAGATCTGTGGTCAGCACATAGAATTCTCGGAATTGCCCATAAATCGAATCAATGGCCCAGTTGGTATGACTGATATCAAAGGCCACTCGCGCAATCGGCGTGTCAACATCAAAATCAATTCGACTATATACATGCCCATAAGGAGAAGCCTCAAGCTCGACCAGCAGACGTAATCCAGTAATAGACTCATTTGACATGATATGAATTCGAACGGTAAATGATGCGGTCTGATTCACATTCACATATTCCGGGATCCCCGCCCAGTGAGAAGCACTCCCGCTAAGTATGCATCTCCACATCCTAGCATCGCTGGAAAAGATGGAGAACGAAACGAGGGAAGTAGTATTGACAAACCAACGCTCAAAATCCCAAGGCCCTGTCTTGGGGGTCATCCATGCAACAAGTGGAAGATTCTCATCACGAGGCACATTTTCTAGCCGCAACTTCGCCTTCTCCAGATCTAATAGACCGGACCCCACTTCGTAGAATTTATGGGACAGATGACTGGCACTTGACAGCAAGAGAGCCTTGACCATGCCCGGGCTCCAACGCCATTTTTTGGTAAGACAATAGGAGATAATTTCCGCAGCTGCTGCACTGACACGAGGAGCTGCAAAACTGGTACCATATACAACACCATTATTGTCAGCATAGAACCCATAGGCGGATATATCCGGTTTAGCAGTCCCATTCCGTAGAGGACCACGCGCAGAGAAATCGTATGGATCGCCTTCCTCATTAACGGCTGCGACAGCTATAGCCTCAAGGAGCATTGCAGGACTCTCAACTGAAGACCCTGCCACACCGCCTGCACCACCATTACCTGCTGCAGCAATGATCACAACACCACGAGCAAAGGCCCATCGTACAGCCTCGGCAACAGGATCATCCAGTGTCGCAATCCCACCAAGACTGAGATTAATCACCGAGCAGTCCTCCTCTTCAACGGTCCAGCGTATTGCGTCGGCAATTGCGGTCTCAGTAGCCTCGTTCTTAGAGGTCACGACTTTTGCATTGACTATGATCGAGCTTGGGGATGAAACTATAATGGTCCGGGCCACATAGGTACCATGTGGTGTACCATGCGGAGAGCTGTCACGTGTGGAATTGTCGGATAACGAGTATCCATAGCCTTCAGAGATGAAACTCTTTTCGGCAATAATGCGTCCGGCAAGCTCACCCTCAGGATTAATACCTGAATCAATGACCGCCACTCGAACCTTGGGACCAAAAATACGACTTGGGCCAACAGCCAATAATGTAATGAAACTGGAGATCACTATGATAGTGAGAACGAGAACTGCCGTACCTCTTTTCGAAGATGGTTCCCATTCAGAATCAACCATAGTGATTCACCAATAATACCAATACGCCATATAAGCATAAAGCATATACGAAAAACGCATACCTGTCGCGTACAGCCAAATGCTTATCATCAATTCATTAAATTTAAACTTGGGTGACATTGATTGGTATTGTGGGATCCGAACTATGATGAACTTGAATATTCTGAAACCATAGACATCTATGTGCCGGGCGAAAATCTAGAATCAATTATCACTACAAGACAGGCGTTCAAGATTGTCGGTTATGTCATGTTAGGGCTCGGCTTAATGGTTGTTGTCACGATTCCTATATTACTGCTAATGATACCATTCGGTCTCGTAGAGATAAATATCTACACAGGTTCGGCCAAAATTGCACCCGTTGCTGCTGCCTTACTGAGTGTGAGTGAACTCTTACTTGTAGTACCACCCATATATTATATTAAGAAACGGAGGTTACCACTCAATTCCATAGGATTCAAGACAAATTTTCCAATGAAAGAGCTTGCAATCGGTCTGATGGCAGGCATATTCATGATCGGCCTGAACTACATCTTGTCTTGGCTACTCTATCAAGTCCCAGGAGTCCCTACTCCTGATGATTCCTCAATGTTCCACCCAGAATCAGTACTGGAAGTTGTTGCCTTAGTCGTGTTGATGATGATCGTTGTGGGCCCCACAGAGGAGATACTCTTTAGAGGGTTCCTCCAACGCCGTCTAGAGATCTATTATCACAACCACAAGAAAGAATATAGAATGTGGGCATTGGTAATGGCCTCGTTCATCTTTGCAGCAATACACCTTGATCTCTCAGGCCTTGCGGTGCGATTTGTCCTCGGATTAATATTAGGCTCTCTTGCACAGAAGCAAAAATACTCGCTATTAGCTCCATCGATTGCTCATGGCATCAATAACTCAATGATTGTTGTCTTGGCATTTTTCGGGTTTTAAAAAAAGATGGGGGAACATCCCCCATTCCAACTATATGATGAAGGGATGTGTCTTAAGCCTCGTATTTGAATGCAAGTTTGATATTCGCCCTGAAGGCCACGATCTTATTGTCAACAACCTTGGCTGTGAAGTGATCCACATCAATTCCGACAATACCGCGGATGCTCTTAGATGCCACTGCGAGGGCGTTCGACACGGCTTCCTCCCAGCTGGTGGGAGACTCTCCAATGAGTTCAACTACTTTTACTACGCTCATGATAGTTCCTCCAAATGGAGTGAATAGTCGTACACATCATTGCTTAAGACCTTTGACCTTGTATAGGGACCTATGCGAGAACACGTCGCCGACTGAAAATAAACCATGAGATGATTAACAATGCTGCAGTAATCTCTAGAATTAATATGATTTGGTTCAGATACAAACCCAGAGCAACACCCTTGAAGGCTGTATCGATAATCATCTTGCGACCAATGTTCAGTGGAAATATATCTTCAATTATTCCAACATCGATAAAACCAGTTCCGAAGATCATCGAGCCAAAGAGCAGGAAGAGAAAAGACTGATTGGCTTGGAGCCTTGTTGTCACCACAGTAGAGATCAGAATACCCAGAGCCGAACCCGAGATGGACATTAACGCCAGTATCACATTCAGGGTCAGATAATCAGTATTAGGTACAATTCCAAAAAGCCCCTCCCAGAGGATCAGAAGAAACTGCGATTGTATGACACCAAGGACCGAATAAGCAAGCCATTTTGAGATGATTGCCTCCATCTTCGTGGCCGGAGTAAGAAGCATCCGGCTCAAAGGAACATCACCTACAATTGCCTGAGCCGCAGTTGCAGCAACCGCGATGAACACTGCGAAGACCAAGAGGAATACACCGAAGGTCGCTGCAGTATAGTCACCAACTGGTTGGAACTCACGCACAATACGATTTTCGACCTCGCCCTTGACCCAGCCATGATCGGCTCGGAACTCTTTTACAACATCCGAGAACGCAGAGAAAATCGTTGATTGTGACTGGAAGTTCGTACTGCTGATATGTATGTCAACAAAGGCGGGAATATCATTTGTGATGTTTCCCTCAAAGCCATACCTGATGACGGCATAGCTGTCTATTTGATCACGGTATAGAGCTTCTAAGGCCTCGTCCTCTGTGGCATATTGGACCACAATTAAGTCGGGACACTGTGAGAGATACCATGTAAAATTAGCAGAGAGATCTTGTCCGGGAAACGTATCAGTAGTATCGAGATCGACAACTCCAAGGACTATTGCGTCCTCACTCTTACCGCTTGCACTGACCGTAGTGGCCTTCCCCTGATTAATAGCGACCCAAGTAGTCCCCATGATCATTCCGGGGAGAACGAAGATCATCAAAAGAGCAAACTTGTCGTTCTGGATCAGACGCAGCTCCTTAAGGAACATGGACCAGATGCGGTAGATTTTCGAGTTTTTTCGGCTCGTTCTGGTCAATGTCTAATCCTCCAAGCAACCTTAGCTCTTATCCTTCCCTTTTATGCGTTTTCTGACTTGCGGTGCCTACTGGCCGGGATTAGGTTCAATACATCAGCACACATAAGAAGGTATAGGACAAGAGGGCCAGCCTCACCCCATTCCTCAGCCTTGCGCTGAACCTCCGCTGTTGCCATTCGCTCACCACTGTTATACAGTCTACCAAGCAGGTTTCTTATTCCAAGATCGGAATAGGGAAAGATCGAAAAGTCACCAAGGCCCGCAATAGCAGTAGCCTGAACGGTCCAATCGCCAATCCCCCTCAACGGCAGCAACACCTCACGGACCTCCGAATATGGTCTTCCCTTGAGACTGTCAATATCGAGAGTCCCAGACTGAATCAGATTACTAATGTCGAGAACATATGAGACCTTGTACCCTAGGCCAAGTGATCGCAGCTGTTCAGGGCCCATAGAGATAATGGTCGCTGCCGGGGGAAAGTGATAGACGGTAACATCATCAAGAGAGGCAGTAATGTTCGCTGCAAGCACAAGTCGTTTCGTAAGATTGTTGGCTGACCGGTAAGAGATCTGCTGTTGCAATATTGACTTGATGAGCGCTTCAAAGGGGGTATCTGAAAGATAAGGACGGACCCCTTGAATGCGCTCCTCGATGGTAGAAAGAGAGGGGTCGTGCTGTATGATATCATGTACGGAAGACATGTCCAATTTCAGGCTTAGTATGGTTTGCACTTTTTCGCGGACTTCTTTTGGCGTGGTGGTTTCAGATGAATAGTCCACCATCAACGCGGCTCCTGACGTGCACTGACTAATGCGCAAAGGGACATACTCGTCCTCAATCGTGACAATCCTAAAAAAGTGAGAGCCATCGGTCATCTCAGGAACAGGCTGGATATCAGGAAAAATCCATGAATGAATTGAGTCGAGGAGGCTATAGTGAGGGGGAGGCTTCAGGCGGATTGTCATTAGAAGTTGAACATCGGTCATTCAATAAAAGCAGTATGGAACTGACTCCAAAAGGCACTGAAATGACTCGACCAATAGGCATCGTATCGTAACATCAGAGTTATATCGTGTACACCTGAGAACCCTATGGTGGTCACACTGAGTGGCATTGAACTCCGAATCCAAAATCCGCATTGGGGTCGATTTATAGGCCTGACCGTCGCGTGTGCATTTCTTAACATTGGCCTCTATTTCATGATGTATTTTCTCACGCCAATACTGGCTGGAACAGTAGTTGGATTTCTACTCGGACATAAAAAACAATCACCGATGAGCGGGGCCTTTGGTGCACTGGGAGCATATATTGCGCTCTTTACGTACGTATCAATGACCACGTCCCTCCAGAGCGGTCTTGTTGAGATCGTTGTGGCCTCGCTTCTTCTCGCAGGAGTAGGATTCATTGGCGGAATCATTGGCATGTTTATTCGCGGCACAAGGCTCCGCTGAGATCTCACGTATCAACATAGATGCGGCCAGGCACATAGTCAGCATGTGGCCCACGTGTAGAGGTCCGTAAAGGATTTCCAAAGAGGTTCCACTCAACAATACTCAATGCCTCATCACTTTGAATCGCAGACTCAATGTCCTCGGCTAGACGCCTGATCTCCGCAACCACCTTGTCTTCCAAGTTGATGAAGAGATTGATATCTACATTCATCTTTACTTCGCCAATCGTATCATACGAGTCAAGAAGATCGAGAAAGCCAAACTTCCAACCGTCTGCCGCTGCACATTCACGCCAGTTACCACAAGGTTTGATGTTATTAACGGTCTCAAATGGGGAACCAATATAGCAAGCCCCTTTGTCAAGAAATGCGCGAAGAAGAGGCCCCGAGTTTGCCGTGCTACATGCCTCCGAGAAGACGACAGGATAGCCTTTGAAGCTGATCTTACGCACGTAGGAATGAGAGAGTACAACAGAATTCTGAGAGAGCCATGCCTCCGGATTACCATGAATTCGACGAGTATAGAGACCATCAGAGAATTGAAGTATGAACTCACTCGATGCAAGAAGGTTAGTATCTTCAGGATGATACTTTTCTAAGACCTCAACATCAAACCCGAGCTTATGCAGAGCCACCACATGACGGCTGCTACGATCCGGTTCAGTATCAAAGATGACTGCAATATTACTGTCAATAATAGGAGGGTCGAGATGATACAACACTACTTCCCGAGAACCGTATACTCGACCTATGGGAACGTCCGGCTGGAGATCGTCATTCATGTCCTGCAGAAACCAATCTGTGTACCCATGCTCTTCTTTGAAGGTCAATTGCCGCGAAGGGAGTTGGTTCCCATCACCAATGAGCAGAACGCCCTTATGCTTGCCAAATTCATAATGCTCGCGAATTACAGAACGGGTCTCCTTCCAAGAACGCGACTTGCAGAAAACAAAATCCGCTTTGATCTCAGAGGCCTTTTTGCGATATGCTGCTACATCATCAGGAGAGACCTGCCCACAGACAATCAGGAGCTTGCTTAGCACATCACGTGGTATACGGCCAGTCTGAAAGTCGAGGTCTCGCTTTTCCCGTTTTGCACGGTCAAACCGTTTTTTTATTTCATTGACCGAACCACTGCGTCTCTGTTTGATGATGACATTCATGATGAATGATAAATAGCAATTGCAGAATATGTTTGTATTGGCTATGAACAGAACAACGACCAACAATAGTAAGGGGGAGCGAAATAGAGCCGTGTCGCTCCCCGTTTGATAGATTATTGGAAAATTGAACGGATCGTCTCAACTACGAACTTAACATCCTCTTCGGATACCTGAGAATGTGATGGGAGCTGGAAGTGACGATCCCCAATATCCTCAGCAATGGGAAAGGACATAGATGAATAATCAGGATATTTGACAAACTTGGCCCATGACCACTCCTGAATATTCGCATATGTTCCCTGCTTGTGACAGGGGACTGCATAGACGCTTCGTGACCCAATATTATGCTGTTTGAGAATCGCAATGATCTCATCTCGACCTACTTTATCCGAATAGAGGCGAGGCGCATAGACGTGATATGCGGATTTTGCGCCAGGATACATGGCTTGAGGTTTGAGAGCATCAATCTCGGCCAGTGCCTCATTGTACAATACACCATTCCGTTGTTGTGCCTTGACGATCCCAGGTAATCTCTTGAGCTGCACTATACCAATCGCAGATACAATATCCAGCATACGAAAGTTGTAACCTATCCGGAAATGACTGTAGCCTCCATGCACGCCCCGCCCATGGTTCTTAATGGACTTGGCACGCTCGATCAGGTCCTCATCATCGGTAACAATCATTCCACCCTCGCCAGTCATCATATTCTTAGTTGCGTAGAAAGAGAATGCAGCAGCATGTCCAAAAGAACCAACCTTCTTACCATCGATCGTAGCGCCATGCGCCTGACAAGCGTCCTCTAACACTGACAAATCGTGGGCCTCTGCAATTTCCATGATACGCTTCATATCAGCGGGATTACCAAAGATATGGACGGGCATAATTGCCTTGGTCTTCTCAGTTATAGCCTGCTCGATGAGATCAGGGTCAATGTTGTAGGTCTCGGGGTCCACATCGACAAAGATCGGAATCGCACCTAGCTGAGTGATCGTATTGGCGGATGCAATAAATGTGAAGGGCGTAGTGATCACTTCATCACCGGGGCGGATACCCATCGCATCTAATGCCGTAAACAGTGCGGTTGTACCGTTGGTAGTCACAGTAGCATACTTTGTACCGATGTATTCTGAAAACTTCGCTTCGAGTTCTCGTGAAACCTTTCCTTCTGCAAGGTATCCGGATTCGAGAACCTTTCGTACTGCCTCGAGCTCTTCATCACCGATGATTGGTTTTGCGACTGGAATCATGGTGGTCACTTGATAGTTCAAATGGTAAGGTGTCTTTAACTGTTTGCCTGCAAAGAAACGAAATGTCAGCTATCATCCTCGACTTCTTCGTCTTCGGCACGGGCGTTACCTTTTCTTGCCTCGAAAAGACTCACTGTACCGATCGAGACCCCCATGATCGCCAAAGTGACGAGCATATAGAACATATTGGAGAGCATAAACACAATGGCCAGACCAATCCCACTCATGAGTCCGCTCACAAATCGCAGATGAAGTGTAGTCTTTCGTGGAGTCATACGTTGTGTCATCCATTCGATCACAGTGGTCAGACCAAGTGCAACAGCCAATAGAAACCAGAGCCATGAAGGCTCTAGAGAGATATGACCAAAGAGAATAGTCAAGATCCCAAGGCCCATTCCGCCATAGATCCCAGTACAACGGCCGCAGAGATAGAGAGAATGCCCATGAAAGGATACACGTAGACAGTGGCCGTACATTGAGGGAGGATGATGCGAGAGCATGACCAATAGTGCCTCTTTGGTCTCATCACTACGGCTCCATGCAAACTGGCTACGATCAAGGGCGTCTGGCGGAAGTTCTTGAGTCTTGACGGTCTCGTCGGGCAAGGCAATCAACGACTCATAAATTTTGTAGCCTTATGTAGCTTGCCTTCCGACTCACTGCTCAAAATCGTGCCAAATTAACATGGTAAAGTAGAAAGCCAATGACAATATTAGTCCCAAAAAGAAATTATATGCCGTAGTAACACATACATTATTGCTATCGGTAACATCCCTTTGTATTTCGGACGGATGCGACATGACAGAATGTGAAAAATTACCAACCTGCGCGTTTCTGAAAAAATACCTTGACAAAGCACCAACAACCATAGGGAAACTAAAGGAACTTTATTGCATGGGACCAAAACTCTCCGAATGCGCAAGACTTGCATATATTGCAAAGACAAACGAGGAGCCCCCTGCTGAGCTCATGCCCAATGGAAAAAATGCGGAGACCGGACAGGATTTCTAAATATTCGCGCAATGTGATGCGCTCTCGGTCAATCCATAAATCAAAACAATATTTTAGGAATATTAGTCAGTTTCATAGTTCCATATCGTGTGAGAGAGAACAGTAGGCATAGTAAGATCACAATAGGTTCAAGGATCCATCAAAAAACACATTCGAATGCACACTGAATGAACACAAAATGCAATTTCAAGAGCCACCGAAAACAAAAAATACCGCATTATCTGTAGGCAATCAATTACGAGATGATAAGATATGCCTGAAGAACTATTGACGTTGATGAAACAGAGAATTGCGGTCGGCCTAGAACGTGAGGACACTAAGAAGGCCCTTGAGGGCTGGAAACGTGTTGCATTGCTCTCATTGAAAGATGGCCGAAAATTCACGATCAGTGTTGATGGGCCAAATATAGAAGTGGTCCCAGGAGAACCTGACCAGTATGATATGAAGATCGAGAGCGACGCAGAAACTGTCAGAAAATTGTTTCTGGAAGAGATGAGCGCTGCTGCTGCGCTACTGAAGCGGAAACTCAAAATTAAGGGGTCAGCATCCGACCTCATGAAGATCCGAAAGATATTCTGAGGTAGAGGGGGAAACACTCTTGGACAAAAAAATCGTAAAAGAGATTGCAGCAATCGTAGGGGAGGAATACGTTTCAACACGACAGGATGTCTTGCTCACCTATTCGCAGTCAGCCTCAACAGGCTTTGATGGGGCCATGCCCGATCTTGTAGTAAAACCGGGTTCGACAGAAGAAGTTGCAGCAATAGTCAAGATTGCAAACAGATACAAGATCCCAGTCACACCCCGCTCTGGGGGTACAAGCCTTCAGGGAGAGGTCATCCCAAAATATGGTGGCATTGTGATCGAGCTTCTCAGACTCAAAGAGATCACCCTCTTTGAGGATCTGCGTTCTGTACGAGTAGGAGCAGGAGTCACGTTCGGCCAACTCGATAAATTCTTGAATCAGCACGGCCTCTGGGTCCCAGTCTATCCCGAGTCATCGTTAGCCTGCACAGTGGCGGGTAATGTCGTTGTAAATGGTGCAGGACCCGGATCATCAAAATACGGAAGCATTGCAGAGATGGTCCTTGGATTGACAGTGGTATTGCCAACTGGTGAGATTATCAAGACAGGCGCAGAGGGTAACCCAAATGCCCCAGGACCATACCTCAGGTACTCGTTTGGCCCCGATATCACAGGACTCTTCATTGGTTCATTGGGAATGTTTGGAATTATCACCACTATCTCCGTCAAGACATACAAACGAATGCAGTTCTTTGATTACAACACGTATGGCTTTGAGACCGCAGAACAGGCCGAACGTTTTATTCACGAACTCAAACAGAATGATGTCAATACGCTCTTCATATCATTATACGAGGGGCAAATCCTTGATTTCTTTATGGAGATGCTTGGAGAAGAGTATGGCATTCCCAAATACGACTGGCCGCCGTATACGGTCTCGCTCATCATTGGTCATGTCCGGAAAGATGTGATGCAGTCCGATGCTGCAATGGCTCGTGAGATTTGCGAGAACCTTGATGGCTTTGTGATTAATATTCCCGAGTTCCCAAGAGGCGAGTGGGAAGATCGACTCAGAACATTTGCTAGAGCGTCGTATGCTCACGGTTGGCATTGGAGAATATTGTATCATCATCATACCCCCATGCATTGGCATTATGTCATAGAAAAAATCTGGGAAGGCCTCGATAAGTTCGGAATACTCGGACAAACAGCGGGCTTTGCAACAGGACATGCGAGCTTTAACTTCTATCCTCACCTCTATTTTGATCCGGCTGATAAAGAGGACGAGGAGAAGGTCCGTGCAATGCATACGTGGTTAGCCGAGCAGGTGTTCAAGGTTGGGGCAGTCCCCTTCAAGATCGCACCGTATTGGTTCAAGGATGTTCCTGAAATGACAGACTATCTCAATCTCGTCAAGCGGATGAAAAAGGAGATGGATCCGAATAATATTCTGAATCCGCATATCCTAGGAGGCGAAGAATAATGGCACAGATTGACATCGATGAACTTCATGAAGAGATGCTCCAGTGTCGCCGCTGTGGTCTCTGCCGAGAGGCGGTCTATGAGGCAAAAGGCTTCAATGGGATTTGCCCCGTCTGGGAGAATACAAGTGGATTTGAGACCGATGCCATGCGTGGCAAGATTATGGTAGCATTGGCGCTCGTAGAAGGACGACTCGAAAAGACAGCCGAGAATGCGGAGGCGTTATTCCAATGCACCCTGTGTGGAAACTGTACACAGATCTGCCCCGCAGAGTTCGAACCTAACAGAGTCATTGAACAAGTTCGAGCGATTCTTGATGTGCCTATCAAAGTGAGGGACTCGTTGGCGGACAATATCTTTGAGAAAGACAATCCGTATGATGAGCCTGCTGACAAAAAACGGGAATGGACCAGAGAACTTGACTTTTCGATCCCGACAACTGGTGAGACCATCTATTTTGCAGGTTGCACAGCAGCCCTTCGGAATCCGCGTGTTGCAAGGAACACTGCACGTATCCTTCACATCGCAGGCATAGACTTCGCCGTGATGGAGAATGAACCATGCTGCGGATCGGTCATGATGAGGACCGGAAAAATGGACAAGGCAGTGGAGAATGCCCAAGAGGCCGCTAAGAGATTCAAAGAGGCCGGAGTACAACGGATCATTGTCTCCTGCGCGGGTTGCTTCAAGACCTTGAAGAAGGACTATGAGGAACTTGGGATAGAGATGCCCGAGGTCGTCCATGTTGTAGATCTCGCCAAAGAACTCATTGAGCAGGGCAGACTTCAACCTACAGACATGGACGAGGAGATGACCATCACCTACCATGACCCCTGCCACCTCGGTCGTGAGATGAACGTTTACGACTCTCCAAGAGATATTCTCACGGCAATTCCAGGTGTCACTTTGGTCGAGATGGAAACACACCACGACAAAGCAAAGTGTTGTGGTGCGGGAGGTGGTCTTCGCTCCTACGACTCTGATCTCTCAAAACGAATTGCTGCAAGCAGAGTCAAAGAGGCTGAAGCAACAGGTGCGGATATTATCGCGACAGCATGCCCATTCTGTGAAACCAACCTTAGTTCGGGAGCCGAACTAGCAGGCATCCAACTTGGAACATTGGATGTGGTCGATATTCTGGTCAAGGCACTTGAGTCCAAGACCAAAAAATAACATGGAATAGAAAAAGGAGGGAGAGTCCCCGGGATCGGAGAAAATATCGATCCCGGCGATTATTTCATAAACTAGTAGCGTCTTCCACGGCCTCTGTCCCTGCCGCCGCGTCGATCTCGACCGCCACGACCGCGATAGTCACCGCCGCGAGAACCGCCACCGTACCCACCGTAGGAATCACGTCTTCCTCCAGAGTAATAGCGGCGTTCAGGACGCTCGTGCTCCTGTTCAGACATATCAAGTTCCGTATTTACGGTCTCAATCGGTTCCTCAGCCTCACTGAGAACACCATATCTGCCAATATTCAATCGGAGGTGTCCTTGGAAGAGGGTAGTATAGCCATTCTCCAACTTGTAGCTCTTTTCGCTCTCAACTTGGTCAATGGTATCATCCCAGAGTGGCATTGTAACAATTGCGGTCCCATCACCGACAACTGCATCAAGCACTCGATGGGTGCTCTGATCCTTACGTGAGACCACCTCGCGGGCTTCACCTTTCTCAATAACTTTGAACGATACTGTGAGATTTTTCATTCTCGGTTTCAGTTCTGAAACAGTAGCCAAAACGGGCTCTCTAACTTCACTCATGGTTGTTCACTGTGGTATGAATCAGCAGAGCTGTTTAGACAAAGAGTCACGCCCAGTAGCCCCCAGAGAGGTAACAGGTAGACAGTTTGAATGGCAGCCTTGCCTACATTTCATACTTATCTCATGTGCTTTAAGGTTATGGATTTTTACGACTCGCGAAAAAAGATTCACGACAGAAATGATGATCGACAAGTATTCATACTCAAGAGTGGAAACTTCGAGCGTTAATAGAAGAAGGTGGACGGGGATAGACTACGAATCGTGCCTTAAGGCTCTTAGACTCGTATTCATACATCTGATGAACGTGACTTTCTCCACACCTCGCGCTTTTAACACCTCTCTCTGAACCACTTGGGTGAGAGCCGAATCTCCTCATTTTACGGACATTCGGATCGGTGCACGAGTCACGGCCAAAGTGGGATATTATTACCACCAAGCGGCATGAAGTCCATCCGCCGTCCAAGAAAGATATGGGCCCCAAAGCAGATAAGCTTTCCGAGACCTACGAATCTGTGTGAAAAGTCTGTAGTCATGAACGGATCAATGCAAACTATGTATGTGGAGTCTTGAATCCGAATGCACCATGTGATACAGGTCGAGAGGATTCATACACATTCATCGACTTTTCACACAGGGCCAAACAGCTCAAAATCTTTTTGAAGGATAACGGTTCAAAGATAGCTAATTACAAAGGAGTTAAGGTTATGACAGAGGGGTATTGGTTTACTACAATTGGATTAAGTCCACATGCGGTTCTTAATACAATATGGGCGGCATACCTTAAATACAACTGGCAACCAAACAAGATTATTTTATTTAGATTGATTCCGGAAAGCGGAAAGCAAAGAATCATCGATCAACTTGACTTGGCGTTCTCCAATTTTGAGAAGTGGCTAGAGAAATTCAATGAAGCATATGATTTGTCAATCCGTCTGAGTGTTGAAGTGTGCAACGAAATAGATTACAGCGGTTTTGCAGAAAAGTTTCAGAAAGAGGTACATGCACATTCAAACAAACCGCGCGTCATTGATATTACTCCCGGACGTAAATTTGCTTCAGCAATAGGTCTCAAAGTCGGAATTTCCGAAAACGTCGAGTCGATATTTTACCTTCACCTTTTAGACGATGCATATACAAATCGAGACTATCCTCTAATCCCCGAAGCATTCGTGAAGCTTGTTGACTTTAAGAGGGGGGTCACAACATGAAGTATGTACAGTTGGCGGCTCCAAAATTAATAGCTATATTGAATTGGATGGCATCTAATGAAGTCATAGAATTCAAGATTGATACTCCGTTTAGTATTGCACCACTTTTTGAAATAAAGATTTCACGCAACAAACCAACTGCGGAAATAATAAAAACAGTATCACCTGAGGACTTTACAAAAAACGCTCAAAAATACGAATTTAAACATGCAAAGGTTACTGAGGCTTTGTTTTCATCAGGAGTAGTCAATCCACAAGGATGGGATAAACTGCTAAAGAAGGTAGAAGAGGCTCTTTCAAGAGATGTCTATAGTGGAGAAAAACCTTGTTGGATTGCCTTTGACACAGTTGCATTGAATCGGCGATACTATAGCATTCTCGAACGATCTATAAAAAGTAAAAAACAATTACTTAGAACTGGTGGAGCCAGATACATTATTACAACAGGGATAATAGATGAGATAAAAAAATACGATAGAAAATATCGAAATAGGGATATTGTAGATTTGCAAAAACTGTTTTCAGTAGATTGGTATAATTTTAGAAATTTCACGAACCAGCTTGCGACAAAGGACAGAATTTTCCGACTCGGGGATGTTGAATCAAAAAAGATGAGAGCAAGTCCAAGGTGTGTAAGGATAACCTCTGCCGTTTCAGATGATAAAATTATCAATGCCCTTGCACGCCATTCACAACAAAATAGAATCGATATTCTTGCAATTAGTGAGGACACAGACTTTGTGAGCAAATGTGTTAACCAAGAGATAATGGCGGTTCGATTGGATCGGCAACAACTTACTAATCAAAGATTCAGTGCACATTGGAACGACCTCTGTGATTTACTATATGTTCTTGCAGTTCAAATGGGAGTCATCAGACTACGGTGGAGTAAATCTCAATGGATTGTTATCGAAGGGATTTGGCAGGGGAAAAAAGGTGAGAGCTGGGATACTGAAAGTCTTCGGCTATCAACTAGAAACAAGGACGATAGTGGATGGTTGAGTCGGATGGCAATTGTGCTCAACCGTTAGTCACCATAGAATTATTGTTATATCCCCCACGGACACATGCTACCCGAATGAACAATTCAACTACCGAGTAATCAATGATTCATCATACCTGTTAAATAAGTACAGATTTTACGTTAGATTAACAAACAACTTAACATATAATATAATTCCGTTCAAATAGTTGGCGGATATTTCTTTTACTCGGTATGAAGTACAATTTTAGCATTTGGAGGACGATCAACACTCAACACCTCTTTGAGTTCCTTCTCTGATTTAATGGCAATGTACAACTTCCCTTTTTTCCGCTCCCATAGTGATAGATGTGGATATTTAGAATCAGTAATTGGCTTGCATATTGAGGGTAGAATTGGTGGAGTAATCTTCCATTGATACGTCACCGCAATGGCATCATTTGTTTCAGGAAAATTAGGTCTGAACGAATAATAATCCGCAAGGTCAGCTAGGGCAATTTCACCAAGATCTACGACACGCTTCTTTTTGATTGTACGTTGTTCAGGTTGGCCATTATGAAAAATCATATACTTTCCTACGCAGTCACGATACCTTCTTGATAGAGCGTAGTCCCAATTCGCATTATCCCACCAATGTTTTATAATCT
The DNA here is from genome assembly GCA_021498125.1 of Candidatus Thorarchaeota archaeon. Taxonomy (NCBI): domain Archaea; kingdom Promethearchaeati; phylum Candidatus Thorarchaeota; species Candidatus Thorarchaeota archaeon. The sequence goes on along the minus strand of JAIZWL010000001.1, from coordinate 875,500 downwards.
TCAAGAGTGTAACTGCATGACGTTTCGGCAGGATGAAACCCACCTCATATCCATCCTGCAAACTAATTTTCTCAAGATTAGCGGTCATTATCAGAGCATTCACACCTTTGACCGTATCCGAAACAACTACTTTTGCATGCAACCAGTCTAGGCCTCTGACTTCTGCGCCTTTACGTACGAGCCGTTCTACAATCGGAGTCGTTTTTGCCCTAGGTCGGATAAGAAGATTTACTGATTTACCCGATGCTAGAGCATCTTCAAGCTGTGTATATACTTCATCGTCATCGTCTGAGATTCCGTAGGTTGAAATGTAAATAGTTGTAGCACTCTCTCGAATCAGTCGTATGATTTCTTCACGCAGGGAAGTCTTGCGGTGGGGAAATGTTATCCTAAAGGAACCAATTTGAGAAATCAATCTGTCTACATCATCATCAATAGGGGGCACAATAGGTCGGATGTTATTCAAACGTTTTTTACCAAGTAGTTCATGCTCTGCTAAAGTCCACCAAGCAGAAACAAAAATCTTGTAGAGATGGGATATTTCTGCATTGTTTAGAACCACTCCTAACTCGGGATGTTCAAAGGCCTCAGTTGTAAAATTGGCTGTAGAAAGAACACCCATACGATTGTCGGTCTTTGAATCAGAAATAATGAATTTGGCATGTGTTTCTGCATCTCTAAGCAAGACGGTTCCAGCAAGCAAATCCAACATAGATTCGTGCTCTTTTCTCATTCGTTCCTGTAAGTCATCAGGATCGTTAGACATGGATTGTCGTAGTCTTTGCTCTGATGCAGTCAAAATATATACACGTACATCTCGACCAGCAGCATCCATTAATGCATCAATGATTTCCTTGTCACCCAGAATAAATGAGCAGAGTGCAATGACTTCTTTAGACTTGGTTATAATTTCCAAAACTTTTCGTTTTAGAGATCCACCGCTCTTCCCACCCATAAGTACCCGTGACTGCAAATCAATTTCCCAAGACTTTACTTCACGTCCGAACCATGCTGAGGTTACAGTCTTGTCACTATTGTCAACATGGTATGTAAATTTCTTTTCAAATGGCAGAGTCATTTAATTCACCTCAACAATAGATCAATGGGTGCTTGAAGCAACCATCCTTTAGTGCGGTTAGTTTTCATCAATTTTCTCGCCAGAGTATGACGATCTGGTATTGTAACATCATAACGTGTCGGAAAAGTGTGTTTTACTTTTGTAATGAACTTCGCATAGGTTTGACTACGAAGATATGTTGGTGGCAACTGATCTTCAATATACCAATCAATCCATTCTTGGGCATCCGCTGATGATTGAGGCTCGATATTTAGAGGCGGAGTTAAAACGCTATTAAATGTCCCATAGTCTGGTATAGTAGGCCTTTTGATAGTGAATCTCTTTCTAAACGTTCGTCGTTCTGATGGTTCGAGGCCTTTGAATGGTACTAACACTTTTTCGGTCTTTCTATCCCAGCCATTGATTTGTGAATAAACTATATTACAAATTTCTTTAAATTTTAGCGAGGCCAGTTTCTTGGGTATTGGCATGTTGATACCTTTTGAATCAGATTGAATTAACAATAATTCTGGCGACTTGTCCGGATAATACATCAGCTGAAGGGTTGCATATTCAGTATCGAGTTTAGTTCCTCTTTCTTTAACCTCCATAATTTGGATAGGCTTTGAGGACGCACCCACAATTATTGTCTTCCCGATGGTATCAAACAACAACGTATCTATTTCATCCGTAGTAATTTGTGTTTTATTAATCCGTCGTTTGTCAAAGCGTGGTGGGAATGGTCCTTCGCAGTCCACAATAATTTGAGGGAGAAGGGAATCTCTTGCAAATTTGATAGTATATGTTCCTGTTTGCGGATCCGGGATTCTCTTGGACTCGTACGTTTCGAGTCCTTCTTCCGTTAATTTATATTTGTTGTCCAAGAGCCCTAATTCGACAAGACGTTCAATAAGCAGCTTAGCAGATTTTATGGGAAGCTTTCGTTTCAACAGTTGGGTATGCAAAATAGCCGGAGTAACATGCCGCTTATGTTCATATGCTAATTCGAGAATTGCTAACCAGATCGGATTATCAACATACTCTTTGAGTGTTAAATTGACGCTCCATTTTTCTATAGTGATTTTTCTCTTGAATTGTATTGATTTACTCGCCATCGTTCTAATCAGCCCCATAAGTCAAATCGGATTCCAGTTTAGATAATTCTCTCAGTAGTGCAGATCGCTTTTGTTTCGAAAAGTAAGTCCGATTCCCAATCAGTACGAGTTGATATCTCGCTCTCGTCAATGCAACATTCAATCTGTTGGGATTCTCAATAAATCCAACACCACGTGTTCCGTTACGCACAAAACTAATGAACACAATATCTGCCTCTCTACCTTGAATGCTATCCACAGTCCCCACTAATACATGAACATTTTTTGTTGAAAAAGCAGTGGCACCCTCTTGATTCAGTTTTGAATCATTAATAATACGCTCGAGTATTGCATGTACCTGATTAGAATAAAATGATAGAATCGCCACCTCCCACTTTCGCCCATCATCACGCGGATTGTCTGAGGTCCATCTTACAAACTTGGAAAGTTCAGATAATAATTGCGAGATCTCTTCATTGTTAACGTCGTCACTCCAAATCCCATTGACTTCAACCCATTGTGCCCTTGAACTGTAGCCGGGATAGCTCCACTTTCGCCTCTGAGAAATATCCGGTGAATCACGAAGTTGACTCGAATCATATATTTGTTTACGGGGAAATGCTGATATTTCAGGATGCATACGAAACTGGTACTTTAATTTTATTAATCTCCTTTTTTTAACATCGTTAGGAAATCCCTTATTCAATGTGCTATCATACTCACTTTCAGGACGAAATCCTTCAATCAGTAGTTCCAATACACTAGGATACGCACATATTCTAATTCGATCCAACTTGCGCTCAAACTGTTGACGTGTTTTTTTACTGATGTCGTCATCATCTAAATCTTCATCCGAATTGCCATCAAATTCGGGCAATAGCAATTCTTTCTTTGCTCTATAGTTCTCAAAAGATCCGTCCTTAGTGTTTCTTGTGTAGAATTCAAAACCCATATATCGTGATAATAGAGTGTCCCACGTATCATCAATTTCCCTTGACATTCCGCTTTGCTGCATGTATTCATATCTAGCCATGAATTTCGATCCCAAAAGTTTGGGGTTTCCACGAATGATATCTACAGATCCTGGAAGATATCGACCAAGAATTGGTGCTAAATCTATGCTGCAAATAATAATCTGAGAACCAAGAATCTTTAACCATTCATCATTATTTTTTGGTTCCTCAGTAATGTTAATAATAGATATTATTTGGTTTTCGGCTGAATCATTTTTTGCCTCGACCTGAGTCAGATACCCCGCCTTTACCTCTTCATCATCACTAATTACAACTATTTGCGTTTTCTCATAAGTGATCGCCTTGAAAACGTCATAACAGCATTCACGCTTCCAATCGTCTCTAATCAGAGATTTAATTGACATTTGGATGCTATTATCGTCTACAAACGGAGAAAGCTGACGAGGATCCCCACAAAGAATCCAACGTTTAGCAAAGTGAGCAGGAATGAGGAATTCATGAAATGTGGTCTTGCTAGCTTCATCAATTATCAGTAAATCAAACATTGGTTTGTGTGCAAACCAATCGCCTCTACGAATTTCGGGATGCTGAAGAATCCCAACGGTTGTCCCACAAATGAGATTAGCAGAATCTAGTAGAGTACGTTCCATCCAATAATTTCCATCTTTGGAACCGAGAGCACTTAACCATCTCTCCTGAGAAACTGTTAATGAGGGCTGTTTGCGGAGATCATCCATTATTTCTTGGCGATACTTGGAACTAATTCGTGCAAGTTTATATTCTCTAATGGAATCACTGATTTTTTCAGAATCTCCAATCCGTAGAGGTACAATATATTTCATTGCATCTTTGTTAGCAAGTAAGCGTTCAAGCGCTTGATCAATAGCAACATGAGTAGAGGCGCAGAACAAAACACGCCAACCACGTTTTACAGCCTGAAAAATTAGCTCCATGATGGTGTAGGTCTTACCTGAACCTGGTGGACCCCATAGCAATCCAAAATCTGGCGTACTCAGTGCAAGCCGAACAAATCTCCGTTGATCAGATGTTGACGGATTTCGAGCCTCACTCGTAGAACTCCGTTCATCATGATAGCCATCGTCCAGATAATCCCAATCGTCTTCGTAGTCTTCAAAAGGATTTTCAGATCCAATATCTGGATCTGTGAGAAATAGCCAATCGTTGATTCTGACTAGCTTGAAGTCTGGCCACTGAGCATATGCACGTCGTTCAAATAAGTTAAGAAGTGGACGTAAATTGTTTGTTGGCGAGTGTATTAAATTATTGACCGCATCACGATATCTACGCAATGAATATGCTGAAGGAATATAGCAGACCCAGAATTTTTCATTACGTCTTCGAGTATTAGGTGCAGAAGATAAAAGAAGGGCATTGAATCGGAGATCTAAAACTTCAACAGGGTATCCCAAAAATCCATTTTCATCATTGCCCTGATTTCGGACAATATTAATTACTTCATCAGGTGCAGACGAAGGTAATTTTTCCATATACGGTTCAACGTCAGGCACTTCAGTAGGACTGAGTAAAGTTTTACCTCTACGTAGAACAGATTGAGCCTTCTTTTTTCCTTTTGGAACGGTTTTGATAATTTTACACCAGCGGGCATTGGGATAGTTCTTTAGAATATGATCTCCAACTCTAGTATTCAATTGTTGAACAAGAATGAATAGGCTTGAATACTCATAACTTTTAATCGAGTGTTCAAGGTATCGGGAGATATCCGCGAGACCTACTGATACTCGTTTCATCAAGTGGTAACAGGCTTGATCACTATCGACTTCTGGTAGGTTTCTATAGGCCAAAATAGAGGCTTCAAGTTGGGAAGGGTCTATTTCATAACTGTGATTCCTTTCGGGCTTTGCTGAATCCGAATCACGACGACGTATACGTTTTACTCCTACCATAGTCGATAACTCCTTACCGGGATATAAACTGACCATATCCAACAGATGTCTTTGCACCAATACCGATTGTCTCTAATGCTTCGTGAATTGTAGACTCGACCTTGCCTAAATCGACAGCGCAATTCGGACGAGGCGCTATATGAAACGAAAACCTTGTATTAGGAGCAACAGTCAAGAAGAAAATGGGTACTGGTGAATAATAGTCAGCAGGTGGATTCTTCTCAGGATTTGAGTAATACTTACTATAATGTGGATTCATAATATCCAAATTCAAGATTGACCGTTTCTTTTCGATTCGAGGAATTGCATCAAATATTATGAGACTTCCCGCAGATGATGAATCGTTTCCAGGACTATGTTCAGGTCCAAGCCACTCGAGAATATCTGAATCGTGAGAATAGTCCCTGTACCAAGTCCGTAACACTCCCTTAATCGATGATGAAGGGATAACAGGGATTCCAAGATTATGATCCCACCTAAAACCTGTTTCTGAAGGATGTGTTGCACCCAGACCTGTAACAAATCGGCTTCTTGTCGTCAGTTCAAACGAGTGACCACCTATTGTATGTACCATGGTCGAAATCCGGTTATGGTAAATACGCAACTGGTCATGAATCTCAGCATGTCGTAATGCCCACATAACCTGTTTAAAGAATTTATTAGATAGTGAATCATGTGTCTTTTCTGGTTTATCAGAATCACTAATAGAATCGTTATATGTCCAGAGCAAGGGATATCTTTCAAAGAAAAGACCCGCATTATTTATTATTTTTCCTCCGGGGGATTCTATTAATTCTGAAACTTTTTTTGACTCGTAAATTGCGAAATGTTTCATTCTTATCACTCCTTAGGAAGATACGCATCAGCAAGTCGAGACAACCATGTTGCCAATCTAAGTGCAAGATCTTGTGCTTCAAAATAGGTATACATCTCGGTGCTTACAATGCTCTTGAGAAGATCTTTATCCTCGGGATAGACCTGCCTTGATTTACATAGCCAATGGGTAAAATGGGAATAAATCGCAGCTGCTGCCTTGCTAGAGTCATTCTCTTTTTCTGATGATGCTTTAATGAACGCTAATGTAGGTCCTAGTCCATTATTGAGAATCATAGCTGGAAGACGCTTGGCAAATCGATGATAATCACTGGGGTATGATTTTATTTGTACTCTTTCACTACTTGTAATCTCCAATATATTGTCTTTTACTTTCTCGATACATTCTAACGCAAATTTTGCTTCTTCTTGCTCAAGAGTTAACCGGACTCCGTTCGACAAAATCTATTCCTCCCTAGAAGATTCCCCAAGAAACGTGATCAAATCGTCTTCACTGTTTACAGTAGATAGGCACCATCCCTGACCTAATGTTTCATGACCACCGATCTGGACATATTTACTATCAAACGCTGCCTTAAAGGTGGAAAAGAGGTCCGCTGAACTGTGATTTTCAGCATGCATACTATCTTCAGCACTCACAACAACATAGAACACACTGTCACGCGGAATTAGCTCTACGTACCACAGATTCTTACTGATTTTACTCTCATTCAGCTGATTGCGGGCGACTACCTCTGTCCCATATTGTACAAGATGAACAAAGTCATTCATCGACACAATGACCAGTTTTTCCAAGAGCAGGTCCAGCATTGGTTTGTTGGCCTCCCCTTTCAAACAAAGCGAGCCAACCTTCTTTGCAATATCAGACAGATGATCATCAGTTTTTGTTGTCAACATCATATCCTCAAGAATTATGGAGTCTTTCGAGGCCAATTTCTCGCCGACAATTGCGGTTCCATTTACAACCTCGCTCGTAAAGAACTCAGGTGCATCCAAACCAAGTAGCCGAAGATCACGACTCAGCCGATGCAAGACAAAAGGTGTTGTGACCCAGACGAAACCATACCGAATTGATCTAACTGGAAACAGTAACAGCCTGGCGTCACTCACGGACAATGCTCCAGCAAAGTGCTTAGCGCTGCCAAGTTCAGCACCAAAGAGAATCTCTTTGTAATCCTCCGAATATTCAACATTCCTAAATGCGCCCTTCAGACTCGAGCTTGGTATGAACGGGAACCTCGTATGTTTTTCCCGGCGAACAGGTAGATCGATTGATCCAACATTTTGTCCAGTTCCGGGATGCAGTGATGTTTCCGTATACAACCCAAGAATTCCGTTTGTTCTACTCATTCGTTCCACACTCCTAGTGCAATATGACCATATCCAATGTTTGTATTGCGACCAATCTTCGAGCCGTGCAGTTTGCGTACGATTTGTTCAGCTTGCTCGGGATTGATCTTTAGGTAATAGACACTGCCAGCAGGAACTAGAGCTCTCAAAGCCCTAGGTCGCCCCGCGGCCATGTCCCATCCGCCAGCATAGACAGGTCGGCCTATACTTGCGGTTATTAGATTCATTTCAAAGTCCCCCAATTTCCCCCGCCAAGAAGTTATTCCATCCTCGTCGGTAATTTGCTCAAACTCAGGTAACAGCCACGTACCATCAAAATCTGCGTGTTGAAGCAGCAAAATTTTCAGGTGGCCTGTTTTCGATAGTTCTCCATGGATTTCGGGTTTGAGAAGAGTATGCTCATCTACTGCTTGAGCAAAAGCTCGTTTCCCCTCGCCACCAAACCGCATCAGTATTCCATTATGGGGTGGTTTGTCCAGAGTGACTCCGTCTAATCCAATCCATAGTTCCAGTCCTTCAACAGGACGAGCAAACTTGATAGCATAAAGATGATGTTCCTTTGCTGCTCGACGATCACGTTCGATAGCAATCCCAACTTGAAACTCGTCATAAACTAAAGAAGGCGTGCCCGGCCCCTCTACGGATTCCCAGATAGCCTTTACATCCTCTTTAACGACAGTGTTACCTTCAAGATATCGTTTCAATGCTTCTTCAGAAACGACTGTGTTACTTGAATCAAGAGTATGTTTCACATCAGGATGCATTGACGGAAGTCGTACACTACCCAAGTCACATTCAATTGGTTCACGCGGAACTCTGGTCTCGAAAAGAGGGGCTTTTGCGTCGTGTTGTTCTTTCATTCCAAGATCAACCGGGGCAGGGAAGTACATCTGATTATCCATCCGAATATACGGTCCTATGATATCCATTGCCCCATTCCTTTTACTTGGATGACCGACGATGTCCTTGATTGAACATGTTTCACAATCGGGACAATCGCCACAACCTCGACGAATATAGTCGCTCAGGTGAGTACAATATGCCTCAAGTAGAAATGCCCTTGCTGCACCATAAGCCGTAGAGGGGGTAGGCGGAAAGAGGGATTTGACAGCGCCTCCCTCACCAGCATTGAATGGTGTTCCATCCCTGAAAAATAATACATCTAAAGGTGTAAATTTCAGTGCACGAATCATGATATCAGCCTCCCACTGTTAGCGAAGAATCTAAGCATCAGTATGTGATCAACTACAAGACACGTCTGTTTTCGTGTATCATCTTGTGCTATTTCAAGGAGCGAATGAATCAACTTGGTAGCTTTTTCCAGTCCGTCTGGCGTTTCTTTTAATTTTGAAATACGTTCATCACGGCTTCGAAGATAATCTGCGGTCAGTAGTTTCTCTATGACTTCGGCATCGGTCACATCAACGGCTTGCCGATTGAGTAGATCTGCACACGAATAGAGAAAGCTGTTAGTTAGAGGAACTTCATGATTCTTTGAGAGTCTATCCGCCAGTTCATAGATTTCATCAACCCACGATGAATCTTCATCACGGTCCCACTTTTTCACAAAACGCAGATTAGGACCACCACGATCCCATACCTCGATAGCAAATGCATCTTTTTCTCGCGGATTTTCTGTTGAAGTGGAGTTAGGGACGACGTGGCCTTTGGCAATTTCTTCTAACAGATAATGTGATCTACCGACGACTGTTTGTAGAGGCATCGTTAGAGGTGCTAAGACAATACCTGCACTAATTGTAGGGACACGCTTTAACCCTTGTAGTGACTGCATAATTTCCGTAAACTTATCACGAACACGCTTAGCAATTCTCAATGCATCACTTGGAGGCAACACAGCAAGAACGTCATCACCACCCGCATATACAACACGACCCCATTGTTTTTCAATAATTCCCGGAACACTCTTTGCGAACTCGGCCATGATTGCACTGAGTTCATTTTTCATATCGGGGTTATCTTGCAGAAGCTGACCCATCCCATCACCATCCATTGAAAGAACAGCGAAATAAGAGGGGGGGTCTTCAAATCCTGCGACACGGACAACTTTCATCAAATTAGCAAAACTCGATCGAAGAGCATTTCGTGCAGATTCGGTCAAATCGGGAATCTTATCAGTATCATAGCTCTCTGAGAGAAAGTAGTCCCCTTCATAATTCAGTAATAAAGGAATTTTACCGTTTAATTTTGCACACCACAAATGCGATAGTGGTTGTACACCATTATCTTTCAATGCTTTCAAAAATTCCGCTATGGCTTTCTGCAAGTCTTGGTTATCCGAAGAAAGCAGCATCAATCGCCATATTATCGTGGCAAACGAAGCAGTTGAAGGAAACGGAATATTATCCGCTTTTGATAGTTTACTTAGTATATTCATTACATTCCGCTTTGTAAGACAGACGGCACACAGACGTTCCACGCCGTCCTGTTTCAAAATATGTGGTCCCAGTTTCTTCGAAAGATCTGACCAAAAACTACGGATACCTCGTCTAGAACCATCTTGGAGATGAAGCACTTCACGATTACCACAAAGAGTGCACTTCTCACCAGGCTCTGCAGAATAGTCAAATGAACGAGCCGATTTACGCCGCCGTAATTGCATATATCCTCCTACAGCCCAATATTGCTCCCATAGATTGCTGACCTGTCGATCCCAAATCTCATGAAAAGTTTCGTCAATTTTAACCTTTGATTCTATAAGATCAAGAACATTGGATGTTACGGTTGACCAAAAGTTGTTCCAGCCAGTAAATGCAGCATTGGCCACGGACTGGACTTCAGAATCTTCAACCTCGATCTCGAAATAATTAGGACACAAACCAATCCTCTTTTTGATATCTCCGAACCCTGTTGATGAATTATCCTTTAATGTGGCGACTTGTGGTCGGATAATCGTTGCACCTGTGCTTTCAACTTTACTAAGGGCTTCAAGAGACAGTGTTGATAGCAGAAATGATCCTGCCCACAGATCACGTGTCGTTCGTGCACTCGCTATAAACGGCTGAATAGGTCCAAAATGAATATGCAATGATTTCATGATATCGTCTTCTCCTTGAGACTGTCTGATGTGAACACTTCAAAGAACTCCTCTACTGCTTTACGTTTGATAGCAGAGTCTCTTGTACGTCCATTTTTCTCAATGACGAGCGGTTCACCTTTAGGGAGAACCGGACTGCGAGTCAATGTTACAAGAAGGTAATATTCACCACCAATCCTGATGACATTGACAAGTAGAGGTGAGGCACCACGTACATGTTCCTTTCCTTCAACAGTAAGAGTTTTGCCAGCAATTGGTAGTCCAAAAGACGCCTTTTCTTCAGGACGTAAATCAACACCACGTGTATCTCCACTTCGAAATCGTTTCAGTTCGACCCCAAAAAAGTCTAGTGCGGAATCCCACTGTTTGAAACCACGATTATTTCTACCAACTAATGCAATTTTCGTGCCTGAGCCAATTGTAAGAAAATCATCTGAATGATGTGTGCCTAATGCTTTAAGAATTTTTGATAATGATCGGGTAAATCCTGCCCACCAAGAATTCACTTCTTTCTTCTCCGAGATTGCCGATAGAATCTTTGTTTGCTTCCAAGAACTTTCAGTGTTAGTAATCATAAATGAACCAAAACCACGTCGAGATCGTGCACCGATACCTCCTAATGCTGCGAGCCCCCACCAAGATGTAATTAATGCTAATTTGAGCCCGCCCCACATAGATGACTTTACCGTTCTCTCTGAGAAAATGTGCTCGAAAGTAATTCGCTGCCTCGGAGAGATTGCATTTCGTTTAGAATCTTTCAGTTGATACGGGAAAGTGAGATAATCAATTCCTCGAAACCGGGCCTTGTCTTGGATGCAGGAAGGTGATTGTGTTGCGTCGGGTTGTAATCCAATATAACAAATCCGATACTTGGATGGACTTCGGATCCGCAATCTAAAAGGAGACATACCCTGAATTCCTGCATCGCCAAAGAACATACCTTCCTTCTCACGAAAATCAGGATAGAACGCTCTAAACCAGAAGCGTAGTAGCCCTTTGATTGATGACGGTCTAATCTCAGGCTGCTGATATGCACCACCGAGGTACGTAGGGGCCAGTAGTTCAATTTCGATAATCAACCTTTCAACCACATTGATCCATCTCCTCTTTGTTATTCAAGTTCAAGTTTCATGTCATGAATCCATCTAGGAAGGTAGTATCTCCAAGCAGGATTGCGTGGGGGAAGGGACCCCCCTTGCTACCTTTCCGCCAATGCCCTAGTAGCTCAGTTCAGATCGAATGAAGCTACATTCATAATTTATCATCAGGCAAGAGTTACTATATAATACAACACCATCGATATAACCCGAAAAAACTGCCCCAAAACACGGTTTTGGAGAGGGTCTTTGAGAATATTATTTAATAACCGCCGTTTTTCGGCTTTACGGGAAACAAACAGAAATAACATCAATATTTTTCGACACTAAATGGTTCCCGAGATAAAATCCGACTCCAATTAATTAAATAAACACCCGATATTGGTTAGTAAATAATCCGGATTCGCACGGATTTTCCAATTGTGACCAAACTTTAGAAAATACAAGACTTAAACCAGAAACAAAAAAAAGGGGCCCCGCGGTCTAATAGACCGTGGGCCCGCAGGGGAAACTAGGTGGGCTCAAAGAGCCCTATCGCGTGCCACAGATTATTCCTACCAAGGTGGATCCTGTGGCTCGCCCGGGAACTGATAGTGTGTCTCGAACGCCATTGTTATCAAAAAGTCATTAACATCAAAGACTAACGAAACAATGAGTAGAAAGTTCGAGAATTACGAGGACAGTTTGAGGGTGAATTCGAATTTCGAATTAGAACTGGAAGTGGTCAATTGAGGAAAGTCGTTCATATAGCGAGCATGGGATTTCATCGAACACAGAGAGTGGACTATGTCATTCGGCATTTTGGGGGGAACAAGCTTGTCCTTCTACATAGTGAAGACACAAAAGATAATGCAGAAGCAGTAAAAGAGGAAATTGAGAAGGCGTTCACAGTCGAACTAAGACCAGTTGATCCGTGGGATTACTATGATGTGCTTGCTACTGCATTAGAAATTGTTCTTGAACATCAAGGGTGGGAGATTAGATTTAACCCTTCATTAGGAACAAGAGTGATGACAGCCGCATTGGTCATGGCTGCGGCGTATATCAACGCAAAACTGTATCTGGTTATTGAGATTCAAGGGGAGGAGAAGGGAGTACGAGAGATTGAACCTATCAAAAGAGAAAAACTCCAAACCCCAAAAAGGAAAATTCTTGAAAAATTGATAGAAGCAGGCGGTTGTGTGGAATCTCAGAAAGATCTTGGATCTCGCATGGAGTTGGGAGCTTCATCAATAAGCCGACACGTAAATATGCTTCGTGACTGGGGATATATCACAAAAGATCCAAGAACTGGATCTGAAAAAAAGGGAATATGTATCACCAAGCTTGGCCGAGTTGTCCTTGGGCTGTCCAAACACTGGAAAGAAAATGACTCCTGAAATGGAGATGAGAGTTCAGATTTGAAAATAGGCACAATCGATGAGATCGTTCAACAGTTGTGGACTGAACTATCAGGAGAAATTAAACACAAGTTTGACCTGCACGTATCAACCAACGAATTATCAATCCAAATTATCGACAATGATGATTGCGATATCGACTCACTGATTGCTACCTCAATCGTTGAAGAAAGTATAGCGATTAACAGAAAAGCACATGATCAATATGGAATCCTTAAAGCCGTCATCGCCAGAGAAGTGATGTACAATGCAATCCCCACCGATTTCATCGATACAATTGCAGCCGACGATATTGCTTGGGAATATGGCCGCCAACATATTGATTCGCAGCATGAACAGATCTGGATTGATAAATGGAAAGAAGTCAATCCACCACGCAAGACCTCAAAGGGATATCCCTACAAGCCTCAAGAATCGCTACAAGTCCTTGAAAAATTACGTGGCTCCAAAGGGTTTGCGGATTTACTCGCCTCAGTTAAAAAAATGGCAAAATATAGAATTATTCCGGATTTTGACGATTGGGCATTGTTTCTCTATAGATATATTATGAATACTTCAGCTCACCTCAAGATGATGGAATGTTTTGTGATTGATGCACTGATGAAGTCTTCTAATGAAACTATCGAAGTGATTTCTGATCGATTAAGACACTCTCCTCAATGGACAAGAAAGATTATCAAATCTCTCAAAAAGCGTGATATCCTCACTGAGTTTGAATATGTGGTGCTCTCTAAAATCGGAATTCGGTTGTACAATATTATCATCGAACCACCTAAAGACTCCCAAATCGATGTTTCGTTTTTACTTAGATGGTGTCCTTTTGTATATTCAACGGCACCAATACTGACGGGAAACGGAGGAATTCTAGCCACATTATGTATTCCAAACAACTATGAAAATATCCGATATCTTGGAGTTCTAAAGAATAAAGCGAGAACTTACAATTTAGATGTCCAGATATTTGAGAGATTTAAGGCTGCTACTCTATTGAACTTTGATGATTACAACCATGAAGCAGGCCGATGGGATATCAACTGGGGAGTGCTTCAAATGGAATCTGAAATGATGCAGCGCGATGACCTAGCAATTGTATATCCACAAATACACTACTCATCACCATCAGAAGATTTAGAACTGGATTCACTCGACCTCAAAATTCTTGACCTGTTTCAGAGAGGATACAAAACCATCCGGGAACTTAGAGAACAACTGGAATCGAGAAATGAAACAATCATCCAGCATGTAAGGAAACTAAGAGCGTTAGATGTGATTCGAAAGTTCTGGGATGTCCAACATATAGGTCTCGTTGAAGAGGTCATTATCACGAGCGAAAATCCAGAAATTGTACATTGTGTATCAGCTCTTGGACTCCGACTGCCGAGATGCAACATTGAATACGATCAGAAGGAGAATTTGCTTATGCGTGTGCAGGTTCCTCCCGGGGGCACGTACGGTCTGATTAGGGCCCTTAGTGGACTGCAACCACGTCCAAAACCAATACTTGTGGGTAACCGATTGTGGGGATCATGGAATCTCACAAATTGGTTGGATGACTGGAATCTAGAGACTGGTAAGTGGATGAAGACAAAAAATGATACCTCTAGATGGATCCAGTCAATGGAACAAGGGCCTAAATCCCGAACAGGATAAAAAAATATTCCTTTTGCAATTCATCTAATTCAAACCAAGTTACAGTAAGTGCTAGCAACAGTCAAAATTTCCATTTTGTTAAATAATAGTGCTAAGACGGACAGGGACGAGTTCTAACTATAATATCGTCACGATATTTTTTCTCTAAACTAAATGATATCAGATAGTTCAGCTGTCCACCTCCTGAAATATAAAGAACTGGTTTTTTACTGCTATCTATTACCTTGTCCAGAAGAACATTAGCCATTACAGGCAATAGACCAACATGAAATTGAAATTCTACATTGTTGTGTTTGTTGCATAAAACGTCTATCAAAGTTTCAAGAAGCAGGCGAGTATAGAGGGTCAAGGGAGTATACAGAATCTTGAGAGGAATCCGCTTATCTATGACATGATAGAAATCGAATAGATTCATCTGTTCTGATAGAGCAGCTACTACACTCTGAAAATGGAAACCACCATCATTACGATCAGATTCCATCAAACATGATCTAATTCTTCCGAAGATAACTGAATTCACTTGCTCATATTCAGTCTTCAGACGGAGAAGAAATGAATCAATCGACTTTTCCTTCCAAAGAGAGATTTCATTTGCGATAGCCATAATTTCACTAGGCGATCTATCAGAAATCAGGTCGGTCCATCTTGCAGATGTCAAGTATCGTTGTGTAGGGCTTGTAGTAGCAGATCGTGCCATGTCGATGAGAACACTCGCAACGGCTACAGCCAGATCAACAGCCTCAACCTGACCGGGTTTCATCCTCTCAAGTGCGACTATACTCTGGCAGCATGCAATTCCAAGACTTAGACCAATCCTATTACTCTTCAACAAAGCTGGCAAAATAGCAAGAGGATGTGTCACAGTAACTGCAACATCGGATGGAGGATCAGGAACGATTGATTCACAAATGTATGTGAGTGATGATGGCGCATCACTTCTCGAAATGAGTGATATTGCTGAATCAAAAGGTAGCAACGGATTATCAAATACCTTACGTAATAACGCCAATTCATGTCCTAATTCTTTGTTAATTGCAGGAGAATCCAGTAGCATATTTTTTCTGACTATTAGACCATCGAATGATCCTGTAAAAAATATGCTATTGACTCCACCTATTGTTTTGAACCGATTAGAACCTTGCAACGTTAACGCACTGAGAAGTCGCTGAAACAATTTACGGTGTTTTTTCTGTGGTACAAGTTTGTAGGTAATACTTGTCAATTTCATAATAATCACTCAGCCCCCACATAATCATCTACAGAACCTACCCACTCGAGAAGTGATACTACACGCAATACCTTACTATCAGATGGATGTGAATAAGCTCCAATGGAGTAAATATCAGGTGAAGGTATCCCAACTTTGCAAAAAAATAATAATAATCCCTTGAGCAGATCCTTTGGATACGGGGTAATAACCAATGCCGTTGGAAGTTGAACTTTTTGGATAGATTCAAGCTCTGATTGCAGGAGTGTAGATACTTCCAACTTCCGTTCACGAATAAGCTTCTTTGCCCGAAAAAGGTCACACATCTTCTCTGCGTTCGACTTGCTATATTCTGAATGAATCAAGTAGAGCCTATCCGAAATTTCAAACAGATTCTTTTCTATACTATAAATGATTGTATCGACAGCAGATCCCATTTGAAGAGAATCCATGAAGCCCACAGCAACAAAGACACATTCATACGAAACGGGTGATGGTTGATAAAGCCCAATTAATCTGAAAAACTCGTTAGTATCCTTTGGAAGTTTTACCTTTGGAACAGGAATCGTGGGCTTTTTCGCTAACCACCGAGCTTTATTGCGCATTGTAATAACACTAGCATTCAGGAGGGGACCTAACACAGCCCATGATTTATCATCTACTAGTTCCAGAGAAGAAAATACCTCTTCTGATAATCTCTTAATCTCTTCATAACCAGCACATGCGATCAACTGATTTAGAAACAGTTCAATTTCAGGAAGGACTCCTCGGAGTACAACATCATCACTGGACGATTCTGAAACGCTTTCAAAACGAACACCAAAAGGACGCACCATGTAACGTGAAGCTAATCCAAATAGTTTGAGTCGATCTTTGAACAAATCGGATTTGTCCTTCTTTTTTTCTGTAAAAGTAATATGAAGTTCGGATAAATCAACACCATGAAACAACTCAATATTGTCAATCTCAATTAGATTAGGCAATCGCGTATTGATGTACAAATCGCCAAGCTCGAAGCTCTGTTCATTTAGATTATCGGACATCTCATGAATCCTCCATAACAAGTTGATTCAATGCCTCTGATAGATATTCAATAACAGTAGACAGAGGTAAATTTTCGGGAAATTGAGCACCGCCTATACTCTTGCGACCACCTGCCGTAACACCGGGGATGGAACGCAAATAATCAAACATGGGAGTTAGATCAATATCTTCACGAGTTGTCCCAATACTGATCCGAGAAACAGATCCATCTTCTCCCATCTGTACTGCAACGACAATCGGATGCTCCGTTTCAAGTTGCAACATTGCATCACGCATTGCCGATCGTTCAATTGATCCTTCACCATATGTGAAATATACCGCATTATCTATCACGGGTAAGGCTGCACGCACAAATTCGCTCACATGCTGCTGTACTGTCTGCCATTTGTGCCGTGCGTCATTCGCCCAATCGATTATCTTCGACCACTGATTTCGACGTACCCATTCCGTAACTCGTGCACGCATCTGTGAACTCTCAATCTCTAGCAAGTAAGCATGATGTAGATCAAAATCGAGATCCGATTCATATATTCCCTGATCAATTCGAGAAACAGCTGATAGCACAGATTCTGCTTCTTTTGGTAAAGTCACTCTATCTTTTATCAAAAAAGTAATGACCTCAGTAACTGCCCGTACGTCGAAATCTAACGAGCACGAGGAAACAAGTGTTGCTCCAGAGTACAGCTGAAGATGTGGAGCCTCATTGTGATGATCAATCAACAAATTTGTCCCTCTATAGACAAGTCCCTTCGTGAGAGGCAACTCAATTAGAATCGAATTAGAAACTTCCATCCCACGGATTAGTTTAGGTGCAGGATATTCGTATTGTACGGATTGTCCAATCTGTTCGAAATACTGTAGCAAAAATCCTGTCGCAAATATCCCATCGAGATCCCCATCGCTCACTATCCGATAATTCGTAACCTTCGATAAATATTCATTAAATATATCCGCCACATCTCCCACCAGATACAGCTATTATAATCGTATAGGTTTCCAGTGGTTTATTAATTTTTCCATTATATTAAAATATATACTCGCGGTTTATGTACATTATAAGCGATATTATAAAAAATACGGCCTTCGTAAAGCGGCTATTAAAATAATCTTGAAATTTAGGAGCTGTGTGAAAAGTCCAGACATAGATCATACAAGTCAGAATGAATCCCGAAGAGTTTTGGATCCGAACAGAAAATAGTGTTCATTTGGTTCACACTCACTATGTTACCGACTTTTCACACAGAGCCTGAAATTTATGCAAAACTATTGACAAGCCATTTATTATACATAAATAAGTGGATTAAGAAAGCAGTACTTAATTAATAAAATTCGCCGTTCATGAAATGACATCAACGAAGATAATCCAGAAAGATATATGTAGACAATTCTACAACATCAATATAACTCCGCAAAGGGGAATTAATCGTGGATAGGGCAATTTTCAAACTCACATCAGTTACACCTACATTTATTGCAGGTGCGGATCAACGAATCATCGAGGATAATCCATTAAGACCAACTAGTTTGAAAGGACTAATGAGATGGTGGTTCAGAGCAATAAAAGGAGGGGCAATTTATTCGTCTAGTTCTCAAGAGTTTGAGAACGTAACGAAAGAAGAAAATCGTATATGGGGATCCACCCGAGCAAAAAGTAAGATTATAATTCGAGTCAAATCACCCAAGATTAAAAAAAAGAGGAATATAAAGGAGAAAACAAGGCGTAATAAAGGTATTAAATATCTCACATATGGAATAGAGAATCGACCGTACATTGATATTGATAGCAATTTCGAATTGGAATTGTTATACCCGCATTCATTATCGGCCGAAGAAAAAAATAAAATCGAATCTACAATATGGTTACTTTTTAATTTGGGAAATGTTGGAGCTAAAAGCAGAAAGGGTTTTGGTAGCTTCATGGTTTCAGAAACAGAGAATCTTAACTCAGAACTCGAATTTGAAAATCCGAACGATTGTGAAAGCTTGGTCGAATATTTAGAAACCAATATTCGAGAATGCTTCAAGATCTTTGAAATAAATGAACAAACTACCCACCAAACACTTCCTGCATTTCCAATAATTTCTCCCAACTACTGGAAATTAAAGATTATAGATCAGGTTTTTGAGAGCGCTTTTGATGCAATTGATTTTATTGGTTCTCGTATTCGATCTTTTAGAGAGGATCCGAAAACATTACATACGCGTAGAACTAGAAAAGGTAAAGAATACAGCTATCGGACTACAAAGGATTATACAGCAGTTAGAGCCGTATTTCAGACATCAGGTAAATCAGCATCACATACACATAAAACACCTAAAGGGTCAATTTTCGGTTTACCACACCAGTTTCAATTCCAATCCATTGGTAAAAAGGCCATAGTACAGGGCAAGAATACTCAAAGAAGAGCCTCACCCCTACTTGTGAAGATATGGAAATTAGAACAGAAAAAATATGTGGTAGGTGTGCAGCTGTTCAAGTCCGAATTCATTTCTGAAGGCGAGCTGAAAATTTCTAATCTGTACGATCCTGAACAATCAATTTTTACTGGGGTACCAACCTTTGATTATTTGGAAGACTTCCTTGGAACATTAGATGGAGAAGAGATCAGAGTATAGCTGTTTGATTGTGAGTTGAGTAATTGTGGAATATTGCACCTTCGCAAGACTACTAAAGAACAGATATGTGTATGATAATTGCAGCTTGATGAATTCTATTAATGATGTATTTTATGGAATTAGTCAATGACGTTCAAACTGCAAGTCTATTGCAGGCCTTATCTACGACTTATAGAATCCATTCTAATTAAACGCACATAGTCTAAAAAAACCGGTTCTGTGTGAAAAGTCACCTCCCGTCACACTCTAGGAAGTTGAGCCGCTCGATGTTGTGCAGGAGCACCTTTAGCAGGACCTCGCGACGTTGTTCGCGGAACCCGCGTGAACTCACTGATGTGGTCGGACCCGTCACAATCCTTTGTATTACCTCACCGACTTTTCACACAGAGCCGAGACCTACAACCACCAACTATTCTATGGCCATAGAACTTATAAGGTCACCATAGAGAGAGAGAATAGGCTAATAGAGCCACAGGCAGAGGTGAACCTATTGGATAAGATCAAGGTAGCCCTCATCGGCATTGGAAATTGTGCCAGCGCACTCGTACAGGGTGTGGAATATTACAGGGATGCAAAGATAGATGATGAAGACTTAGTAGGTCTAAGCCATCCTGACTTTGGAGGATATCATGTCAGTGAGATCGAATTTGTTGCAGCATTTGATGTGGCTGCCACGAAGGTTGGCCATGACCTAGCTGAGGCAATATTCGCGCAACCAAATAATGTCATGCATTTTGCAGATGTTCCAAAGACGGGAGTCACAGTACTGAAAGGCCCTCCAATGGATGGTGTAGATGATAATCTCAGAGCGCTCGTCAAAATCTCTGATGCACGTGATGAAGATGTGGTCAAGGCGCTGAAAGAGTCGGGCGCTGAAATTGTGATTAACCTCTTGCCAGGGTCTTCACAGGAGGCAACTGCCTTCTACGCAGATGCTGCTCTCAAAGCAGGATGTGCCTTTGTAAATGCCACCCCGATCCCAGTAGCATCAAATCCCGAGTGGGCGATGAAGTATGAAGAAGCAGGGCTAGCACTTGTGGGAGATGATCTTCAGGACCAGCTCGGCTCAACAATACTGCACAGAAGTATCTTACAGTTACTTGTTGCAAGAGGCGTGAAGGTGGATAAGAGTTACCAGTTGGATGTAGGTGGTGGCGCAGAATCATTAGATTCACATTACAGGGGACGCATGCGTAAACGTGGTGTCAAGACAAATGCCATCAGTCAGGATCTCCCCTATGATGCACCTCTCGTAGCCGGGTCCTCAGACTATGTCCCATTCATGGACAACGCGCGAGAATCATACTTCTATATTCATGGCCGCCAATTCGGTGGTGCGCCGGTCATCATCGACATCCGGATGGAGATTACTGATGGACCTAATGCAGGACCAGTGCTCTTTGATGTGATCCGTGGGACAAAGCTGGCAATCAAAAGAGGAGTGAAAGGCACACTGGAGTCACTATCCGCTTATGGATTCAAGATGCCTCCGGTCACGACAACTATGTACAAGGCTGAACGCTGGGTCGAGGAATTCTTGCTCGGTAAGAGAAGCTCCTGATCACGTGTTGTGCTCTTTGATATATTTGTCAATCAGTTTCTTTAGCTGGGCCTTGTCGCTGAGAATCTTGAACTCAGTGTCTTGGCCCACTTCCTCTAGAATCTCATTATAACTCACAATACCCTGATAGTTACGCATGATGACATCCCGAGCCTCTTGAGTAGTGGCGGCGGGATCATAAATGACTATGAGATTGTCGGGGTCGAAATTGATAACGATGCTCCGGTCAAGATACATGACCTTTTTACACTTCGGACAGACAACGCGATTTATTTTCCCGGACTTCACCTGTTTGATGAGATCTCTGTCTTCGTGGAGATCCACATGATCAATGACCTCAGCCTCAAAGACCTTACCACACTTTTTACATTTGACCTCGATCTTGCTTTTTCCGGGCATTATAATCACCAAGTTAGCATGCCAAGTATTTGACTATCTCTTAAGAGTTGTGCGGTACTTCACTGCCATCATCGTCATCGTCAGCGACCTCGGCTCCCGCGTCATCGTCGTCTGAGTCAAATATCTCTTCTTCGAGAAGATCCTGTAGCATGTCCGACTCCTCGCCTTCGGTCTTGCGTTTGAAGAGGATGCCCGTGATCAATGCAGTAAGAGCGATAGAGGCCAGCACAATGGGCATCGATTCAAAGTAGTTGCTCACTGTGGAACCAATAAGGGCTCCAGCCAAGGTCACTGCAACCTTCCCAACAAAATAGAACCCGACAAACTTGGAAACACTGTATTTTGTGAGACCCACATAGACTATGAGTGGATCATCGGGAACAGGAGAGGCCGCGGCGATAAACAGTGCAAGAGCCCCCCACTTGTCCACGCGCTCACGTTCCGAGTCAAGGGCTGCCAGACGCTTATCAGACATGACAACACGAGACCCACGAATGACAAAATAGTGAAACAGTTTTGCAAGCGTTGCGGCAATGGCTACAATGATGCCTATTGCGATCCAGCTCATGCTCGGGAGAAGGAGGGCTGCGACTCCTGCCAGCACCATGTTGCTTGGTGAGAGAAAGGGGATCATATTAATAATAAAACAGGCGATGAAGAGACCCAGATATCCTTGAAGAATGAGGTCGGTCACTAATTGGAGAAAGTCCTGCACTGTAGATTCACCACTGATGACAAGAGAATGGCATGGGATAATATGTCTCACGGAAGATTCGGTTGAGCAACTGAGAGCAAGATGACAGATATGGCAAGCCATGATGGACTACGTATTCACTGGTTCAATCACCACTTGAACCACACCTTCTAGGCTGGTCAAAGAGTTCTCCAGATCTTTTATTTCAGCGGTCAGTTGATGCGGACTGAAGTAGCATTCATAGAAGCAGCGAGTGCCGCGGAGACACACGCCAGTAGAATATAGAAGATCAACAAGGCCATATTCTTTGAACGTTCGAGACAGTTCTGTAAGAAAGTCATTGGTCAGCTTCCCAATTACAATACTGAGATAATAGACCGACTCACTCTCAAGGGGAAAAATTCTGACTTGCCGGTCTTTATATACAAGAACCATCAGCGCTCGCTCTGTTCCCAATGCGGTCCTAAATGATGATGGAAATACAATTGATTCTCCTGATGCGAAATCAAGTACACGTCCAGCAGTCGCTCCTTCATAGTCAGTCATTTCAGACATAGCAAGAACACCCTACACTTTACACGAAATTTACTTTAAGGCTATAAAGAACATTATGTAGTCCAATATAAATAAAGCTCTTTGCTCTTCTTGGCATCTTACATATCAAATGGTTAGTGATAACTCGATGGAAAAACTCATGAACCGGAAAATGATCATGCTTTGGTCATTATACGATTTTGCCACGACACCAGTTGCCTTCGCAATTAATGCCATGTATCTTCCACTAATGATCATCGAGGCCGGAGGGAGTAATTCTACAGTTGGGATATTACCACTGATCACCGGAGTTGTTGCAAGCCTCTGGACACCAATTATTGGCGCACTTATTGATAGAAGTCAACATCGCTCGGTCACGAGAAAAATAATCGTCACCATCTCGGTCTTGATTGCAGGCGCGAGCATCGTAGCCATGACGATGATGAGTGGGCTGTTGCAAATCGTCTTACTGTTCATCACCATGACCTTAGGCGTTCAGACCGGATGGACCGCCATGAATGCATATCTTGCACAAGAGGGGGCGGACACGCGAATGGGCACGACCTCTGCAACAGGCGTGATGATGGGATATCTTGGTGGGGCAATTGGTGCGGGAGGTGCAGTACTTTTCGAAAAGATATGCAACAGATCAATCGCACTTATCTTCATAGGAGCCTTCCTCATTGTCTTTGGCCTACTATCAGGGGCATTGCTTCGTGAACGAACTGTGGAGAGAGAGCGGCCCAAAGCACTCCGTGAGAGCCTCATGGAGGGAGTACACGTGGTCACATCGGACACCTCGATAAAGGCATATCTCATAGGAGCCGTTCTGTGGGGCGATGGAGTAGCCACAATTGTCACATTTGCATCGCTTTTGGTCTCAGATGTGCTTCAGATTCCTACCGAGCATATCACACTACTATTAGCTATCGCAGTACCATCAGCGCTTATAGGGGCCATCCTTCATGGAAGAATAGGAGATCGTTTTGGCCTTGTACGGGTCCAAGGGGCCAACCTCTGTGTATGGGCGGGAGGAATAGCAACACTCATCGTTCTCGGTCCACTTGTCCCAGACCTCTTGGTCGCGATAGTCGCGGGCTTGGCCCTTGGTGGAAATATGGCGATCTCACGGGCACTATATGCGCGAATCATTCCAGAAGGGGTCGAGGCAAGGCTCTTTGGAATCGCAGCCATCTTCACATTTTTCGGAGGCTCGATTGGACCATTGCTTACAGGACTCATTGCGGATCTCCCGGGGATGTCTTTGCGGACCGCATTGATTGTTCCACTCCTCCTCTTGATCATTGGAATGCCCACGCTCAAGTATATTAAAGTAAATAGTGGCCCTTTTCAGGGGAGAGAACCAACTGATTGATGGATGTCATAAATGCCAGATTATTCCTCGCGCGATATTTCAAAGTACAAGACGGTCTCAGAACTTCGGACACAGTATCAGTGTGAATATCGTCTCGCTCTCAAGAAGAGACTTGGTGATAGGCCCACACAGGCCTCACGACAGGGGTCTCGGTTGCATGCTGGTGTAAAGGTCGCTCCAACGTCGGCGTCTCAGTTCAAGACACGAGCCTTTCTGTTCTTTCTCATTGTGACCGTGTTGGCTGCCCTCCTCTGGTTGTTGTGGTGATGGGCATGGATCCTCTGACAAACACGATTTTCCTCGCAATCTTTCTCCTCGGCCTACTGATGGTCATAGTCCTTGCAAAGGGAGGAATCCCAGGAACACCAAGGGCGATTGTTGCTAACGCACGACCTGCCAAATGGAAACTTCATGATTTTATCAATGCTCGCACCAATGCGATCGCCCATCACAAATACATATTCACGGAACAGGTCGTGACAAATATGACACGCCAGTATCGGGGCCGTTTTGATCATGCAATACTCCGGATGGAAGAGGGACCAGTTCTCGACGCGATCATAGAGTTCAAGTTCCCGCAGAACCACATACCCTACAAGGTAAGAAAGGAAGACATCTTCCAAGCAGGGCTCTACGCCCTAGCATTCAGGGATATGGGAGTGTCAACTCGGAATACCGCACTGCTGGTCGTATATTGCCTACAGGACAATGCAAGACGCTGTGGAAAACCAAGCGTTGAACGATGTATCTCGTGTTCCAAAGGTCGAACATTCAAATCAAGATTCAGAGAACATGAGGTGAGCAAGATCCTTGAGCGAATGGAGCCGTATTGGCTGGGAAAACGAAGACCGATCCCCTCACCCTCACGAGAGAATTGCAGACAATGCCCGTACTCAAAGGGCAAATGTCAGTACTCAGCAGTATGATAATGGGAGCCCAAAGAGTCATTTCCTTGTTTTGTCAAGATGATAACTATGAGAGAATTGAGAGGTTTTCTAACAGTAGTGCTTGACGCCAAACGGCAGCTGAAAGAGATCTACTATACCACACGGAATGCGGAAACCAAGGCTGATGCAAAGGATCTTGTCGCCTCTGTCATAGGTCTCCAGAAGAGCATTGAACGGATCATAGAGATGGCATCCAAGACGAGGTTAGTTGTCAAGACCCTCACCGACAGAAGAGCAGAGGTCAGCCTGCAACAGTGGAAATTAGGTCTGCCAAGGCGTGTCAAAGATTACAAGAGCAAGTACAAGAGCCTGAAGCAAGAACATCTCCACAGATATCAGAAGAGTCTAATGGAGTACATTGAATCGATCGGGCTTGACCTTGCATCATGGATCAACGACATTGAAACCTTGATAGATCTCCCACGACCACCTAAAGAGTGAGCGAGTAAGTAAGGAAACTGACCAGCATTGATTACCAGCGTAGTCTGGCTGCAATTCCACCAAACGACTTTAGTTGGGCGCCGGACTCCGTCTGGGTGGAAAAGACAAGCAGCTTGGTCCCGTAGAGATTGACCTCATCCACGAGCTGGTCAAGGGCCTGATGATCTTCGACAACGAGAATCTCTTCCACGCGGCCCTCTCTGAGTGCAGCCATAACCTCCTTCTCACCATACGTGACTGTGTTCTCACCGCGCATGAGCGATTCCATGAACTTGTCCCATGCCACACGCTCGGCATAGATCTCGGTCTCTTTGAGGATCCGTGCTGCCTCCTTCATGGCCTGAAGAAGACCGGTCTCGTCAACCACACTGACCGGGATGATGGTGTCTACAACCTTTTCACGGATACGATAGTCAAGGTCTCCTTTCTCTAGAAACTCCTGAGCCCTAATCGTATTGCCACCCAACACAATGGCATCTACATTCTCAATATTATCAAGCAACAGATCGGACAGCAATTTTCCAACGTGCTTGAAGAACTCCTGCATCTTCTCGTCACGGATGCGCTGGTATCGTCTTGCACTCTGACCTCCAGCACGTGTCTTTCCAATGATATAGAAGTCCTCATCGCGTATTAGTTCGATGTGCTTGCCACGTAGATACCCAATCGTCACCTTACCACCCTCAATAAGAACAATGACGACAAGGCTCTTTGGCTTGACCATATCCTCAAGTTCGGATGTGTCAAACTCGCGACCACAGATATAGAGAAACTGAGCGACTGGAGCGGGGGGAATGACTATCTCACGAATGGTCTTGAGCGTGCCGCCCTCCTCTTGAATCCCAAAGAAGAAGGCAATCCCGTTCTTGGGAAGCTCTTTGATCTTTGTGAGCTCGCTTAGTATAGCAGTCAGATTATCGGCAACGTTCTTCCTGTTGGTCTTGCTCTTGATGTTATCAGTTCCAGCCAACTCGGTTCTGATGAAGCTGATGACATCAGTCAGATTCTTGGAGGGGGGTATGTACAGTGTAGTGAAGGAGCTATGCCTGCCTTTCAGTGCCTTGAGTTCCTGAATTTTCTTTTTCAACTGTTGACGTTCTACACTCAAGGTTTTCGCCTCGTTTTAGATAATGGTCGACACTGACCGTTTGCGACCCCAGAAAGAGATCCCGGCAACTGCCATCATGAAGGCGGCAAAGCAGTGTATTTTAAGATTATGTAGGAGGACACGTATCGCAGTCACGGCCTGCGTTATTGCCTCATTCGAGCGGCGTTACATTAAAAAGGGGTAGGACACCTGCCTGATGTCAGCAGGTGAAGGACGGATGGATAACCACCAATTTACAGCATCTGTGTAATGGCTCCTTTCTGTACTGAAACCAGTCCAGCAAGGGCACTCCATCCGAATCACCACCAAGGAGTTCTGAATCGCAATGATTGACCACATTCAGTTGACAGAAGGCGAGCGACGAGTTCTCTCCGAGCTGATTCAAATAGCTACGGAAATTCCCGCTCAGGAGCTTGCAGAGAGAATTGGCGAGCAGCCCGAACGGGTGATCTCCATTCTAAATGCGCTTGCCGAGAAAGGGATCATCAATCTGAGAGTGATTGAGCAGGAGACCTATTCCCTGACCGATGAGGGGAAGCAGTACGCAAAAGAGGGTCTCCCAGAGGTACGTGTCTTCGATGCGATTAAGAATCTTGGTGGAGAGGCAGGCCTTGACGAGATAGTTGAGAGAGCGGGGATCTCTCCAAAGGCGAAAGGCATAGCAATCAGCTGGTGCCGGAAAAATGGATGGGTGGATATCAGCAAGAGAGATGGAAAGACTATACTCAAGAACAAGACCAATGAGCCAAGATCGCAGGTTGTTGAAGTTCTCGAACTTCTTGCGTCAGGGGAGCAGAGCGTCCCAGACGATCTTCAACAGGGTCTGAAACAGGGATTAGATCGTACCCTTGTCACATCACACGTCACAAAATCATTTGTAGCCAGCATGAATCCTGAAAAGGTACAGGAGATTCAGCAGGCTCTATCACAAGAGACCAAGGGCATTATCGATCTCACTCCCGAAATACTTGCGACAAGGGCGTGGGAGAACAAGACCTTCAGACCGTTCAATGTGGAGATTCAGCCAGCCTATGCCAATCTTGGTCGCAAACATCCCTATGCGGAATTCTTGGACTGGCTAAAAGAGATTCTCGTAGGACTTGGGTTCACTGAATGGTTCGGCCCATATGTTGAGACCGAGTTCTGGAACAATGATGTCCTATTCGTGCCTCAAGACCATGTGGCCAGAGAGGTACAGGATCAGTATAGGGTCTCACAGCCATATGATCACGGAGACATCCTTGACGAGAAACATTATCGAGCAGTCAAGGCGGTTCACGAGAACGGTGGGAATACTGGATCGATCGGGTGGCAAGCGCCGTTCAGTCGAGAGATCACAACACGGTTGGTCTTGAGGTCTCATACTACACCAGTATCGGTCAGGTATCTCTCGGAACACGACAGCCCGCCTCACAAGATGTTCATAATAGATCGCAACTTTAGAGCGGAGAAACTTAACCCTCATCATGCACAGGAATTCAATCAATGCGAGGGCATCATCTGGGATAAGAAGCTGACACTGCGAGACCTCATGGGCTATATCTCAGAAATCTGCAAACGAGTGGGCATCAAGAAATTGAGATTCAAACCGGGGCAGTTCCCGTTCACAGAACCAAGTGTCGAGGGATTCGCCAAGCACGAGACCCTAGGTTGGATCGAGGTTGCACCGGGAGGTATCTTCCGACCTGAGGTCACATATCCCCTTGGGATCAAAGACACGGTACTGGCATGGGGCCTCGGAGCAGGACGGATGTACATGGCATCAATGGGAATTGCGGACATTAGAGAACTCTATTCTAGAGATCTGACTTGGCTCCGCAGGAAGTACTTTGTAAAATGAGGTGATGGCAATGATCGTGGAATGTAGCGTCAAGAACCTAATGAGCCTAGTTGGAAAGAAGATGACCATGAAAGAATTGGAACACACCCTCTTCATGCTCAAGGCGGAGATCGAAAAAATCGAGGGTGACACGATTGAGATCGAGATAAACCCGGACAGACAGGACATGCTCTCAACCGAAGGGATCGCTTTAGCACTACGGGCATTTCTGGGGATAAGCCCGGGTCTCCCGAAACATCCTGTCAGAAAGTCTGGAAAGGAGATCATCGTCCAGAGAGGCCTGGAGAAGATTCGGAAATACATCGCCTGTGGCATAGTCAAGAACGTAGAAGTATCAGATGAACTCATCAAGGAGTATATGCGTCTTCAAGAAGCACTCACTGCAACACATGGAAGAAATAGACGGAAGGCAAGTATCGGTCTCTATGTCTATGACGAGCTCAAGTTCCCAGTCACGTACAAGACCGAGCGACCTGACAAGATCCATTTTGTGCCACTTGGATATGAGACAGAGATGGATGGGCCAACAATTCTTAGAGAACATGTCAAGGGAATCGAGTATGGGCCGATCATCGCGGAGTTCAAGAAGTGGCCGCTCTTAGTCGATTCGGAAGGAAAGATTCTCAGTCTGCCACCTGTCATCAATAGTAACGATCTTGGGCGCGTGACCGAACACACTCGAAACATCTTTGTCGAGGTGACTGGCACACACTTGCCCACAGTTGAGCAGGCGCTTAACATCATGGTGACCACTCTGGCTGAGCGTCATGGCAAGATAGAATCGGTGACCGTGACGTATCCTGACGGAACTGTGCTTGAGACCCCAAACCTGAGACCAAGGACCATGACCGTAACCATTGATGAGATCAAAACAATGACTGGTCTTGATCTGAAACCTGAGGAGATAGTGGAATCGCTGGAACGGATGAACTACGATGCACGGTTGGTGGGCAAGCATAAGGTAAAGGTCGCAATCCCACCATTTCGAACAGATGTTCTGCATCCTGTAGACATCATTGAGGATGTGGCCATTGGCTATGGGTTTGATCGGATCGAGCCGGTGATTCCTTCAACAATGACAGCAGGCTCACTGAGACCACTGACACGGCTACGGAATAAATGCAGGGATCTGATGATTGGAGCAGGGTATCAAGAGATCATGAGTTACGTCATGACATCACCTGAAATAATGAATGCGCACATGAAGAGAGATCGACCACTCGTTCAAGTGGGCAACCCTAAGAGCAGAGATTTTTCGGTGCTCAGAAACTCGCTTGTGCCAGTATTGCTCGATTTCGCCTCAAAGAACCAACATGCAGACTACCCGCAAAAGGTGTTCGAGGTGGGAGATGTGGTCATCCCTGATGCACAAAAAGAGACACGGGTGGATCAGCGTGCTATGCTCTGTGGTCTGACCACGGACACAAGGGTCAACCTCACCGATCTAATGACCGAGATCGGGTTCTTGTTGAGAGGAATGGGACTTGATGGAAGATTCAAGTTCAAGTCAAGAGAGGACCCATCATTCATTCAAGGTCGAAGCGGCACGATCCTAATTGATGACCAAGAGACTGGTTATTTTGGGGAGGTTGCACCTGAAGTCTTAGAGGCCTTTCAATTAGGGCACCCGGTGGTCACCTTTGAATTAACCCTCCCTTCGAGTGGCAATTGGGAAACACACTAAAATGAGAGAATAACCCGAATGAACTGCGATTACACCTGCGGAGAAAAGATATAAGATGAGAGCTTGATGCTCATACGGACCCAAGTTGGAGGTACAAGTCCCTTGAACCAACAAGATGCTACAGCCACTAAGCCCAGCAGTGAAGAGTTTAGTGGGTACAAGTTCAGGGTCGTTTTGATTGGAGAGGCAGGAGTTGGCAAGACCTCATTACTGAGACGTTTTACTGAGAATGCCTTTGAAGAACAATATAAGAAGACTATTGGGACGACATTTGCTTCTAAGGATGTAAAGGTCCTGTGTGAGGATGGATTGACTCGTGATGCAAGATTGGTCATCTGGGATATGGGTGGTCAGGATACGTACAAGGAGCTCAGACGCAGATTCATGAAGGGCGCAGCGGGCGCAATTATTGTGTATGATGTGACGCGACCAGAAACGTTCATGGCCATGAATAATTGGTACGAGTCATTTAGAGAAACCTGCCCTACTGCCGATGCGATCATCTGCGCTAACAAGGTGGACTTGGACGACCAGAGGATGGTGCCCGAAGAACCGGGGTTCATGCTAAGGGATTGGTTCCAAGCCGATTATTTTGAGACTTCGGCAAAGACGGGGCAGTTGGTCACTGATGTGTTTTCTAGAC
Source organism: Candidatus Thorarchaeota archaeon (assembly GCA_021498125.1). Taxonomy (NCBI): domain Archaea; kingdom Promethearchaeati; phylum Candidatus Thorarchaeota; species Candidatus Thorarchaeota archaeon. The sequence continues at coordinate 844,971 of JAIZWL010000001.1, read as the reverse complement.
TCGCGGAGATCATGTTACTAAAGAAATTAAGAGAACTTAAAGAACCAAAGATGTGACGAGGTAAATCACACCGGAGACCGAACAACATGAAAGTAAAAGACTTCATGACAAATATCCTCGTAACAGCAGACGAAGACACACTTGTATCAGAGGCTGCAAAACTTATGGCTGCTGAAGACATTGGCAGCCTGATCATCACCAGACAAGACGAGATGGTGGGGATTGTGACCCAACGTGATATCATCGCTGCGCATCTACTGTCAGCAGACATCTATGAGGGGCTGCAAGTAAAGGATATCATGATGACGCAGATCGTCACTATCGATCCTGATGCGGATCTCTGGCAGGCCCTTGCACTAATGGATCAGACAGGAAAGAAACACATCCCTGTCGTCGCCGGAAACGACACGATAGGAGTTGTTTCGGCAACGGATATTATACGTGTCTTGGCGACCATGAAAATCATTGCAGAGGGTGCAGAGGACCAAGACTAACTAGCTGGGTCTATATTTTGGAAGCTCCTCACGAATCTCTTTCTTCAACTTCAGAATGTCACGTGCTTGAAGCTGGTGACGCTTTGAGTACGAGGCTACGACTCCAACCCATTTGTCAATCTTGACCATGATGGGGTCACTTGGAGTGATCTTCATAATCTCAGACTTTGCGTCGGCCATCACTTCCAAGACATCACCTGCAACACAACCCATCTTCATCGAGGCGATTATCCTGTCAAGCTGATCGGCTACTTTCATGGCTCGGTCTAATGGCAGACTACTTGGAGCGGCAGATGCTGCTGCTGGAGTAGCAGGGGGCGTCGTTGGAGCACTGGCCACGGGTGCTGCTGAAGAGGCTTCCACGGTTGGAGGCGGTGAAACGGGAGCCGGAGGCATACTCTTGATCATCTCCTGTACCTCTTCCTTAAAGGCATCAATCTGCTCGCCCAGGAATTTGCCAAGAAAACCGATCTCGGTCTTAATCATCTCAGCCAACTGGTCGGTGTCAGCGCCACCAGATCCACCACTAGGCTGCACGTCAGAGCGGAGTGAGAGAATCTCATCTTTAGCAGCACGTACTTCGCTTACTACGAGCTGTGCCAGTTCTTCGGACAGACTGGCCTCAGGAACACTTTGAGACTGTATTGCTTTCAAAATCTGTTCGCGACTAACAGTAAGTTCAGTCTTGATCTCAGTAACAGTTGTTAAAATTGTAATCATACGCTTGAGGGTTTCTCCAAGGGCCTCAACTTTTTTCTCGATCTCATTCAAGCGAGAGAGGAATTGCTCTGCCATAAGATGTCACCGTCCTTACAATAATGACAAAACAAACCCATAAAAAAGCCTTTGCAGCCTGTAACACATAGTTTATTCAAGTGTAAACATAGGGAATACCGTTAAATGCAGAAGACTCCAAATCAGAATTAATAGGTCAGGTGTAGAGAGTGTCCTCGGACTCAATAACACATATGTTCAAATTGGTGGCTCTAGGGGATGGAGCTGTAGGAAAGACGAGTTGCATTAAGAGATATACCGAGGGCAGTTTCAGTGAACATTACATCATGACCATTGGAACAACCTTTGCCCTGAAAAATGTCAAAGTAGATGTCCCCGGTAAAGGCCCTATCAATTGCAGGATTGTGCTATGGGATCTTGCAGGCCAGCCCTCATACAACGAACTCCGACGTAGATATATGGCTGGAGCCTCAATGGCAATCATAGTATACGATGTCACCAGACCGCAGACATTCTTGAACATCGGCGAATGGTTCACGAAATTTATCACGGTCTGCCCGAATGCGGTAGTAGCTGTCGTAGCGAACAAAATCGACAGACCAGACAGACTGGTCCCACCTGAGGCTGGAAAGATGATCGAAAAATGGCTTGATGTCATCCACTTTGAGACCTCAGCCAAGACTGGAGACAATATCGATGAGCTCTTTAGCGAACTTGTCCGAAGAGCAAGTCTCAAACAGGAACAGTTATCAAAAATCACACCACAGGCGAGCGGGCCAATGAAAATGGTCTGAGAGTGAGTGAAGCTGGCACGACGAACACAAATTCTCAAGGGCTTTGCAGGTCATTCTGCCCTGTTTATCATCAATTTTTTTGTTCTGGTCGGAGTTGTTGAGAGCTTTCAGTTACTCGGCACTGACTTGCCACTAATCAACATGATAATTCTGGACTACATGCTGGTCCATACCTCAATCATGCTCTCTGTGCAACTAGGAGTGCAGATCCTAGAACTTATCCGCATAAGGATGCCGACTTTCTTGGTCAGCTATTACTTTCAGCTCGAGGACAATGAGATTATTCCTGTACCCCTTCTCGACCCCACAAGAAGCAATCTCGCCCTAATCATACTCTTGCTTGTCATAAGTGGAGGCCCGGTGTTCTATCCGATATTCGCCATCTACGGATTTCTGCTCACCTATGCCCACATCGTCACGATCGTACTAAATCCCTCAGTCATTGTGGCATATTTCGAACTGTTCCTCAATTGGACACCGCCACTAATGCTCCTCATTGTAGGCATTGTGGTCATATCGATCGTCATCATCGAGTTTCGTCATCTGTGAACAAATCACTGACCTCGGGCCGGAAGAGAGTATCTGTACGACTGGGCCCTGTTGATACTATAGCGATCTTAGAGCCTGTATACCTCTCGATCACGGAGAGATATTCTCTCAGAGCTGACGGGAGATCATCATACCCAGCTTTAGCCATTCGTGTCCAGTCTTCCGATGAGAACTCTTTCCACCCAGGCAACTCTTCATATATCGGAGTGACCTGTTGCAGCTTGTGAATGGATACGGGAAAATCAGAGATCTCCACACCTTCTATTTCGTATGCCACTGCAAATTTGAGAGGGTCGATTCCTGAGAGAACATCCACTTTAGTGACTGCAAGAAACTCGGCTCCGTTCAACTGCACTGCATAGCGAAGTGCAACTATATCTAACCAACCACAGCGTCGTGGTCGGCCTGTCACTGTCCCAAACTCACCGCCTTGCTCTTGAATACGTTGACCTACGTCGTCACTCAATTCCGTGGGGAAGGGCCCTGCGCCCACGCGCGTCGTATATGCCTTTGTGACCCCTAGAATGTGATCAAGGGCAGTTGGAGGAACACCCGTACCAGTAGCTGCTGCGCCGGAAACACAGTTAGAACTGGTCACATAGGGATATGTTCCATGATCTATGTCTAAGAGCGTGCCCTGAGCCCCTTCAAAGAGAACATTCTTTCCGGACTGAATAGCGGCCCGTAGATATGCGCCCGAATCAGAGATGTACGGAGCGAGCTTGTGCATTATCTCTGAGAGGGATTCAAAGACCTCAGTGGGCGGCTTTACTGGCTCCGCACCATATTGCTTCTCAATACGCGATAGTGTGGCCTTTTCGAACTGGCCCCATGCATTTCGATCGTCGTTGTGAATATCACCCACTCGAAGACCAATTCGTGAGATCTTGTCCGCGTAGGTCGGACCAATGCCACGCTTAGTCGTTCCCACCCTTGAGGCACCTTTTGCTTCCTCCATCAGTCCATCAATCTGAATCTGAAAAGGTGTGATAACATGAGCTCGCTCGCTAAGCACAAGATCGACTTTGATGCCACCTTGTTCAAGAGCCATGATCTCATCAAGTAGAATCGCAGGGTCAACGACCACCCCATTACCGATCACAACAGTCTTTCCGCGTACTGCACCAGTCGGAATGATCCTGAACTTGTACGTGATACCATCGGTGACTACAGTATGCCCTGCATTACTTCCACCTTGAAATCTTGCAACTATGTCAAAATGTCCTGACAGGGTATCAATGATCTTACCCTTTCCTTCATCGCCCCATTGGAGACCGACTGCAACAAGATTCACCATCAAAAGGACCTCTTGTGTGCGGCAAATACCAGTATAAATAACAATTCCGACAGGGGCGTTTAGGTTGAACTCGAAAAAACAATCGATTCTCACCTGTGCATTTATATCTGAGACTGGGATTATTTAGTTGAATTAAGTTGAAGCGGGTCGATGTCCTTGTAGTTGGTGCTGGCAGCGCAGGGTGCGTGACAGCCAGAAGATGTGCAGAATTAGGTCTCAAGACACTCATCTTAGAGAAGAAGCCACAAGATCTGATTGGCAGAAAAGTATGTGGCGATGAGATCAGCAAATCACATTTTGATGATACAGGCATTAACTATCCCGCGAATGGAGAAGTATCAAGTGTGGTCTCCGGGGCCGATGTATACCCGCCCAGTCTAACCCATGAGCTCAAGGTTCGAGGATGGGATGACTTTAATGGGTGGACCGTTGATCGATTGTCCTTTGGCCAACGGCTGCTATCAGAGGCATTAGCAGCAGGGGTCATGTTGATGACCGAATACAGGGTAGGCGAACCTATCCTACGAGGTGAACAAGTCACGGGCGTGCGATACAAAGATCTCAAATCGAAACAAGAAGATACAATTGCAGCAAAGATAGTAGTTGACGCCAGTGGTTTTGCAGCCACGATCAGAAACAAGCTTGATAGTGAATTTGTTGAGAAACATGTTGACAAGGAAGATGTCGCCCTGTGTTACCGGGAGATTGTAAAACTACGATATCCCATGGCAGAACCTGAAGTTGCGAGTGTGTTCTTGGGTGGCAAATACGCCCCCGGAGGCTATGCCTGGATCTTTCCGAAAGGGCCTCAGTCAGTCAATGTGGGAGTTGGGATCGGCGGTGGTGGCGGTAGAGGCTCTCCTAAGGCGCTCTATGACTCGTTTAAAGAGGAATATCCACTACTCTACGATTGTGAGGTGTTAGATAGTGGAGGAGGCGCAGTACCAGTTCGGAGACCTCTGGCAAGCCTTGTGGGCAATGGAGTAGCCTTTGTTGGAGATGCTGCACTACAGGCTAATCCAATTCATGGTGGTGGACTCGGACCCGGAATGCGTGCGGGTATAATCCTCGGTGAAGTTGCAAAGGAGGCTATTGCAAGACGCGACTACACGGTCAACGGCCTCTGGGACTACAATGTGCGATTCCTTAGGGGATTTGGCCGGAGACTGGCCTCTCTGGAGATCTTCAGACGCCTGTTACAGCAAGTCACTGATGAAGAGATGAATTTTGGTTTTGAGAAGAGGCTCTTAGAAGCTGGCGACCTCATGGCCGCAAACCGAGGAGATGGCATACCGCTCTCTTTGGCGGATAAGATGAGACGTGTTAAGCGCAGTATCACTAAACCCTCACTTCTCAGAAGTCTTCAGAAGGCAGCTAGCCTGATGAAAAAGATGAATCGGATCTATGCAAGATATCCTACGAGCCCAAGTGGCTTCAAGCAGTGGAATGAATCAGTGCTTGCAATAGTCCAATCAGCGGAATTTAGAAAGAAGTAAGCGTGGCCAATAGTGGCCACACTCCATTATATTATTAATCAGATCGCGTACTCACACATCACGTATTCCGTCTTTGGTGACGGTAAATACCGCTTCTCCTTCTGGAAGATTCGGAGAGTCAACAAGACGACAGATCCTGCGTTCGCCTTTCGATTTCCGCAGATAACAACGGGTCTGTGGAACGTGTGCAAGGACATGGCCACCAACAGGTGCAGTGGGATCGCCAAAGAATGCATCAGGTCGCGACATGACCTGGTTCGTAATGAAGACGGCCATATTATTGACCTCTGATCCACGACCAAGATGGTGGAGATGTTTGTTGAGTTTTTGCTGACGGGCGGCTAGAGTACCACGTCCTGTATACTCGGCACGAAAGTGGCTTGTCACAGAGTCAACAACCAATAGTTTAGCATTCTTCTCGGGAGCCATCTCCATGGCCTGATCACAGAGAAGAATCTGGTGGTCCGAGTTGTAGGCTCGTGCCCAGATGACGTTCTTCAACACTTCTTCCGGATCAAGTCCGACTGCGAGAGCCATGTCAACAAGACGTTCCGGTCGAAAAGTTCCCTCAGTGTCAATATAGATGGCAGTAGCACCAAGCCCTCCCTTTTCAGGAGGGAGTTGAACATTTACGGACAATTGATGGGCGAGTTGAGTCTTCCCTGATCTGAATGAACCATAGACTTCAGTGATACTCTGGGTCTCTATTCCACCGCCAAGGATTTCGTCGAGAGCCTTCGAACCTGTAGAGATTCTTCCGGCGACCTTACGACGCTCTAGCAAGAGATCAGCCGTTTCAAATCCGATATCCAACATCTCGCGGGCGGCCTTGATGATTTTAGTTGCAGTGGTCTCACCAATTGAACCTGCTGCGGCCAGCTCGCTTGGAGAAGCGACGGCAATGGCCTCTACGCTCTTAAATCCGGCCTCTGCAAGACGCTTAGCAATTGCTGGACCGACTCCAGGCAAATCCGTTAGTTCCATGCCTGTGAGGGCCTCACCTTCTTCAACAGCGGCATCTGCACCCTCTTCGAATTCGTCATAATCTACATCTTCAAGTTCTTCATCCGGTGAAATCGCAATGACCTCCTATGTGCTCGACCACTTGTTTGCCTTGTCTGATCAAGCACGTGGCCACCTTCACATAGCAAATGTGTGTATAAAAAGGGCACTGGAGGTAACACCGAGTGTTCATATAATATAGCATGACGGGGCCATACAACGAGTCCCCGTCGGAAGTGAGGTTCATTTATTCGGAACGAGTCATTGTCACAAGAATGAACTCTTCCTGAGGCGCGATCTTAATTCCACCTTGGGTGGTCTGTACTTGGATAAAGAGCATATCCGCACCCTCATTGACCTGAGTGATGACTTCCTTCGTCTTTCCGATGAGCGCGCTCAATAAGGCGGAGATCTCCTCTGCCCGTTCCATTGTAACACCCCAACTATTGATAGGAAAGCCCTCTGGGCTGATAAAAAGAGCAGCATAGACATCAGGGAACTTACTTGTAATGTTTTGAATGATACGCTCGAAGATCTCACGCTTTGGCATTGCTGGCATGTTTTTCAACATCCTTCACTGGGCTTGTGTGCCCCTTACTGTCAGTGTTCCCTATTGTAAGAAAAGGTTTTTCCTGCTGGATTGAACACCTGTATCTACGTACAAAACAATCCAATAAATAAGAATTCTGTCAAAAAAAGCCAATTGGTGATAGACCTGAAATTTAATGATGAGATTCTCGACTTGGATGGCAGGCATATCAGACCCGCACGGATTATTTCAAGACTCACACCTGCACCGATCTTCAATATCTACATAGCACTCGTCATAGTTGTGGCATCTCCAAATGATCTCGGGCCAATCCTAAACCCCGTGACTGCGTTTCTCATCTGCCTTTGCTTGATGGTGGTCGCACCAATTTTACCAATTGTCTATAATGCGTGGAAAGGACATGTTGATCTTGACGTGTCGGTCAGAGATCATAGGACCAAGTTCTTCCTATATTCTTTGATCTGCTATGCGCTGGCCTATGGTCTCTATGCATGGTTTTATTGTGATATATTCCGGGTCCTCGCGGCAGCCTACTTAATGGTCACTACCGCAGTCATGCTTCTCACATTCAAAACAAAGGTCTCGGTTCATGCCGCAGGTGTAGGAGGCCCAAGTACGGCACTCATATACATGTATGGCATGGTTGCAATACCAGTGATTGTGATATGGTTTGTCGTAGTCTGGTCGAGATCGGTCCTTAAACAGCACACACTAATTCAAGGTGCACTGGGCATCATGGTAGGATTTGTGGTAACACTTACAACATACATTCTTTTGTGTTCAGGTTAAAATAATTCAAATGAAAGACACATCACCACAACTCTTATGATAATATCATAGGAGTCAAAGTCTGCGCGAGTTGTATACTCGTAGGGGACTATACCAGCAAAGGCCGGAGAGCCTCGTGTACTCTCACTCGAAATATAATGAGACTACAAAATGTATCAACAAAACGTAAACAATAATAGGGACAGGAACAAAATTGCCGGAATATATTATTTGCCCGGAATGTGGTAATAGAGTCGCAAAAGGATCCACACACTGCCTGCATTGTGGCACACGATTGAATGTAGAAGGCACTGAAGAAGCAATAGTCACACATAGGCCGCCCTCAACACCAGCCACCGATGATCGACTCGACACACTTGAGAGTACAATGACCAGTATGCTCGCAGGGGATAGTATGGCCTTAAAGCCTTCTCCAATAGAGAGCACAGATGCAGATAGTCTTCCGCCAATTGATGAAGAATTACTTCCCGAATCTGAACTAGAACCTATCGAAGATGTAATGGCCGAATCTCCTCCTCCAACAACAACGGCCTCACTTGAAGAGAAGACCCGCGAGAAGACAAGGCCCGAAGAGGCATTAGAATGGGAAGTTGATGAGGAGTCCGAGACGGAGAGCACAGCCGCATCGGATTATGGAGAGATCCGAGAGATCGATCCGAGCATGATAAGAGAAGTTGAATCGACCATCACAAGAGAGATCGATACCGATATGGTCAGAGAAGGAGATCCTTTTGTCGAAGTGGAGCCGCCAGTCCCGAAGGACATGGAGGACATGGAACCCGTTCCTGTGAGAGAAGTAGATCCCACATTCGGAGAGTCCCTAGAGCCACTTAGAGAATTTATTCCCGCACCCGAAGATGCAAAGACCCATCTCTTTACAGAAGAAGACCCGTCAAGAACCGCAAAGGCGGTCAGTCACCTATTTCCTGAAGGGAAGGGAACCACGAGCAAGGAGTTCATCGAGATCGTCGTTGGCAAACCAAAGAAGATCGTTGTCGAAGAACCTATGCGGGAACTCGAGACCCCAATGTGTCCAAGTTGTGGAGCAGTCATAACTACTGACGACTTCAAGTATCCGGACTACGTATACGAGGCCATGGCACGAGCCAGAATGGAGGCGGGGCTACAGTTACTCAAGAGAAGCGAACATGAGAAAGCAATAGAGTCCTTCGAAAAAGCAAAATTACTATATGAGAGAGCCAATGATAAGAAAGGGCTAGAGGAGGCAACACGAAAGGTTGACGAGGGCTATGAGGCCATGGCTGAGTCGCACTACATCGAGGGAGAACAGCATCTGAAACAAAAAGAGTTCGAATGGGCGATCGTACAATTTCGGAAAGCCCGTGAACTCTACATGTTCACATCGCTTGCCAAGATGCGTGCAAAATGCTCCGAACGTGTTCAACGGACCTATGAAGAATGGGGAAAGGCCCTTGAGAGCGAGGCGAACAACCTCTCAAAAGTGGGGGACAGTAGACGGGCATTATCACTGTACCAAGAGGCAGCTGAGAAATATCGTCTTGCTGGTGCGACCAAGCGATTGAAGGGCCTTGAGAAAAAGATCCTAAGAGCATAACCTGCGGCATGCATACACAACAATTACACAGGAAGCTCTCAGATGTCTTGATACGATTGTAGGATTTAGAAGGATCTACATTAGAGGCGATTAAATCCAGTCGCCGGTCTCGAGTTTGGTAGGCAGATACTCGTCTGTCAAATACTTGAAACTGTGACTTGCAAATGCCTGGATCTCGGCCTTCTCTTTCAGCTTAAGCATCAGTTTAAGGTCCTCAACCCACTCCTTGTTAGCCTGAACAAAGGGTTCCTTTAACATGTCCTTTACACGTTTGATGTCCGCTGGCTCCATGGGGATTCTCACAGACTTGGGAATATTATACGCATCAAGGTCACGACTCAGTACACCCAACAACTTGAGTTCCGGAGTTGCAATAAAGGGCGACTCGTAACTCAGACGCTTACTGCCTCTCAAGAAGACAGAATAGATGTAATGCCCATATGGATCAGAGTCCACCAGGGCAAAGGCGGGAATCTCGAGTTCTTTGACAAGTCGCTTAAGAAAAGCTCTTGTTGCCATATCTCCAGATCCCTTGCCTGTAAGAACGATACAGGGTTGGCGATTCCAGTATTTTGCCTCTGCAAGCCTCATGACTGCTGCGTCTTTTTCCGAGAGAAGAATGAATTCTGCGTCGCTCTCCACGATCTCGACTTGATCAAGGAAGGGCGTGATTGCCCAACCACCAGTTCCCATTTTTGTCAGGTCGATTAGATCACCGCCGTCGCGAATCAGTACACGACCCATCGCAGAACCACGTGCAGAAGCCACTACGTGAATGCTATCACGTGTCGTCTGTAACATTGAGGATACATCTTCAATGATCTTATCGCTATACTTCTGATCTCTGAAGAGGTTAACATCCGAATAATAGATCTCACGTTTCGTTGCGTGAAGATTGGACTGAAGTAGATTGAAGACGATCTCCATGACACGAGCGGTGCGAGTCGCATCGACCACTGAGGCAAGTGAGTGATAAGGTCTGGAAAAGGTCTTCATGCCCAGCAGGAGAAGATCACGAATCTCATCCCAGACGATATTATCACTGGACCGACTTGGGATCTCGAACGCAGGCCGGCCTGTTGTGATCGCCTCATTAAGAACCTCCATCGCCTCTTCGACAAGTAATTCTATTGTTTCCTCACGTGGAAGTGACACGACTTCAACGATCTCCTGAAACTCCTCGCGTGCAGCCTCACGTGCAGCAGCACCTGCCCACCGGGCTTTCAGCTCAGCCTCAAGGTCTGTGACTGCTTTTGGTACAGGAAGTCCAGACTTTTTACGGATTGGTTTCTTTCGTACAGGAGGTACCTTCTTTGTACGAGCCTTCTTCTTTGTGGTGCGTCTCGTGCTCACTTTCTTTGGCTCCTTCTTTGTTGACTTCTTTGGCGTCTTCTCTTTTGGCTCGGACTTGGATTCGGCCTTCTTTGTCGGTTTCTTTTCAGGTTTTGTTTTTTGTGTGGTAGCCACAATAACTGGCGTGGGTTCTACAATTCGAGCGATCTGAATCTGATTCATCATGTCTTTTGCTGCCGCCACGATCTCAGCTGCCCTAGGAACACTCAGTCCACTAATTGCTGCTGCAACTTTTTGTGGTCGTGAGCGGGATAGTCGTGGAACAGAATCATAACCAGCATCCACCAGACGATCTGCTAACTTCTTTCCGACACCGGGAAGCTCTGTCAATGATGGATAGTCTGACTGCTCCTCGGAATCAGCAGGTTTCTCTTTGCTCTCACGCAATAGTTTCTTTGCACTCTTAATTAGATGATCTGCCCCATCTGTGGACAGGCCTTCGATCTTCTTGGATAAGGCCGAAGCACGAGTCTTTGAGATTTTTTCTATGGACCCGTATCCCGCGGCAATGAGCTTTGCGCGGGTCTTGCTACCGACACCCGGAAGATCATCAAGTGATGGTCCTTCTACAGACGACTCTTTGACTGGCTCTTTGGCTTTGACCTTCTCTTTTGGCTTCGTCTTAGTCTTTTTAGGTGTCGCCTTCTTCTCTTTGGACTTGGTCTTCTTTGTGGTCGTCTTCTTTTCCTTTGGCTTAGACTTGGTCTTCTTTGTGGTCGTCTTCTTTTCCTTTGGCTTAGACTTGGTCTTCTTTGTGGTCGTCTTCTTCGTACTAGTGGTCTTTTTCTTAGGCGCCTTGGTTGTGCTGGCCTTTGAACTTGTCTTTGAAGATGCTTTTGCTGACTTCTTGGTTGTGCGTGATTTAGATGTTGATCGCTTAGCGCTTGTCGTCTTCTTCTTCGTCACTGGTTCTACTAATTCCTCAAGAGTTGCCTGAGTGGCCTCCTTTTTCCCCCGCTTTTTGGGGCTCATCCTAATCACCCTCCGTTAAGTCAACTTCACTTACGTCGCCCAAGGGCACGTCAGAGACCAAATCGTTACCTACACCATCGGACTCGGTCTCTTCAATATCACGCTGGGTCTCAAAGCCGGTAATTGAATCACGTAATTTTCTTGCAACGGTCTCAGGATCAAAGACGGTCTTTCCCTTGGCAGTATTAACGATATATGCCAGACTCTGTGCAAACTGGTCCGCATACATCGCAAGAACTCCCGCGCGTTTTGCCTTACGTTTGGCGGTCTCACGCCGTGTGATAAAACGACGGAAACGACGGCCCGCGTCTTCAAGGGCCAACTTGATCTCGCGTAGGAGAACCTCATCTTCCGCCAGTGCCTGCTTGCTTTGCCCTTTGAACATAACATGGACATAAGCACCACAGACGTGAATGAAGACCATCATGGGGCCTCGAGGAATACCATTATCGAACGTCTGAACTTTGTAATTTCGCCAATTGACCGAGGCACAGGCCTTCCATGTTGCACAGTCACTATTGTCCCGGAGCTTGGGCACACGATTAACAAAACGCCAGAGAACCATGGGCGCAGAGGTCGCATTAGAGATCTTACCACCATAGGCGATACATACCTCAACCGCAAAAGAGAGTCCCTTCCCTGAAGTCGGTCTACGAGTGACCGCAGTCACAAAATCGGGTTCATAAGCAAGTTTGATGGTCTGCTCAAAGACTTCCTCACCAACCGGAACAACTGTATCAGTCGGAGGCGCAATATAGTCTTGACTTGAAAACGCCTTGTAAAGGAGCTCGATCTCGATTTTTGAGAGAGTATCAACAGGGGTCTTCATGCTTATCTTTGGTAGGTGCTTGCGACCAAGTTCTTTGTTCGCTTCTTGAATGATCGTCCGTGCCTTATTCGTGCTGATTCTACAGAATGCTTTTGTCAGAAACCCTCCAAGAGTCTGCTCTGAGGTCTCACGCAAAAGATCCTGAAATTCCCCAATCCGGATACTCGCAGGATGAGGTTGTGCATATTTTGGCTCTTCGGGAAACACATTGACACGACGTGGATAGACACGAATCACACCATAGGGATCAATGAAGATAATCGTGACATGGGAGTTCAGTAATGATGCCATCTCGGCATAGACATCCGCATACCCTCGTCGATATTGAATATTCAAATAATGCAGACGAATGTAGGTACCATGCTCAAACGGGAGATCCATCTCAACCGGACCACCCTCATACTGTTTAGTGTTTGCAGTCGTTGTGAAAAAGTCTGCGACGATTGCCTTATCCTCAGTAAAGCGCTTCGTGACTGAGAATATGGGTTTACCAGTTGTATTTTGGGCATCGCTAAATGCTGATGGCGCACCAAAACCTTGACTCCCACGTGTCTGTCGTAGTTTTTCAGACTTGCTTGATGCTAGATAGATACCATATTTCTCGAAGTCGCGAGGGATCATCCCAACACCGTTATCGAAACAGGTGAATTCATAGACCTTCAGACCTTCCTCGTCATCCAGAGGGACGAGATCAGGCATCTGAATCTCAGTGAGCTGAAGGACAGCAAATGGCTCATTTTTTCGAATGAGACTTCTAAAGGGAATCAGAAACTTTCGGAACGCCTTGACCTTTTCCTCAAGGTTCTCCTTTGGGCGTGTGGGAATCTCAACAGGCTTGCCTTCGCGAACAGCCTTTTCCAGCTTCTTACTCAAGGCGATTGAATCGTAGAGGGTCGGTTGTATCTTCTCTTTGATCTCCTCAATGATAGCGGGATCAAGATGCTCAGGGAGCCGTGGATGCTTCGGTGACTTCCACCACCAGCTCTCAAGTGCATCAACAGCATTGTCAAGAAATTCTATCGCATATTGGGTATGTTTGTTAAGGCCAGTTTCAAATCCGACAAGCTGAGTCCGCTTACGCATAAACTTAGCAATTGTGCCTTGTTTGATATCACCAGCATCCGCTACACTTGGTACTGATCTAGTACGTGAACCTTGTTTTCGTGCTTTTTTGCTCGACGGACTCAATTATTTCACCTGCATAACGTTTGCCTGTGGGTCACATTAGAACGGCCAGCGTCCATGATTTCCCCATTCGCAATACAATAAGATGTAAATGACACTCACGCGCTTTGCATTTATTGTTTTCCCGTGGGGGCTGTTTTGGCCTCTGAGAGGCGACCTGCATGGAAATTTCAAAAAAACACATGGAGGAAGTCTTCAATAGGGAAGGTGTTAAGAGAGGACCAAATGACATCAGGCGAAGTAAAAATAATTGCATTGGACAAGATACCCATCATTACTGAGAAACAAGATATTGCAGAGATCATCCTGCAAGCGCTCAGAAGAGAACAGCAGACCCTCTACCGCAAAGATGTCATACTAATAGCCCATACCATTATTTCTAAGGCCGAAGGACGAGTAGTCCATAGCGACACGGTCCGAGTATCTTCAGAGGCCCAGAGAATCGCAGACGAGAACGAGTTCGACCCAATCCAAGTCGAGCTCGCACTTAGAGAGAGCAAGACGGTCCTAAGAAGATCAAAAGTACTGGTCACTGAGTCGACTCTTGGATTCGTCTGTAATTTTGCAGGTGTGGATCAATCAAACGCGCCAACTGATTCGTACGTTCTTCTTCCCGAGGACCCGGATAGGAGTGCAGAGGCGATACGTGAGAAAATCAGAGAGGCAACGGGTGTAGAAGTAGCGGTCATCATCACAGACACTCAGGGCAGACCTTGGCGGAAGGGTAGCATCAATGTGGCAATAGGATGCGCTGGGATCAATGCGTTCCGGTATAATCGAGGAAAAAGAGACACCTATGGACATGAACTCCATCGATCAACAGTCTGCCAGATCGATGAACTTGCAGCCGCTGCCGAACCAGTTATGGGTCAGGCAAAGGAAGGCCACCCGATCGTCATAATCAGAGGATATCAGTTTGAAGAAGGCGATGAGAGAGCGGCCAATATTGCAATGTCACAACAAGAGAACTTGTTTAAATAATACTAAAAGAATTAAACAAGAGAGAAGGGAACATGTCCCTTCGTCTCTGATAAATCGTGTCTACTAGAGCCGTTGACCACAGTTGTTGCAGAACTTGGCGCCAGCAGGAACTGGACTGCCACAGTTGGGGCAGTATCCGCCACCGCCACCTTCATGAACGTCCACATGATAAGTCCCGTCACCACTCGTCACAGTCGCGCGACGCACGCCACCCTCCTCATGTACACTGATGTGTACAGAATCGCCAGGGGAACCTGCGGGAGCTCCTGTTGCACGTCCGCCGCCACCACCACCAGGATTAATGGAGGCACCACAATTGGGACAGGTCGCCGCATTTCCTGCGGCATGGCCACAGTACGGACATTTGCCTTCGTTCTGTGCCTGAGAAATATTTGCTGTGACAGAGGGGATCACCTTCGACTGCTTGAATTCAAAACGAAGGTTTCCACCCGATTTAAGATCAATGATCAATTCTTTGCCACTCTGCTGTGCATTTGCCACAGCGATCAGGGGGATAGCAAGACTCTCAGTTTCACCATTCGGCCCGCGATTGTAAAAATTGTCAGCGGTCCAAGAATAGACGGCTGCACTGACCGCACCGTAGGCCAGGCCTCGGCCAACACCTCGAAGTGCACGACCACCAATACCACCAATTTGTCCGCCAACGCCCTCGAGGATAGCTGCCCCCGCAAGAGCACCAGCGACAGCACCGATCTTTTTGAGGCCGCCAAACCGGCTCTTTTTGGGTTTCTTGTACCAGACAAGTCTGACGTCTGTCAGTTCGAGGATTCCATCCTCACCATCAAATTTGACATCTTCCTCTCGGACCATCTTCCGCTCATAACTCATAGTGGTAAGTCCTGAACCGGAGTATTGTACAGAAAGGAAAGTCGGTCTCTCTGACATTATTAGCACCAGTAAAACATGCTACATTCTATCCTCTTAACCTTATTGCAGAAGGGAAGAGGCCCCAAGATGAATCATTCGAGCGGGGCCTCGGGTATGACCAATGGCTGTTCCTGCTGTGCGACTGTAGGCACTGGATGTCTCAGACCAGAATAGATCATCACTACACCAATCAGTGAGATCAGACCACAAAGCGCCATGGTCAAAGGAAATCCTGCCACGGGAATCAGCCAACCAAAGAGCGCAATTTGGGGGATGGCCATGATTGTGGCAATCGTGGGAGTGAGAGAATATATGCTGTTACGAATACGATTTGGGACCACATCTAACATGATTCGCTGTGACAGAATTTCCGAAAAGCCTCCAAAAATACCACTCACAGTAAAGATCGTAGCAATGAGTATCACTGGAAACATAGAGGCCTCGGGCAATTGAAGGAGAGTGATATTGGTAAGAGGTAAAGTTAGAGAGATCATCGTTCCCGAGGCCACTGGAGGAAGAAACAACATGATCACTGCAAACGTACTATAGAATAGAAAACCTGATCCCTGTAATAGGCGGAATCGAGGGATCCATTTCTTTGGCTCGAATCTACGAGACCATACTCCTGAACGTTCAGCCTGAAAGACACCCGGAACAAAAAGCACGGTCCGAAATGCTGCGACTGCAACATCGGTGAGCAGGTATGAATAGTACATGGGAAACAAGAGCAGTTCAGACCAGACAATTCCTACACTCATCGTCAGAGTAGTACCAAAAATAAACAACAGGACAAATGAGCTTGAAAAGAGGAATTTGATACCATCAGTGAGAAGACTCTTGTACTCTCCAAATGAGGGACGCTCTTGCCGTGCCTCCTGCACTTCAGGAAAATCCTTGACTGTCTGCATGACGACTATTGCAATCACTACGCAGAGAATCGCTTGGATTTGAAAGACCCAAGGACGCCCAAAGACGGCTGCAAGAATACTCCCGGGAATAAGTGCAAGAGTGGCAACAATCTGAAAGAGCATCATCACCTTACCGAAGAAAACACCGTACTGTTTACGTTCCGAGTCGCCGGGCATGGCCACTCTGTAATTGTTATCAAACCATGCTTGGAATGCCCCACTCATCTGTGATTGCCCGACGCCCATAGCAACGTAAATCGAAACCAGCAGAAGAAAGGGAGTATGACTGGTCACAAGTGATACAAGATAGAAGGCAAACGCAAAGCAGAGGAACGCAGTTGCGAGAATATACCTCTGTCCAATCCAGTCCCCTATCGCACCAGTGGGATAATCCAAAGACACTTGGACAATAAACATGATCACAATAAGAAGACCAATAGTACGCATTCCCTCAATGTAGGAGCCTTGACCAACTGCTTCAGCTATGAAGATCATAAAAAACGTAGTCGATAACTGAATTGTGGCTGCGACCAGAGGGAGCAGTACGGCAAACTTCCGGGCCAAGCTCAGTATTCGATCATTCGCCTCGTCCAGTCCAAAAAAACTTGCAACATAACTCATGAGGATCATCATGCCTTACATCTTTTGGTCACCGGATATCGCCCTGCTGGTCATTAGTGGTCAGGAGTGTGGTCACTCCATGACCATGCACCATACTTTGGTATCCGTTGTGTCTCGTGCACACATACGCATATATAGGTTTGCCTGACAAACTAATACGGTCTATAGAATTTGGTTAATAAACTCTAATCATATACGCGGTGTATATATTAAACCGAAAATTGTTCGTGTATAGATAAAAGTCAGGAAGGAGTAGAGTTTTTACGGGGGAGAACAACACCTACAACAGTCTTCAATGCAAATGGAGGAACATTCCAAGTGGAAATTAAAAAGATCACAGTTCTTGGTGCAGGTCAGATGGGTAATGGCATCGCACATGTCTGCGCTCAGGCTGGCTACGAGGTCAAGATGAGAGACATTGAACAGAGATTCCTTGACAGAGGATTTGAGACCATCAAGAAAAACCTCGGCCGTGGCGTCAAAAAGGGAAAGATGACACAGGAAGAGGCGGATGCAATAGTCGGACGCATCAAAGGAGTCATCGATCTCAAAGAGGCTGTAGAAGATGCGGACCTTGTGATTGAGGCGATTCCGGAGGTCGTCAAGCTCAAACTTGATACATGGAGAGAGGTTGACGAGTACGCACCGGAGAATGCAATACTTGCCTCCAATACCTCAAGCATCAGTATCACGCAGATGGCAGCTGTTACAAAGAAACCAGAGAAGTTCATTGGTATGCACTTTTTCAACCCAGTACCTGTAATGGGGCTTGTTGAGATCATCAAGGGTGCTGCGACGGCTGACAGCACTGTGGATGTCATTCGAACGGTCTCCGAAAAAGTAGGAAAGAAGACCGTGATCGTCAATGAGGCGCCGGGCTTCGCAGTCAATCGAATTCTCATTCCTGCGATCAACGAGGCTGTCTTAGCCATTCAGGAAGGCGTTGCGACAGTAGAGGACATGGATCTTGCCATCAAGCTTGGTCTGAACTGGCCAATGGGGCCGCTCACACTGGCGGACTTTGTGGGTCTTGA
The DNA here is from genome assembly GCA_021498125.1 of Candidatus Thorarchaeota archaeon. Taxonomy (NCBI): domain Archaea; kingdom Promethearchaeati; phylum Candidatus Thorarchaeota; species Candidatus Thorarchaeota archaeon. Next base: position 826,918 of record JAIZWL010000001.1, on the reverse strand, counting down.
TACACTACTGTACATCGCGGACTATTTCGTTGACGAGTTCAAGGATAGCAAGTATCGTGCACCAGCTTTATTGAGAAAGATGGTAAGAGCCGGATGGCTTGGTAGAAAGACGGGTAAGGGATTCTACGACTATTCCGGAGAGAAACCAGTTCCACTTCGATTCTAATTGACTTCTGGAGACTCGCAATGGGTCTCCACCTTTTTCTTTTGTGTAGCATCAGCACTACAAAGTAGTAAGAGATTTAGCACACGAGTCAGATAATCCAAGAGAGAGAAAATAAGGTGGTAACCATGATTTTTGAAGAAACCCATTATCTGGGGTATGACGGACTGAGGATGTACATGGCGGCATGGTTACCCGATGATGAGAGACCTCGGGCACTCCTGATAGCAATCCATGGTCTCGGTTCGCATGGCCTCAGTCTTCGCACGATCGGTGAATACATGGCCGAGAAAGGAATTGCCGTCTTTGCGCCGGACATGAGAGGATTTGGCCACTATACGGGAATCAAGGGTCACGTAATGAACTTTAACGAATACATTGAGGATCTTCAGAACATTGTCATGCAGGTGAAAGATAGGTTTCACAACAAATTGACATTCCTCTATGGTCACTCACTCGGGGGCCAACACATCATTCGCTATGCGGCAACGTATCCCCATGAGGTCGATGGCCTGATCATAGCATGTCCCGCAGTGAGCCAGCAACTACCGATCTCACCGCTTAAGAAAATTGGAGCTTGGTTTCTCTCGCTGCTTAACGTGAAGAAACAGTTCTCAGATGACAATGACCTGACCCTTTCAAGTCGAAATCCCGAGGTCGTCCGTGAGCACGAAGAGGATCCATTGACGTGGGACTCGGTCACTCCACGCTTTGGTATTAGCGGTCTCAGAGCTGTCAAAGAGGCCTTCAATGCGGCCCCGTTGATCAAATTGCCTGCGCTGGTACAACAGGCAGGAGATGACAAATTGGTCATTCCTGAAAAGACACGCGATTTTTTTGACAGGTTGGGATCTGAAGACAAGGAATGGATCCTCTACGAGGGACTCTATCACGAGATATTTAGAGAACCGGAGAAAGAGAGGGTGCTTGCCGATATGTACAACTGGCTCGACAAGCGACTCGTCTCATAATTCTCCTGAACGTATCTTCTCATGTTCCTCTTTGTGACGGAAGATCAGATGTGGTGGAATCAGCAGGGCAGGTATACTGGTCAGGATGATGACCGCCCAGTCTTCAGCGTTTAGCGGGACCGTCTGGAACAACGGTTGCATAAATGGAACATAGATCGTTGCGAGTGTGAGGATCACTGAGACCGCTACAGCAATGAGAAGAGCCTTTGACTGGCGGATATGAGTCTCCCAGACCCATCTGTATTCATCACGACAATTCCAGACAAAGATCAGCTCAAAGGTCACGACTGAAGCAAAGACCGTCGTTCGTGAGTGCCGAAGAACACTTGCCCAGGGATCAATGGTCCAGTCAACTGGAGGACCGGTCACTCCCGGAATCCAACCACCGTAGAGGGTCAGGTCGGAGAGAAATATGAAGCTAGAGGCCAGAAAGGCCAAGAATCCAGCAACTAGAACGAATGAGGCCATCCCACGATTCATCATCTTTGAACCGGGTTTTCGCGGACTGCGCTTCATGACTCCCGGCTCTGGAGGATCGACCCCCAGTGCTAAAGCGGGAAAACCATCTGTTGCAAGATTCAACCAGAGGATCTGGATCGGGGTGATTGGTAGTGGAAGCCCCAGCATGATAATCGTGAAAATGAGAAAGATCTCATCGAAGTTTGCCGCAAGAAGGAACCGGACAAATTTGCGGATGTTGGAATAGATCTCTCGACCCTTCTCTATGGCAGTGACAATAGTTGCAAAGTTATCATCGGTGAGAATGACATCAGATGCCTCTTTAGTGACATCCGCCCCTCGAATGCCCATAGCCACACCGACATCGGCAGCCTTGACAGCAGGAGCATCATTCACTCCGTCACCGGTCATTGCAACGACCTGATCGGCGTCTTTTAAAGCACCGACGATCTTCATCTTGTGCTCCGGTGCCACGCGGGCATAGACATCACATTCCTGAACAGCTTCAAAGAATTCAGCATCACTCATCTTGTCAAGAGCAGAACCTGTGTATACGAGACCGTCAGGTTTCATCAGACCAACCTGAATAGCAACGGCCCGAGCGGTTAGCTCATGGTCACCAGTGATCATGATGGGGCGGATTCCAGCAGCCTTACAGAGATCAATGGCATCCTGTACTTCTTCACGTGGTGGGTCCATCATCCCCATGAGACCAACAAAGATCATCTCTTTCTCAACATGTTCTGGCTCCCACTCTGAGCGGACCTCATCAATAGAACGATATGCAAAGGCGAGAACCCTGAGAGCATCGGCTGCAAATTCCGCGTTCACTCGCAAGATCCGCTGACGATCATCATCAGTGATAGGACGAACACTGCCGCCTTCGAATATCTTTGAACACAGAGGAAGAAGGACCTCCGGTGCACCCTTCATGAAGGCATTAAGCACACCAGCATCGTCCTCACAGATAGAGGTCATCCGCTTTCGTGCGGAATCAAATGAGATCTCTGAGACCTCCTTGTATCTGGAGAGGGTATTACTATGGACTATGCCAGCCTTCTCAGCAACTACAAGCAGCGCACCCTCTGTGGGATCACCCACAATATCCCAGTCAGCATTACCACTCGGATCAGGTTGTAAGGTGGAGTTTGTACAGAGCTGCCCGATCTCGAACATACGGACCACATGGGGATCGGTATGGACTTCGACCTCGGTACCATCTTTGAGAAACTGTCCATCTCGATTGTAACCGACACCTGTGACCTCTATGATCTCGCCATTCACAAAGAGCCGTTTCACGGTCATCTCGGATTTCGTAATAGTGCCGGTCTTGTCGGAACAAATGACTGTGATCGAACCAAGCGTCTCTACAGAGGGCAATCTTCGTACTATTGCATTATGCTGGACCATCTGTTTCATGCCTAAAGCCAGAGTAATGGTGACAACAGCGGGGAGACCCTCAGGAATCGCAGACACGGCAAGAGCAATCGCAGCCAGCAATTCGTCTAAGATACTATCAGAAACATCACGAAGGATCTCTGCACCAAAGACAATGACACATAGTGCAATAACGACCAGTCCGAGTTTTAGCCCGAGGTCTCCGAGATCCTGTTGGAGAGGGGTATCTTCTTTCTCGCTCTCCTGAACCAATCCGGCGATCTTTCCAAAGTACGTGTCCATTCCAGTACTGGTAACAACTGCCTGCCCTTTTCCGGATACAATAGTCGTACCTTGAAAGACCATATTTCGCATATCCCCAACGACTGGAGCATCTAACGCGATCGTGTCCTCAATCTTCCGAACGGAAACCGATTCGCCTGTGAGTGCAGACTCATCTGTTGAGAGACCAACAGCATAGATGACACGCGCATCTGCTGGAACTTTATTTCCAGCCTCAAGTGAGATGATATCACCAGGAACAACGTATCTTGAATCGATCTCTTTCCAAAGGCCACCTCGCCGTACTCGTGCACGGGGCGCAGCCATTGATTTTAGAGCCTCCAACGCCTGCTCTGAACGATATTCTTGAACAAAACCGAAAATGGCATTAAAGATGACAATTGCAGAGATGACCATTGCATCGATAAGGCCACCCTCTTCGTGCGAACCGGGAAGATAGGCAGTGATAACTGAAATCAAGATGGCAATCAATAGTATAATGACCATAGGATCTGTGAATTGCTCCAAGAACATCCGAAATGGACCCTTTTTGTCGGTCTCCACGATCTCATTGAAGCCATATTTCTCAATTCGGTCCTGCGCCTCTTTGTCCGTAAGTCCCTCACGACTTGTTCCAAGTTTTTTTAAGATAGACTCGATGTCGTTGCTATACCAATCCGTTTCACTCATTTTGTGGACTCCGGCATTACGTAGCCAATTATGGCATTTGTGTCAGGTCGAGCAAACAAAATTTCACAATCATACTGAATTATACCTTTCGGCTTATTCAATATCAATTTGATTCAATAAACGTTATTTTATTCGCCATTCAATCGTATTCCGAGATTCGTAGGAACAGTAAAAATTTCATAAGAATTTCCGTGGCAACTTCACTACACTTAAGTTTGCTTTACAAAAAAGTGAGATTGACTGAGCATTAGACTAAGAGGTGGTTCGTCATGTCTGAAAAGAAAAAATACAGCTTCAAATGTCTAGAGCAGAACTGTACGGACAGAGTATGTTGCAAGAGACCACATGTCAACGTAACAATAGGGGATCTTGCAAGATGGATGACGCAGGGATATATTGATACAATCTTGCCAGGACTGACCATCACCATCCCCAAGTCTGAGACCGGACAATTTGCAATAGAGACCCTTCGCAAACCTCTCAAGGGAAAGACTGATGACGAACAGGTTGAAGGCGATGCCTGTATCTTCTTTCATGAAGAATCGAATGCATGCACGATCAGATTCAGCAGACCGATTTCATGCAGAACATTTCCACTTGAGTACACCGGTTCAAAGTTCATCGTGACCGACCAGCGATGCCCGGGAATTGGCCAAGGAGAGGTCACAAAGGAGGCACTCAAGGAAGCACGTGATCTTGCCGAGCAGGAATTCCGTGAGCGCGCAGAGACCATTGCTGCTCTTCCATCACTATATGGGATCATCATGGGGTACATGTTACGCCAATCCGCCGAATCGCTAAAGGACCTGTCCGAAGAGGACCGGAAGAAACTGGAAGAGATTATGTCAAAGAAGACACAAGAGGATACGGATGAGTCCAAGTCGGAGTGATCAGTCCTCAATGATATAGAGTTCTTTCGGAGCATACGTGATGACTTCACAACCGTCCTCTTGAATGGCCACTAAGTCCTCCATCCGGATACCGAATTTGCTCTCCAAGTAGATTCCGGGCTCAACACTATGAGTCATACCGGGCTCAAGCGCCATAGAATTGCCTCGTACGATGAATGGAGGCTCATGCACCTCAAGTCCTATACCATGACCAAGACGATGGGTAAAGAACTCACCATAGTTCTCTTCCTCAATCACTCTACGCGCAAATCCGTCTGCTGACCCGCAGGTCACTCCGGGAGCGAGCTTGTCAATAGCGGTCTCCTGAGCCTTGAGAACGATCGAGTAGATCTTCTTTTGCTCGTCAGAGGGTTCTCCAACTACACCTACACGGGTCATGTCAGTATTATATCCATCAACACTACAACCACAGTCCATTAGAACTATGTCGCCCGATTTGAGCTTACGGAAGCTTGGCTCAGCATGCGGAAGCGCACTATTGTCACCGAACTGGACGGCCGCAAAAGTGGGGACACCTCCTAATCGAGTGATCTCTTCGTGAATGACTCGACGGAGCTCTATCTCCGTCACTCCAACATGTGCTTCTGCAAATGCCTTCATAACGGCTGCGTCAATGATATGACCAGCCTTACGCATTAGATCAAGTTCGGCGTCGCTCTTGTGCAGGCGCATCTCACGAAAGAGCGGTGCGAGAGAAACAGTCGTCTGAAGATCATCGATACTTGTGCGTAGAGACCAGAAGATCCCAATGGGCAGGGTCTCATCCAGAGCGACCGCCTGCGCGTGGAGATCACGTATCTGACCAGCAATGAGGTCATAGGGATTTTCGTCCTCGGCCCAAGGCACAAAATCCTTGATCCACGTCATGCGAGAGAGATTCGAAACCTCAAATGAAGGTGCAACAATGAAGGGATCGTTGTCTTGAGATAGAACAAGAGCAATGAGCCGCTCGCGCATCTCATAGTGGATCCCAGTAAGATATTCAAAATTAGGTGAGGGGGTCACCAACGCAAAGGGCGTACCATTTTGGCGGAGTGCCTCACGAACACGCTCGATCCTGGTCTTGTAGACTGCAGCATCTAACATTTTTTCCAACACTCACTACATTTCGAGAAACACACAATGTTATACATAACAACTTCGGTTGGACCATGTTACCGTCAAGCTTACAGTTAATACCTAGAGTGAAGGCCAGCGAGCCACCAGCCGGAGCAAATCAGCCATGTCTGAGAACAAAGAACGGAAGAATGGTAGACTCCCCTCACGAGTGTTCATTGTTGGATCGCTCACGCAATTCGCTCAGGGAATGTATGCGCCATTTCTCTCGACCTATCTCATCGATATGGGTGCCAACTATGCTGAACTCAGTGCCTTTCGTAGTGTTGGGAATTTTGCACCCACAATGCTACAACCTATCTGGGGAACAGGATCGGATAAAGTAGGTCGGACCAAACCATTTGTTGTCTTTGGCATACTCACTGGCCTCTTCACAGTCTTCCTATTCCTCTGGGCCGCAACACCAATCGACATGATCATCCTCTACGGTATCCAGTCAGTGTTGCTCAGCATCCAAATCCCTACGTGGCTCTCTCTAATCGGCGGAATGATGGATGAAGATAACAGAGGAGAGGAACTTGGGAAATTATCCATTGCAACTAACAGTGCCGCTCTCAGTGCAACTCTGATATCAGGGTTTATTGCAGGCGTTCCTGCAATCTTGCCATTCTTGCGAGCATCACTCGGTGACTTGGGGCCCATCTTGTTTCCGCCCGTAGAAACTTGGAGAGAAATATATTATATTCCATTTTATATTACCGCGATAGTAGGCATCATCGCATCTATTCTGGCAGCGACCATTAAAGAAAAACCACGAGACCTCGCAAATCGACGCGAACTGCCACCCATCCACAAACTGCTCTCACAACCGGGTGATTTTAGAAGACTCTGTGCTGTTGCAACATTCTTCTCCTTTGGGATGTCGATGGCATGGCCTTATTTTTCGGTGGTCCAGAGAGTGTGGCTTCATAACACACTCTTCGAGATCGGCTTGGCCTCTGCTATCATGGCCATTACGACTGTCATCTTCACAGGACCTCTGGGAAGACTTAGTGATCGTGTGGGACGAAAACCACTGATTCTGGTGGGGCGAGGAACGCTCTTCATTGTGCCAATCATCTACGCATTTGCTACAACGACCATAATGATCTATATTGCTAATGCGGTCGCAGGATTCGCTATAGCTGGGGCGTTCAATGCGCTGACGGCATATATCTACGATATTGCACCAGAGGAAGAGAGAGGATCATATCTGTCGGTCTATAACACATTTACAGGAATCATCTTTCTGGGAGGCAGTCTGCTTGCAGGGATTCTTGGTCAAGCATTAGTCCCGATAGTGGGAGACCATGATGCAGCATTTGCCATGCTTATACTGAGTGGAGTCCTGAGATTCTTTGCTGCATTCTTATTCATCTTCCTTCACGAGCCTCGCCAGTATGCCTCTACAATGAGAGCTGAAATACTCTCCCGGCTTGGAAGAAGAATTAGAAGCGATAATGTATAATTCGCGTTTTTAGTCAGACTTAAGTTAAAGGTCAACTAGACTGACACTATCGGAGTTGAAGTCTGCCGTGAGAGAGAATATGGCATTCGAGGACAGCTGGAAGATAGAGATTAGAAGAGGTCTCTTACAGTATGCTGTTCTTGCCATAGTTCGACAATACGAGAGGGGGATTCACGGCTATGGTATCGCACGCGAACTTGATAAACGGACAGGTGGACTGCTGGGTGTCAAGGAGGGTACTCTTTATCCGATTCTTCATAGACTAAGAAAGGAACATCTGCTCAACGTGCGGGTTGAGAGATCGGATGCAGGACCAAAGAGAAAAGTGTACGTCCTCACTGGTGAAGGGGATAGAGTGTACCGAGAACTCACCGTGACATTGTCAAGTGTATTTGAGCGACTGGAGGCTTTGATGAAATGATCGAGAAAGAAACTGAGGTTGCCATTGATGAATTTCTGAAAAGGGTTGGAAAGAATCTGCCTGACGACTTTGAGACCGAGGATCTCTTACAGGATTTGAAAGAACACATTATTGAGGCACTCAATGAGAAGATGCAATCGATGCCAGACAGGAACCAGAACGAACTCCTGACGGAAGTCCTGAGGGAGATGGGAACCCCTGAGGAGATCGCAGAAGAAATAGGTCAAGCACAGCCCACAGAGGAACAAGAGAAAGAGAAGAGTAAGATCAGATATTTCACTCTCAGGTCAATTGCTTTCATAATTGTGTCAATTCCTGCTGCGTGGTATATCTCACAGGTTGTTGAGAGCATTGACTTTATGACTGCATTTCTGGTCTTGTTTATATTTGCTATCTTAGAGGGAATCATCAGAAATTGGCAGGCTGAAGAGAGTACCAAATGATTCAGACGGCTCGTAAGGAAGGTATGCTCTATGCGGATAGAAACTCGCTATTTTGATGAGGCATCACCTCAACACACTCAAGAAGTACTGGAAATTGTTGGGGCATTCGTCAAAGCGCATCCTGAGATCGAACATATCGTGGTCGCCACGACTGAGGGCACAACGGGTGTGCTTGCCGCCCAACAATTCACTGACAAACACGTTGTGGTTGTATCACATATGACGGGATTTGCAGCTCCGAACTTTAACGAACTGAAAGAAGAGAATCGTGAAGAGATCAAGAAAGCGGGAGCTGACATCCTCACAGCAACTCATGCATTAGCTGGTATCGCCCGCAGCTTTAGAAAAATGCTGGGCACATGGACACCAACTGAGTTGATGGCTGTCGCCTTTCGTACCTTTGGGCAAGGAACAAAGGTCTGCGCTGAAATTGCAATGATGGCTGCAGATGCAGGACTCATCCCCGTAGATAAAGACGTGATCACAATCGGGGGGACTGGAAGAGGTGCTGATACAGCGTGGCTGATCAGTCCCGCATACACCAGTGAGTTCCCCCTGTTGAAGATGCGTGTGTGCCTCTGCAAACCTAAAGAGTTCTAACGGAAGACCTCTTTGAACTTTGAGAGGTACTCGCGTTGCTTCTTTGTTAATTTCTTCGGGACTTCAATATGGACACGCACGAGTTGATCTCCGCTCCGACCATCTTCTGTATGAACACCCTTTCCTTTCATCCGGAATAGTGACCCATCTCTCGTTCCCTTGGGAATCTTGATCTCACTCGCACCCCACATGGTCGGTACTTCGACCTGACCACCAAGCACTGCAATGTCAAAGGGTATATCTTGCTCCAGATAGACGTGTAGCCCACGACGAACAAACTTCTCGTGAGGCTTGACATGGAACATTAGTATAAGATCGCCAGATGGGCCTCCACGAGGACCAGCATCACCACCACCACGAATACGCTGAGCCATGCCATCCTCGACACCGGGAGGAATGGGTATCTTGATCTTGACCTCTTCGCGCCGAAGACCAGTACCTTTGCATTTCTTGCAGGGAGTATCAATGATCTCACCAAGGCCTTGACAGGTGGGGCAGGTCTGCGAGACCGCCATGAAACCTCCCATTCTGCGCATGACCTGCCCACGCCCTCCACAAGTTGGGCAACGTCGAGGTGACGAACCCGGGGCGGCTCCTGATCCGTGGCATACCTCACAGGGGACCTGACGACGGAATGAAACGGTCTTTTCTGTACCAAAGAAGGCCTCTTCAAATGTCAAGCGGATGTTCAGACGAAGATTGCGACCACGAAGAACGCTACCTCGTTCATCCATGCCAAAGCTTCCGAATCCGCCAAATCCACTAAAGAACTGCTTGAAGAGATCGCTCAGGTCATCCATGTGGATACCCTGAAAGTCCGCAGTCCCATAGCGGTCATAATTCGCCCGTTTCTCAGGGTCACTAAGTACCGAATAGGCCTCATTGATCTGCTTGAACTTCTCTTCAGCGTTCTTGTCCCCCGGGTTGAGGTCGGGGTGGTACTCCTTGGCCAACCGACGGTACGCTCGCTTGATCTCGTCTTGGGTGGCGCTTCTGCTCACACCTAATATTGCGTAGTAGTCCTCTTCATCTGCCAAGGAGCATCACCATCCCTTACTCGTCAAGATCCTCAAAGTCTACATCTACAACATTCTCGTCATCGTCGTTAGATGCGGAAGCAGTGGATGTTGTAGTTGGGCCACCAGCACCGAACTGTGGACCTGCACCTGCGCCAGCACCGGCACCCGCCATAGAGGAGGGATCGAATCCCGCTGCTCCGGGGCCAGCAGCACCATAGACTTTTTCGGACATCTTGAAGATGACCTGCTGAAGCTCTTCGGTTCCCGACTTGATCTTTTCAAAGTCGTCAGCTTCCATAGCCGTCCGGAGATCCTTGGACTTCTGCTCGAATTCTTTCTTGAGATCATCCGGTATCTTATCGCCAAGGTCACGGACCATCTTCTCGCCCTGGTATATCAGGGTCTCAGCATTGTTCTTGACCTCAATCTGAGCCTTACGCTTGGCATCTTCCTCCGCATACTTCTGCGCGTCTTGGACCATACGCTCAATCTCATCCTGAGAAAGATTAGTGGTCGCAGTAATAGTGATCGATTGCTCATTGCCAGTGGCCTTGTCTTTTGCAGAAACCTTGACAATACCATTTGCATCGATATCAAATGTGACTTCAATCTGGGGGGTTCCACGAGGCGCAGGAGGAATACCGACCAGTTGGAACTTGCCGAGAGTCATATTATCTTTAGCAAGAGGCCGCTCTCCTTGGACAACATGAATCTCAACAACTGTCTGATTATCAGCGGCGGTAGTAAAGATCTGGCTCTTACGAGTGGGAATTGTGGAATTGCGTGGAATGATAGGCGTGGACACACCACCAAGGGTCTCGATGCCCAGAGTGAGTGGTGTCACATCCAACAGCAGTATATCCTTGACCTCACCAGAGAGAACTCCTGCTTGGACTGCTGCGCCAAGAGCTACACATTCGTCAGGATTAATGCTCTTCTCGCCATCCTTTCCTAATAGGTTCCGGATCAAGTTTTGAACCATTGGCATTCGTGTGGCCCCACCGACCAGCAAGACCTTGTCAATGTTTTCGGCCTCGAGGTTGGCGTCTTGAAGCGCCTGACGAATTGGTCCCATAGTTGCTTGAACCAAATCATCCGTCATCTGCTCAAACTTAGCACGAGTCAGTTCAAAATTGATATGCTTTGGCCCGGTCTCATCAGCCGTGATATAAGGAAGGTTGATGACTGTCTTCTGAACAGTTGAGAGCTCGATCTTTGCCTGTTCGGCTGCATCACGAATCCGTTGCATCGCTGACCGATCCGCTGTGATGTCAATACCAGTCTCCTTCTTGAATTCCTCGACGACCCAATCGATTACTCGCTGGTCCCAATCATCACCGCCAAGTCGGGTGTTTCCGCTCGTCGCGAGGACTGAATATACATCTTCACCGATATCAAGGATAGAGACATCAAAGGTCCCGCCACCAAGATCATAGACCAAGACTTTGAGTTCTTTTCCTTTGTCGAGGCCGTAGGCTAATGCAGAGGCAGTCGGTTCGTTAATGATTCGAACGACCTCAAGACCAGCGATACGTCCAGCATCTTTAGTCGCCTGACGCTGACTATCATTGAAGTATGCAGGAACTGTAATGACCGCTTTCTCGATCTTCTCACCAAGGAATGCCTCGGCATCCTCTTTGAGCTTTCGAAGAATCATTGCAGAGATCTCCTGCGGCGTGTACTCCTTATCTCCGATCTTCACACGATAGTCCTGACCCATCTTTCTCTTAATCGAACGTACTGTGCGTTCTGGCATTGAGACCGCTTGGCGTTTTGCAAGCTCGCCAACCACAATCTCACCCTGCTGTGTGATGCCTACTACTGATGGGGTCAGTCGTTTCCCTTCGGCATTTGGTATAATGGTGGGTTTGCCACCCTCCATGTATGCAATACCGCTATTTGTTGTTCCAAGGTCAATTCCTACGATTCGTGACATTTTATTCACCATCCTCCTTTTCAGTGGTCGAACTCGACTCACTACTGGGTTCAGTGCCGGACTCCTTAGGTTCAGTTCGATTGACACAGACGAGAGCTGGTCTCAGGACTTTCTCGCGAAACATGTACCCCTTTTGATAGACCTCGACAACCACACCATCCGGTTTGTCGGGATCATTGGTCTTGTGAACAGAGTACTGATAATATGGGTCAAAAGGCTTACCTAATGGATCCATGGGGCGAACGCCCTCTTGAGTAAGGAGGGTGTCCATCTGTTGTTTGATGGCGGCAATCCCCTCTTTGGCAGCCTTCGGGTCGGTCTCGAAGTCGACCTCAAGGGCTCGCTCGAGATTGTCATAGATCTCCAGCACTTTGAGCAGAATCGCCTCACTGGCGTATTTTGCGGTCTCAGCGAACCGAGCATCCATACGCTTACGGTAGTTTTCAAAGTCCGCTTGCACCCGTTGCAATTTATCAAAAAGCTCATCGGCCCTTGAACGCTGGACTTCGAGTTCATCTTCAGGTACCAACTCGAATGCCTCTTCATCATCATTCTCCACCGAGGCCAGCTCAATATCCTGCTCTCTATCTTTCTCGCTCATTCTCGGCACACTCTTGCCTGTAGTGATGTAAAGGGAAACAAGTACAGAAGCCAGCCGAACCAAAGATACGGCCGGGGCGCTGAATATATGGTTTCAGCCTCCCTCGGTGACTCGTCCGGTCTTGAAGCCCATCAAAAGAAAAAGCTTTCGACATAGCTATTTTCGTAAACCGAAACTAAGAAGTGTTACACTGACCATTCAGTTCGTATGACCCTTGATGCAGATATCCAAAGAGCAAGAGTCCTCGTCTCACAGTCACACAAGATAACCGCACTCACAGGGGCCGGCATAAGTGTGGACTCCGGAATCCCCGATTTTCGATCCGAGGGGGGACTCTGGCGCAGATACGACCCTTTCGAGTATGCAACGTATGAACGGTTTCTTGAGGACCCAAGCAAGTTCTGGACGATGGGAAGAGAACTTGCCGAAGTGATCTTAAAGGCCAGACCGAATCCTGCACACTACGCCCTTGCGGAATTAGAACGACAGGGAAAACTAATCGGCCTCATTACACAGAACATCGACAATCTGCACCAATCTGCTGGGAGTAAGCGGGTCATAGAACTTCATGGAAATTACCTGCGAGCAACATGTATGAAATGTGGAAAGGTCTACGTCGGAGAAGACGTTCACAGGAGAGTTGTAGAAGGGGAGATACCACCAAAATGCACAGCGTGTGGGGGAGTTCTCAAGTCAGAGGCGATCCTCTTCGGTGAGCCGTTACCAGAACAGGCAATGGCGGATGCAGTCAAGGTATGCCGAGAAGCAGATCTCATGCTTGTGGTCGGGACCAGTCTTAGTGTCTACCCTGCTGCATATTTGCCTCAGCTTGCAAAGGACTCGGGGGCCAAGATCATCATCGTGACGCTCCAAGGGGATAACAAGGACGGCGTCGGTGACATAGTGCTTAAGGGTCGTGCATCAGTGATCCTACCACAGCTTGTAGGGATCACGTGAGGAACGGAAAATAGACCCAAGAATAGACGCCGAGGGCACCGGGAATAAGGATCACACCGAGAAAGATGAGCAGGATACCAAGGATCGGTTGATTATGATCCATCACCCAGAGACCAAGATAGGAGTAACCATAAGACACGACACATGCAGTAAAGCCCATCACAATAACAGGGATCAGAGGAAAGGCAATACTAAGAAATCCTCCCGCTTGGGTCCATAGAAGACCTATATTGAGAACTACAAAGAATCCTCTGACTGCAAGATATACAATTATAGAAACAAACAGTCCAACCTGTGAGAATGTCAATCGTGCCGAGATACTCACTGTCCTTGCCTCATTTGTTGAAAGAGTGTACTGCTTTTTATCATTTCTGCATCGACTGACAAAGACCATAAGGAAGCCCACACAGATGTGATGTATGTCGCGTGATATACCCTGGATGATCTCACAGTCGAGTCAGCTAGCAGTTCTTCTTGAGGTCAGTGCACCTAAACCGGGAAACGTGAATAGAGGCGCGGGCTTTTCCGATATTGGCTACCGTCACTTTCTGGCCAGTGCCACCTTGATCGGAGAGGGGATCTATCACGCTGCGTCTCAAGGGCTACTGCTCGCGAATGGCGTCATCGACCCGCAGGAGATTCGACTCGGGGAACTTGTACTTGAGACCGCAACAGATGTATTCACAGACATGAATAGGCACAACACAATTCTGGGAACTATACTTCTTCACATCCCACTTGCTATTGCAATGGCCGCGGCAATATCGGAGAACAAGTATCTGGACACTATGCTCATGATAAATTACCTGAGAAGCATCATTAATTCCACAACTGTTGAGGATACGATCGATCTCTACAAGGCCCTTCATCTTGTCAACCCTCGTGGCGACAAGCACAAGACATTAGAAAATTGGACAGACCAACATACACGATACGATCTCGATAATCCTGAGGTCTATGATAACATTCGTGCAGATAATATCACACTTGGGGAACTCTTTCGGATGTCGTCAAAAGTCGATCGTATATGTGAAGAGTGGTCAAACTATTATCATTCGACCATCTTTGAGACCCTCCCTGCACTGCGAAAAACCATGCACGGTCTCGCTGACGCAGAAGAAGCAATTGTTGAAGTGTTTGTCTGGAGATTATCACTTGAACCGGACAACCACATTATCAAGAGAGCTGGAATCACTCCCGCAAAGGATGTACAGAGAGCTGCAAGAGAAACATTGCAGACAGGCCTGAAGGGAATCGAGCAGCTACAGCGACTAGATATGATCCTACGGGCTCAGGGCAACCTTCTCAACCCGGGAACGACAGCGGATCTTCTCTCTGCTGCACTCTTTTGCCGACTCGTTGAGTTACGAGTGCAGGAATAGGAGACCAATCCACGAGCGATTCAACCAATAATCCCTGAAAATATGATCCCTGCAATGATGAACAAGAGAACTCCCGTAGGAATCAACATGATCTTACCCTCTAGCCGCTTGAACTCACGTACTTCATTTCGAGGACCAAAATAATAACCCAGCAAGAGGATGACGCCTAATATGATCAAAAATAGTGAAAGTCCTTCATGTGCCATACATGTCATCTCCTATGTGTTAGTATCAGAGCTACAGGTTTATGTCAAAAACGTTGCGGCTGAGTCCGAATAATGAAAAAGAGAAAAAAAATTCGAACAACAAGAGGTGTATCATCCCATCACATGAGAACTTGGCGAAACACATGTTCGTATTTCATCCGTAGCTCACGAGCTCTCTCCTCTTCAACAAAATAGAGCGGCTGTCGCATATCTGCCAGATTTGGGATCTTGCGACATAGTTTGTGGCGAACAAGTTTTCGAAGAGCAAAGGAAACAGTTCGTGGGGCAAGATCGACTTTGGTTGAGATGTCCTTGGGGGTCATTGGTCCATCATGCTGTAATCGATCCAGAACAATGATTGCACTCCGTGGTAATTCTAAGGACATCGTTGAAACCCAAGTACACTATCTAACTTTGTTATATAAGCAATATTGTCAACGCACATATTGCCATTTGAGAAAAACTACTCAAGGAAGTGAATCATCAAAATCGCACTAAACGTAAAATTCGAATACGAGAGAACAGTCATAGCCAATAGGAGAATACAGAGATGCTGGCCAAAGTGTTTGTCACACGGAAGATCCCAGAAGAAGGGCTGAACATTATCAAAAAAGAGTGCGATGCCATTGTATGGGAAAAGGAAACACCACCAACAGAACAAGAGATCATCGATGTCTCACAGGATTGCGAGGGAATCGTCACACTACTCTCTGATCCGATCAATGCCCATGTGATCGAGAGCCTTCCCAAGCTCCGTGTAATTGCCCAGTATGCTGTAGGTTACGACAATATTGACGTTGAGGCTGCAACAAAGAAGGGGATATTGGTGACTAACACACCCGGAGTACTGACTGAGACGACCGCGGATCTGGCATGGGCACTGCTGATGGCAGCCTCAAGAAGGATTGTCGAGGCGGACAAGTACGTTCGTAACGGCCAATGGAAGGTCGCGTGGGGGCCACAATTACTTCTAGGCCGCGACATCTATGATGCAACTATTGGAATAGTAGGTATGGGACGAATAGGCTTCGCCGTTGCAAGACGCGCTCGTGGATTCGGCATGAAGATCATATACACAAATAGATCGGAATCCACAACAACCAAGAAGGCTGAAGACGAATTAGGGGCGTTACGAGTCGATCTTGATACGCTCTTAGAACAATCAGACTTTGTCTCATTGCATGTGCCTCTAACAAAACACACACGACACCTCATCAATCGAGAACGTCTAAGACGGATGAAACCGACTGCGGTGCTCATCAATACTGCACGGGGACCTGTAGTGCACGAGGAGGCCCTGATCGAGGCCTTGCAAAAAGGATGGATTCGTGCAGCGGGCCTTGATGTCTTCACAAAAGAACCACTCTCCCAAGACAGTCCCTTGATCTCACTTCCAAATGTGATACTCGCGCCTCATATTGGAAGTGCAAGCGTCGAAACCCGATCAAAGATGTCACTCATGTGCGCGGAAAACTTGCTTGCAGGCCTGAAGGGTATAAGACCAAAAAATCTTGTGAATGATACTGCATATAGACACGTATGAGCTCTGCCACTTCAGAACTATCACAATCACTCACCACTTGTGATTACAATCAGCCTTTTAGAATTGCCCCTAACAGAAGACAACATTTCTGAAAAAAAGAAAGGGGTAGGGGACTTACGTCCCCGTTAAGATACTACGTCCTACTTCTTCTTCACTAGGAACAAGATCAGGATGATCACAACACCAACGCCGATACCGCCGATCAGACCGATAATGAGTGGGTCGATCGTAAGTCCCGGACCAGGTGGAGTTGCGGTTGTAGTTGTGGAGGTGGTTGGAGTGGGTGTTGTTGTCACCGCTCCTGCAGAGAATACTGAGGAGTATGCGGTGTCAGTCAGGCCCATCCAGTAGTCACCAGGTCCGACAGTTGGGTTCTGTACCGGATCGTTGTCATAGACATCAACCCTGATCATGTAGGTGTCGAGTGCAAGGAACGACGAGGAGTCCCAGACGTAAGAGTTGCCTGTCTGGTTGACAGCAAGGTACTGCCATGTCAGGCCACTGTCAGGGCTCATCAAAATGTCGAAGTAGAGATCGTCACCTGCGTTCCTGTCTGTTGCGGTCCAAGTGATAGTCACCACGTTACCAGACTTGGAAATCTGCACGTTGGTCACATCTGGACTGAAGAAGTTCTGGAAGGTGAGCTCGGCCAAGTTGACCTCGAAGTTAATGTTGGTCATAGTGGTCGCAAGAATCTGGACCTGGAAGCTACCGTTCTTGAGGAACGAGTAGGAGTCAAAGGTCACAGTTGCACCCAAAGCTTGGTTGGACACACCAACACGGGTGTCAACGGTCACTGTGTACTGACCAGCAGAGAGGTCATAGTCGAAGATACCAATCATGATAGAACCGTCGCGGTCCGCAGTGAACGAACCATGCTCAGGCTTGTTACCAGTAGCCATCTTATCAGCCATCAGGTTGTTGGCGTATGACCAGCTGCTATTGTCGGTATCTGCCCACCACATCATGATGTCACAGTCGCCATTGGTGAAGTCGACCTTGACATCAACATTGTCTCCAGCCTTGATGCCATCAACACGCTCCCACGCGAACTGAGTAAGATCAATAGTACCAGAGAATGGATTGTAGGAGCTACTTGGAATCACAAGATTACCAGTGTGTTGATAGAAGACACCAGACAAGAATGAGATCTTCGTGTAATCGACCTCATACTCAGGCATGTTCGGTAGGTTGAATTTCGGATACGTAGCGTTGACGACCGCATGATCACCAACGATTGTGTCGCCATCATGGATAGCAACAGGAGTCGTGACATCATTGGCCGTGTAGGTCAAGATGACATCGTTTGCTCCACCAGTGAGGCTCTCGTACATGATTGCCTCTAGCGTGTAGTTGACTGGCAGGAATGTAGTTCCGTTCAGTGCTACAGCGTAGACAAAGATGTAGTAGTAGCCGACGGGTGAAGAACCCAAGTTAGCAATCACGGCTGTTGTTGTAGCAGTTGAGGCACCACCAGAAGCTAGGATGCTACCACTGTGGTCAAGGATCTCGACAAACATCTGAGAACCTGGTTCATCCCAGATAGCACGAACGCCCATGTATGAGGCATTGTGTGGGTTGTAGACCAAGTACGATCTGAAGTCTGCCGTGCTCGAATCCGAGGCTAAACAGTAGAGCGGCGCATCGTATGGCGTCAACTCACTTCCGAAGCCATCAACAACGGTTGTTGGCGTGGTGACATCAGCACTAAGGTTAGCAACTACATTGTAGCTGAATGGCAACTTGATAACAGTGCTACCCTTAGTAGCAATGACGTAGCCCGTGTGGATGCCTGCTTCTGCATTGGCCGGTACAGTCAACGTGAAGTTCACTGTGTTGGTCGTTCCACCTGCGGCGGCAGAAAGGACACCAGGATCGGTGACTTTCCAGAACGTCACAGTAGCAACGAAATCGTGCCCAGGTGCGCTGACATTGACATAAGTTGCGTTGACATCAAAGACTGGGTCATGAATGACCATTGTCATGTTACCCGATAGCACTGAAGCCAGATCGCTGGTTGCATCGGCAAACGACATGAAGTTCGTGTTGCTTGGATTACTAGCACTGGTCAGCCTATGGAGCTCGTTACCATCGGTTCCGTTCCAGAGGTTCGGATAACCATCGGTGACATTGGTGTCCTCCCAGTCATAGAGGAACATCCATGGGTATTCACCACCAGTAGCAGCATCTCCTGCGAACGCCACACCAATTGTGACGTACTTGTATGTGGACATGTTGCTGTCATAGGTAGCATGACCAAGCTCCTCGCGGAGGTTGAAATAACCATAGGCATAGTCACCAGACACATTGGCGTCAACATAGGCGAAAGTCGTACCAGTAAACTGGAAGGTCTCCGCCTTAACGAAGTGCTGATAGCTATAGCTCCACCCAGAATTATCAAGGGCGGATGAATTGTCCATTATGGACTGATAGATTGTAGAGGTTGTACCCGGCCAAACATTGCCAAAGAACAACGATCCCTCCATATAACTATCTGGGAAGGCTACAGCGCTCGTGTTCACAGATGTACCAAGAAGGGATGAGGGGAGTATACCTCCAGCCTTCCATGCATCTTGGAGAATCTTTGCAATATTTGCGGCAGAATCAAGGTTGGCTGATACTCTACCAACATTATTGACATAGAAGTCAACTGCACGTGCTGCATCAATACGACCAAAGCCCTGAGTAGCAGGATCATAGCCGAGATCAACAGCCGTCTGCTGCAGGATGATCTTTGCCTGGAATGAGGTCAGTGCGTTGTTGGCAGCATCGAACAACAGAGCTGCAACACCAGCTGCAACAGGTGCGGCCTGACTGGTACCAGCAAAGACTGTGTACTCATCGGTGTGGCTGCCCCAATATGCACCCATGAACTGATTATACCATGGGACTGCTGCGTATCCTGCAAGACCCGGTGCAAGCACATCAGGCTTGGGATATCCGGAGAAATCGGGACCCTTACTGGTGAATGATGCAATACCCTCGTATGGCTGAGTAGGTCCGTAGAGGTACTCGAGCCAGTGGCTTGTTGTAGATGCACCTACAGTTAGGACACCAGATGCACAACCTGGAGCCGCAACGGTCATGTAACCAGCACCCTCATTTCCTGCTGAGAATACGTGCAGGACACCAGGGTAGGTTGAATCAAGTAGGTTTGGTACTGAAAGGATTGTCCAAGTCATGGACATGTAACTGAATTCACTAGTGGCGTCAGCGACCCAACCCCAAGAGTTTGTAACGAGATTGGAGAGGTGATGCCCTGTGTACTCGAATTCACCAGATGTTGCATTCAAGTCAAATCCACAGGCCCAGAGGAAACCGCCAAAGACGGAACCGCTTGTGAGACCGCGGACTGAGTAGATCTTCGCACCAGGTGCAACACCAGTCATCTTGAAGGTTGCGCCTGTATCAGTGTTCTTGTAAGTTAGGACGCCTTGTCCTGCGACCTGAGATGCAGTAGCGGTACCGTGAGTACCAGCATCATAGTAGAGTGCAAATGCATCTCCGTCGGCTCGGAATGCGTCAAAGTAGGGTTCAGTATCGAACCACTCACCGGCGTCGTAGACATAACAGAGCGCACCAAGACTGAAGTCATCAATGCTGTCTCCATCATAGTCGTGTGCGACAATCCGGTTAGCCTTTGAGAATGTTTCTTCTACGAAATCATCGGTGAAGTTCCAGTCGAACTCTTTGATGACATCGTATGCATCAAGAATGTTTGTTAGATCAATAGACTCGTAGTAGAACCCTGCGGTCCAGAGCTTGTTCCAACCCATTGTGTCCTCCCAGTTGATGATGAGATGGTACTGCTTGTCAGCGGTACTGTTGATCACAAGAGCTGGAGCGAAGATCTTGGCGTAGGGAGCCCATCTCTGCTGCATGACGAAGTTAACAGAGTAATTTCCGTATACATTTGATGGGTCTGGCAGACACCAGTCTTTCCAGAGATAGTTATTGATCAGATTACCGGCACCCTCAATGCCCCAGTAGTAAGCGTACAGCCAGATGAAGCCGACCCTCTTGTGGTATGGTGCATTTTCGTCACCATCACCAATCAGGTATCGTCCACCGCCCTCATAATTGAGCAATGGGTCCCAACCGCTGACATCAAGGTAGATGTTACCATCTGAACCCTCATAGGTCAAAAGGTTGTATGGACTGGCAGACCACTCTGTTACATTGACTGGGGTTGAGTTAGCGTGGTAGAATGTAGGTACTAGACCATAACCGGATGGGTCATAGGCTGCACCATAGGCGCCCTGAAGATCAGGGTTACCAAAGTCCGCACCAGTGTCAACTTGACCAACGTATACTCCAGTGCCATTGTAACTTGAGGCAGGAGCGGTCTCAGCACCGACAACTTGGCGGATATGATAGATATCCACGCCTTGCTCAGGAGTGCTTGGAGTAGCGATATGTTTCTGAAGGTCGTCAGCCATGTTCAGCTTGTACTGGTCGGCTTCAATAGAACCGACACCACTAACAGCTGCAACGGCAGAAACTGTGCTGGTGCTTGAGAATGTGACCTGCCATACTTTAAAGTACTTCAGATCAGCCTTCCACTGCACCTCAACTAAGTCAGCAAGCTTTGCTTCATCAGCCCATGGGGCTAAGACAAGCAACGCACTGACTCCGCCGTCTGCGGTCTTGACGACTTTTTCGCTAAGCACTCCGGTTTCAACCCACTCGGCCAATGCTGGATCGACCTTGGCCTGGTAGCCTGGCTGCGCAACGTCTTGATACCATTGCTGCAGCTGCTCCTTGGCCTCTGGGCTGAGCGTTGGAGCGCTAGCGGGTTCTGCCGTATTAACGCGTGTCGCGGGCGTGACAAACATTGTCAGACTCAACGCCGCAATAAACAACAGAACTGCTGCAGTTCGTTTATAGCTCATTTTTTTCGTTCTCCTCACATAATTGAACACCGAGAACTTGCGCGTGGCACGTAGCGTGCACACTACGCCGTAAATGAACCTCCAAAATACCCCGAGAACCCTCCTCAAGGTTCTTCGGGATTTATCTCCTCTGTTCGCGTTCTCTGGTATCCGGTGTGATTAAATATTTTGGCGCGTCGGTGACTATTAAGCATTACGACTCACATCTTGTAAGATAAACTTTTGACAATTGAAGACTAATAATGATTGTTTTAGTAAAAATCGAAAGAAGTTAAGAGAGAGAGGCCATCATTGACCTCTCTCGGATCGTCCATAGAGAAGCAACTATGAGGAAGCACTGCGTGCAAGACGCTTTACAGCATCCACCACTTCATGAACCATCATAACAGCTCCGATGAGCTCTACACGAGGTTCTTCTTCAGGTGGTGCTTCCGAGGGGCGTGATATCTTTCCTACAGCCCGGCCCAAGCCTTCAAGCAGAGATGACAAAGCGATCTTTGCCGAAGGATCAAGACCACTGGAGTCAATATCCGAAATAAGTTCGGCCATATCCGAGATCACACTGTCTATCACCTCAGATGCGGTCTCAGACCTTCGAGCGAGACTCTCCATCCGACCCTGACATGACTTTAGCTGCTCTTCGATCTTAGCTAGCTTGTCAGTGCTTTTTGCAGGGGCCGCAGATTCTGCACGGCGGCGTAGATCCTCAATCTCAGCCTGCAACCGAGTAATAGTCTGATCTTTCTTCGATATAGTTGCAAGAAGTTCCTGTTCCGCATCAGCATCGACAGTGGGAGATTCCTTTGCTGCTGCGAGATCGGCCTGTAATACTGCCTTTTCCTCCTCAATCTGTGCGACCTGCGCTTTCAACGAGGTCAGTTCACTCTCCAGACGGGTGAGGGTCGTCTCCTTATCGGAGAGGAACTCGGTAAGCTGCTTCTTCTCACCCTCTAATTTTTGAACCTCACCAGTCAGAGTCTTGACGTTATCCTCGGCAGCACGCAACTCCGCCTTTATTTTAACAAAGTCAGGGTTGGGTGGGGCGATCACGGATTTGGCGAGAAAGATAAAGAGTACCGTTATGAGGAGGATGTAGCTGACACTTCCAAGCACAGACCCAAAGATAAGATCGGTTGTTGCCTGAAGTAATCCCATGAAGATTGCCCATGAGCCAAACGTGAGTTCCGGTGGGCCCCACCACACAGAGCCAAACCCGGCATACAGAATCAATAAGAACGATAGAATGTAGCAGAGTGCACCAACAAAGACCATGGCATTCCGACTCATTGCTTCGGGGACAAGATGCCGCTGATACAACAAGAGCGTTGCACCAATGAACAGCATAGGAAGCACGTACGGCACTACTGCAATAATATCACTCATTGGAAATTGAAAGTCAATCTTCATCACATAGCCAAGTACATTTTCAAGACCAGCCAATGATAGTCCTCCTCGTATTGCTTCTACTATAGTAAAGCGAGGAATAAATCTGTTGTCACTCCCTATTAGGAGCATCAGGTCTTAAAAAAGAATGGAGGCCTGTGGCGATACTATCGATATGGAAGAACCGCCACACTAGACTCGATCACTCTCGCCATAATCGAGCCATATCAAGCTCATGATCTTCGACTATCATATCAAGCGCCTTTTGCAGGCGAGCAGCCTCGGATATCGATAGAAGAAAAGATCCCTTGATATCGCGGTCCTCACCCAATGTGAGCCTGACCTTTCCCTCATTGACCCAGCCTTCAGGGCTCTTCTCCGGGGGGAGCAACTGAATCTCGAGCCATGTTCGTCGAGTCTGCCCAGTAGTACGGTCATCAAAGAAATGCTTGATCTGCAGCCTGCGTTCGTAATTAGGTGGTTTTGTTCCCAACGTATTAAACTCCTTTTTCACTCAATGTGCATTGCACTCAGATATCTATATACAATCAAATAATAAGACTTCACTGCTCGGAGAGACCGAGTATCAAAACAGCAGTCAAAGGAATGCTTAATTACAGATTGATAAACGCATCAGTAGAAGGGCCCCACGAAATGACGCCGATCAGATATCGAACCAAATTCATTGCAGCTTTGTTGATTACAATTATGTTAATACCAATACCAGCCTTAGTATCAGGTATTTCGGTCAAGACAAACAACAGTGTTCCGTCAATTATTGCGCCATCGCTTCAAAATGCAATAAAAGAGCAATGCACCAGTCAGCGAATACCTGTAGTCTTTCAGTTTCCTGATGGAACACCTTCCTCATACATGGAGCAAGTAGTCGAACAGTATGAGACAAAGGGAGTGGAGATACGACATGTGTTCCATCTCATTCCAATGGTTTCCGCCTATGCAACCAATCAGGCAATCGTACGACTCGCAGTCTCAGGGTATGTGAACGCCATCACTCTCGACATAAAGGTAGGTCTTCTTGCAGAGGATCCAGTAGATGGCATTGCTGCTAAGTCGAACAGTGGATATGTCCATCCGGACAAGATACTCAATATTAATCCACTCTGGGAAAAGGGATATAATGGCTCAGGGACTACCATTGCACTTCTTGATAGTGGGGCGTGGGGCGGTCACCCCGATCTCGCAGGGAAGATTATCGGATTCAAAGATTTTGTGAACAATCACGACGATATGAATCCCGCAGACGGCATCAATTCATACGACGATAATGGTCATGGTACTGGTACTGCATGGCTTGCGGCTGGTACAAATATGGGTACTGGAAATTACAGTGGCATGGCCCCAGGAGCAGATCTACTCATCGTAAAGATCCTTGACTCATCAGGAACAACGGACGACTCGATTATTGCACAAGGCATTGAATTTGCTGTGGACCAGGGCGTTGATGTCATCAGCATGAGCATTGGAGGCCTATGGACCGATAGTATGTTCGCAGATCCCTCAGTCGAGGCCAGTAAGGCCGCGATTAGCAACGGAGTTGCTGTAGTCATAGCAGCAGGTAATTCCGGACCTGCAACAGAAACGATTAATGCACCAGGAATCACTGAAGAGGCCATTACTGTGGGTGCCTCCAACGGAGCAGATGCGATTGCACAGTTTAGCTCGCGTGGGCCAGTAGTGCGAAACGTCCATTATCCGCGTGGGCGGGTAGTCAAACCGGATGTAATTGCCCCAGGCGAAAATGTCGTTTCAGGAAGATGGTCGGGGGCAAATCCTAGTGAATATATAATTTATAATTCAACCCAATTTGGGAACTACTACACCATGTGGTCGGGTACTTCTGTTGCCACACCATTAGTAGCAGGTGTAGTAGCAATATTGGTACAGCAATATCCTGGTTTATCGCCACTGGCGGTCAAAGCATTCTTGATGGCTGGCGCAACAGATCTGGACCTTGATGCAATGGCCCAAGGAATGGGGCTGGTCAATGCAAATCGGTCAGCCACACTGATCAATGAGACCTCTCGAATAATCACACTAATGACACCTCTTAGATATCCTACTCTTCCCGAGGGGTCTTCTGTGCTCATCGTTGGTGATGACAGGCCCAACCAGAAGGTCACGATCATATCGACCGTGAACCGTGGAAAAGTAGACATAGTCATGTCGGGTAATGCAACTAATTATGTTAATGTATCAACGAACATAGTATCTGTTCAGACAGGATATTCGTACTTCAGCATTGGCATGAACATCTCAGGCAATCTTCCGCTCTCTGCCGTGGGCACATATACGGGAAATCTGTCACTAGTTGTAGGAACTGAGATTATCGCGTCGTTAGACATCTCGTACTCGATCACTACTTACGGAGGTCGCCTTCTGGTCGATATGCTCCACCAATCTGATGACGATCCTGATGACCCAAGGTACTACAACTATTTCGGACAGGAATTGAGAGAGGCAGGCATGATCACAGACCGCCTAGAGAAGAGCTGGCTTACATCGCACCTAACACCTGACGATCTATCAAATTCGGAATCGTTCATGATCATGGACACAGAACTTGATTACACCGACTCCGAAATCAATGCAATACATGAGTACGTGAGAGATGGAGGAACGCTACTCATCCTCTCAGAATACTATGACC
This sequence comes from Candidatus Thorarchaeota archaeon, assembly GCA_021498125.1. NCBI lineage: Archaea > Promethearchaeati > Candidatus Thorarchaeota > Candidatus Thorarchaeota archaeon. The sequence goes on along the minus strand of JAIZWL010000001.1, from coordinate 801,451 downwards.
CCGTCTATCACAATGCATCATACAATATGGCGGACTACAACAAGATCTTAGCACCGTATGGAATTCAGTGTGAGAAGAACAGTATTGGTGTGGGACCTAGTGGAGAGGGCCTTGTCTATGGAGCAGATTATGGCGGGGCTGTAGAAAACGATCCACTCGTTGATGATGTCAGAAACCTCTACATCGTCTATGGAGGAACACTAAGTATTGATCCGTCCGTTGCAGGTGCGAGAGGCCTTCTCTGGACAGATGCTGCAAAGACTCATGCATTGATTGCCGAAGTAAATGTTGGACGCGGAAGAGTCGTTGCCATTGCAGATGGCTCGACGCTGTATGATGACATCATCAATAAGGCTACAGAAATGAATGCCGATAATCTACAATTTGTCCGCAACCTTGCACAGTCCATTATCCCCGTTTCTCCGCGGATCTATGGAGTGGATTTTGAAGCAGGCAGAATCGGCGATACCGCGAACCTTACCGTATATATCTTTGATGAGGACTTACAATCCGTGGCCGTCCACATTGAAAAGCCAGATGGTACAAACGTGACAAGTGATGTCATCGAGTCATTAGGGTATAAATTTGCAACGAGCTTTGTCATTGACATGGGCGGATTCTATCACATCTATGTACAGGCATATGACTCAACTGGTCACCTACGTGTCTACGAAAAGACCATTCTTATCCAAGTTCAAGCAGCGGATGACGTATTTATCACATCAGTGACCACGGGCCTACTGATCATAGTCGTGGTCGGTCTGTGTTATGTGGCATTCATCAAGTATGGAAAAGGAAGAGGTAGACGCCGGATGTCCCAACAAAACGAATGGGAGATCCCAGTCGAGGATAGAGGCAATCCACCAGATATCGTGTGATCAGGGATTGATCGGGCCAAGGGCCTCTTCCAATGCAGCCCTGAATGCCTCATGCCTGAACTTGGTGAGGGGCTGCGCATCCAACGTGGCACCCTCTTCCACCCGTCTGAGAAGCTGGTAGCCTATAGGAGAGGCCATTCTGGCAGATAAGACCTGCCCGCCTATGATCCGATGCTGTTTGTCAGTGATAATGGCCACGTGCGTAAACTCGGCAGGATCATACATGGTCTCGACAAGGGTCTCAAGCCCATAGTCTGAAGCCTGTGTTGTGGAAGATCCGACGGTCACTATCTCAGTAGAGAAGATGTGGTCATACTGAAAACGGAGAGTCACTTCCGGATACACCTTGTCACGACCAATTGCGGCCATTCCAGCCTGACGCCCGGCCCGAGCTGCCGCACTGCCCACGGGAAGGAGAATTGGTTTACCGGTGAGAAAATCACGCGACTCGATACAGTCCCCTACAGCATATACCTCTGGAACTGAGGTCTCCATGAGTTCGTTGACCACGATCCCGCCAAGATCACCGATCTTGAGTCCCAGACTCTCAGCAAGACTGGTCTCAGGGCGAACACCAGTCATGAAGAGAACCATGTCCGCATCGATTTTATCATCCCCGAGAGAAAGACCAGCAACACAAGTGGTGCCAAGCACCCGATCCGGACTCTTGCCAATATGTACATGAAGCCGTGATGGTAATCGTTTAACAAGTTCATCGCTCATACTGGGTTCAAGCAGTCGTCGCAGCAGACGTGATCTGACAATCAGATGGACTTCCTTACCAAGCGCTAAGATTTGTTCTGCAGCTTCTAATCCGCTAAACCCGGCACCGACAATGATAACAGAATTTGCGTCTTCAAGTGCTTTAGCCACATTCTGAGCATCGGCCAAATCTTGAACGGTGAAGACTCCCTTCAAATCGGCCCCTGGAATCTGTGGAATGACAGGGCGGCCACCAGTCGCAAGAATCAATTTATCGTACCTGATCTGGCTCTCACCCTTGGCATCTTTAACAGAGAGAGCCTTTCGGGAAACATCACCTCCAACAACGGTGACGCCTTGCGTGAGATTGATCCCTTTCTTGGATAGAGCCTTGGGAGACCACTCAGATATTGTGAGGTCTCCGGCTGTTATTGATCTAAATGCCATGGTCACGCCAGGTCTTCTATGAGCTGGAAGTGTTTCTTTAGTGAGAATAGTTACCTCAGTCTCAGGGGCGGATATCTTAGCGGCCACTGCTGCAGCCACACCACCGGGCCCATATCCAACAATCACGAGCTTCATGTTCGTTCATTCTCCGAGGATGTTAGGGAGGAGTTCTCATCTTGTACAGCTTGATTATAACTATGACTCCTACCACTACTGCGGTTATGATAATAACCCTTGAATAATCAGTCACTATGTGAAGAGTCCCCATCAGATAGTGGATCGAGCCACCACCCAAGTCCTTTACGACAGCGTAGGCATCGTAGGACCCATCAGCGATGTTATTGGCCGAGACCGAGATCGGATACACACCATCCTTGCCCTCAAGCGTAAAGTTGAGCCAATAACCAACAGAGGAATGAAGTGCCAGACTTACAGAGTCAATGAACATCTCACCTGTGACGTTGATCTCGCCTGTGATCATCCCATTAAGGAATGGACCTGTCGTTATGGTATATGCATCAAGACTGGCATCTTGTACTGCAACCCGTACTGACAGACCTCCCGAGAGGATCACAAGTGGAGCATAGAGCGTGGACAGATCATCGGAAATATTTAGACTCAAACTGGGTGAATCAAGAGTCGGGATAGCTGCTGTGTCTACAGAGAGAGTCAAATGCGTAGTACATGCTCCACTGTCCGACGCCAGAGATTTCAGGTCTCCATCGACCACCTTCCATGAGTAGGAGAGCGAAGTGATTGGAGTGTCAATATCAGATGGTGTAAAATCGAAGGTCCATGTAGACGCTGCGTGATTGATCGTGGCATCTGTAATGAGTGGACGCCAAGTGTTCGTGAGAGAAAACCAGCCTGTGTCATCAATGGCCGCATCAGTCGAGTTGAATGTGGATATACTCAATCTGCAGGGAAGATCTGCACCCACGCCGACATGGACCAACACAGACTTGCCTGAGATATGAGACCCAACAGTCGTACTTGTGGCGACATAAGCAGTACCGCTCCATTGATAGAGTGTACTTGTCCCACCAGATATCTCGATCTTCATCTCTGCACCATTATGACCGGTGGCCACATTATTATCAGTGTCCCACTCAATGGTCAGAGTATTGCCACCAGAGAAATCGGGAGCAGCACGCATTGTGACCTCCACATCTAACTCAGAGACTGTGGGATACACTCGCGTGGTCACGATATCAAGAGTAGCATTGAGCGAGCTGTCCTCACTGGGACCAAAAGCAAGAGGAATCCCAGCCCAATCGTCTTCAGTAGAACCCGAACTGACATTGAGAGAGAGAACATGTCTAACTGATGTCAATGCATCAACCGCCCCAAATCCCCAGTCGGGTAATGGTATGCTCTTATGACCTGCGAGTCCTCCGGCACCCTGTACAAGAGCTGAATATGCGATCCAAGGAGAGTCAACGGAGGAGGCCTGACGGATCAATGCAAGAACACCAGCAACATGAGGCGCAGCCATGCTGGTTCCACTCCTGACAGTCCAAAGACTGGTCAGACTGTTACGAGCAGCATTAATCCCTACACCCGGAGCTACGACCTCTGGTTTGATCCGTCCGTCAATGCGGGGGCCCCTTCCTGATGAGCCGGAAATCGAGGTCAAGGAGTCGTAACAAGAACCGACGGTGATCCCAAGGTCGGCGGTCCCGGGAGAACTGAGTGTATGTAAATTATCAATGTGTGAAGTAAAACGAAGGTGCGTATCAGACCAAGCGCCAGCCCAGACAAAGCAATTGACATCAACGGTCTCACCAGCAGGATTCCGTACTTCGACCCTCCATGTGCCATCAGTCCAGAAGTGATCCGATTGCGAGACCTGCACAAGAATACGGTTCGTCCCCTTTATGCTCGTGTCTGCAAAGACGTACGCACGAAGATCGTCTGCATTGACCTCGAAACTCTTTCCAGTGTATTCACTGAACGGTCCTATCTCGATCGACTCGTCATTGGGGGAGTATAGAGTCACATATTCATCGTCGTCATAGCTGTACCATAGAATATTGAGGAATGAGTAGTCAGGGGGATCCGATACTGTAAAGGACGCATTTACCCTCGCGCCTGATTGAACCTCAAAGCTGGCGTGCTTTTGAGAACCGGCCAGATTTCCTGATGCAAGAGATGCAATAAGCCCATAGTCGCGCATGGCCTCGCTGATTGCAACATCCTCAACATCAGTCCCATCAAGAAAACCGAGAAAGCTGGAAAAAGACATGTTGATAACATCGGCATCGTTTTGAGCCGCGAAAAAGATAGCGTCAAGAATATCAGCGGACATTAATGGGCTCCGAATCGCCAAGATGTCTGCTCCCGGGGCCACACCAACCATATCAGTATAGCCCGGCTGCCCACCCGCGATTATCGAGGCAACATGTGTACCATGCCCGTGATCATCGCCCACATACAATGCACTCGAAGTGAGATTGACACCACGCACATACACATTACCAGAGTGCTGATCGTAAAAGATAGCCACTTTGGGCTCGCCAAGAACAACGACCTGTTCTGTGCTCAGGGTGATCACGCCATCATCATTTGCATCAACACCCGCAAGCCATCGGTCACCATCGGTCAAGTCGAAGTTACCGTTATCCTTAACGTCGATGTACATGTACTCGTTCGAAACCTCGATTGAAGAGGGATTCTGTTGTTGAACGACTACGATCGGTCCCTCATTTGAATCTGGGACCGAGTCATTATCCAGATCAACATAGTAGTCCCCACCACTCTGGATAACATTGAGCGGAGATGTTGTCACTCGCCAAAATGAAGGATGCAACCAGTCAACACCAGTATCCAAGACCGCAACAAGCGTACCGCTACCATCAATGGCCGAACCATCTTTTGTGAGCTTATGTCGAACCTCAGTTGCTTTAGTAGCAGGAACGGATGAAGAGAGTGACGGATAAAATTGTTTAGAGCCGGGAGAGGCACGAACAAGACCGATCGCCGTCAACGTTTGAAGTGATGCCTCATCCGAAACTTCGGCAAGATAGACAGGACCAACATGAATGGGAGTGAAACCTCGTTTCAAGAGCCGTACCCCAAAAGATTCAGCCAGCTCAATCTGCGAGCCGGACAACTCATGGGTGAACTGAAGAATTGCACGGATAGAGGTACAACTCGCCAGACCATTAGAGGAGTGTGCATTCTCAATCTCGTGCGCAAGCATCGAGTCGATGACTTGTAGACCGGGGAGAGGGGTAAACCTCATCGATGCCACAGGAGGCACAACCAGAAGAGGCATGATCATTGGCACAGAGAGTAGTGTGAGTATGACCAGAGAGTAGACGCGCGTCAGTGTTCATCACCGCATTCAAGTACAACAATTCAGCAGCATACTATCACAGATATGCTTTTGCTTGAAAAAGAAAAAGGGGGAGCTGCACGCTTACAGCTCCAGTGAGTCTATTCCTCACGAGCCACAACATTGACATTGGTGAACAGAATTTCCGGGCCGATCATTTCTTGGAGATAGATAGGAGTGTTGGCCACCTCTGCAACTTGCATAAGGAGATCGAAGGCATTCCCTGAGATCATCAGACCATGAACCTGCCCAATCATCCGACCATTCTCAATAAGGATCGCAGGATTTGCAACGATGCTAAAGTCACCCGAATCGGGATTGGAACTATGTGCGCCCTGAACAGATTGGACATAATACCCGTATTCGATCTCGGAGATAATGTCATCAACACTTCTCGTACCGGGATCGATGACCATAGTAGTTGGAGCGATCTCAACCAGACCCTGACGCATATCGCGTCGAGCATTACCTGTGCTGGAGACCCCCATCTTATTGGCCCAGTACGTATCCCAGATGAATGATCGAAGAACACCATTCTCGATTATTGGTGTCTTTTGCCGGGGAACACCTTCATCATCTGAGAGAGAAGTGGTAATCCCTCGCGGATGTGTCCCATCATCGTATATCGTGATCTTTGGTGAGGCTATGGTTTCACCAATCTTGTCACCGATGATAGATTTACCTCGTGCAACATTATCACCCCTGATAGCTTTGGAAACTGTGAAGTTCATTATCGAACCATATGCCATGGGGTGCATCACTACCGGAAGACTACCACCCTTTCCCTTGACAGGAGTCTTGCAGAGGCGTAGAAACTTGACTACTTCGTCAATCACTGCTTCTGAGTCAAAGTCTATCCCCCGACGGATGTCGAAAGAAAAGACCATAGGAGTCATGCCCGACTCGGTCTGCGCAACAGCCCCTAAAACAACATACCCAATCGTCCCACGTTCTGAGGTGTCGACCCCATTGTTATTCATGTAGACATTTCGATAGACAACGGTGCCGACCATGGCCATTGCGGGTACAAGTTGAGGATCCTTCTCAACAGAGCCAGCAACAGCCTTTGTCAAATCTGTCACAACACGTTCCGCTTCGGCTTTTGCAGCTTCGTCATTCCAAAGGCCCTCGATCTCAGGATATGTTGCAGGCTTGGAAAGACCCACAAAGTCCGGATCTTCTGTGGCCACACGCGCAGCGCCCAGAGCCATATCAACAGCCTCACCAATCGCCTCTTCAGAGGGTATGTTCGTGAACGTACTGCCCATCTTCTTACCGATGTACAGACGGATGGCGATCTCTGTACCATCTTTTCGATTGACACTATTGACCTGACCAAGTTCCACACTGCTCTCAAGTTCATTGACAATCTGAGCATGAATCTCGATCTGCGTAGCGCCACCATCGACGCCTCTCTTAATACCAAACTCACAGAGCTCATGCAATTTCTTTTCATCTATCATATCAGTCCCTCCTATTTCCCTCCAAAGGTGATGCCACCTTTCAGAAACCGAATACTCGGACCACCAGATGATACAAAGGCCTCCTGACCTTTGCCGCAACGACCAGTCTCGAATGGAAAGTCCTCGTTCGAGACCGCATCGATCTTGAATAGCGAATCAGTTGCAATACCGGAGATTGAGAGATCTTTGACAGGCCGACCTACAGCACCATTCACTATCTCAAAGGCCTCCTGAATACCAACTTGGAAACTCGCATTCATCTGAGCTTGTCCGCCTCTGAAATCAACACAATAGTATCCAAATTCAATATCTTCGAACAGTTCTTCAAAGGAAAAGTCACCCTTCTCAAAGAACGTGTTCCGCATTCTGACGATGGGAGGATATAGATAGCTCTCCGCACGAGCGTTGCCAGTTGGCCTCATATCCATCTTGGCTGCATATTCGCGGTTGGTCATTAATTCGGTGAGAACAGAGTCCTTGATGATCTCGACCCGACTTGCTGGCACTCCCTCATCATCATATTTAGAGGTCCCAATATTGCCAGGATCGGTTCCATCATCCGTCATGTTCACGCCCTCAGCAGCTACAACCTCACCAAGCTTCCCGGCAAATGCGCTTGTCGCCGTCAGATCAGCCTCAGCTAGGTGGCCAAGTGCCTCATGAGCAAGCACACCAATGACACGTGGACCAAGAATACAGGGGAATGACCCAGCCTTTGCGGCGACTCCCTCGAGCTGCATAATTGCACGTCGAGCTGCGGGAATACCCACGACCTCGGGTGTAGCAACATCTGAAACAAACTCCCATCCGGCAAGAGTAGTAGCCTCTTCATTTCTTGCAGCACTCATCTTGGGACCATCTTTGCCAGTCACCCAAGGATACACCCATACCAGATTGACAGGCATCTGCAGGCGTGTCCCTTCAGAAGTCGCAATGTATTTGGTCCCAGAGGCTGTTCGAACCTTCAATGTGACGGCTGCTATACGCTTGTCATAATCCTGAATCGCCTGTGTGACTTCGCGCATATATCCGACTTTTTCCTCTACTGAAACATGGCGAGGATCGATTCGGGCCTCACTCTTGACAACGTCCTCATACGTCTTTACTTCTGCAATCGTGATCGGTTCTCTTCTTGTGGCTGCCGCTGCTCGTGCCATCTTACAGGCACTCACAACTGCTTCAGGTAATTGCTCCGATTCTCCAGTCGAAACAAAACCCCATGCACCATTGACGAGAGCACGGATAGCAACACCCCGTTCGATTCTCTGGGTCAGGGCATTGATCCGTCCATCATCCATCTGCAGATACTCGATAAAGCCGTCCTCCGCACGCAATTCCACATATGTTGCGCCCAAGTCCTGGCCATGTTCTAGAGCCTTCTCAAGTTTATCAAACACCAGTGTACACTCCAAGTCATTTTGAACTGTATGGTTTGTATAACAAACCTTACCTTAAAACCTTTTTCAGTGAAACAGGAAGATTATAAAAATTAGAGCGTAAAATTCGTCTGAAGGCCATCACCAAAAAAACCAATACTGTATGGTATAAAGAAAGAACGAGAGGAAATAATTGCAGATACCAAAAGAATTTGCACATTATAAAGACGATCCGGCCATTCCTTGGGCGGAGTTCACGAGGGCAGTAGAAAAGAAGATAGAAATGAACAATGACGAATATATTGCCTTCACAGATACTGCTATTGATTTTGCTACAAAGGAGTGCATGAAAGAGAATCAAAACAAGTCCGTACTGAGCCTTGGAGTGGAAGCAGCACTGGCCCGCGGACGCCTTGCAGAGGTGTTATTTCTATCCAGTGATATTGAGGACACGCATATTCTTGCATTAAAGGCCATTGCATTATTTGTATTGTCAGACATCGCAGGTCTCCGAGAGACCAAGCAGATTATAGAGAAGATCATCAGTGAAGAGTCGCCAGTAGATGATCAGGTCCGGTTAAGTACTGTCAAAATACTGTTGGCAGCCGCGGAGCGGGATACGAGTGTCATCATATGCGTCATGGAATTTGACAACCTACTTGAAACATACCCTGAGCAAATAGAAAATCCTCTCACAGAGACCCTGTTCACACTCTATGTTGTAGGAACCATATTGAGAGAGGTCGGAGAGGCAACTAAGGCATCCAGAATTGCAGATACGCTTGAGGACATGGCTAAGAAAAAAGGCCACAGAATGATGTTAGCGCTCACCGAGAATCTTCGTGGCAATATCAGTCATCTGGTAGGGAACATGCGATCCGCAGAGGAACATTACTATCGACTAAAAGATCAGAGCAGGAGACTATCCTTCAAACTTGGAGTAGGAATGGCCCTGAACAACCTTGGCTCAATGATGACATACTCCCTACGCCTCGAAGACGCACTTGAGTGCTTTGAAGATGCGCTCACATACATGAACACGGACTCAGCCCGATTGGTCACTCTCACTAATCTTGGAGAGATCGCCACATTATTGGGTCGCTATGATGAGGCAGAGGGATATTTTAAGGAGGCACTACGACTCGATCTGAAGACACAGCGGGGGCTATTGCAGGTCTATACCCTCTATTGTGATCTTCTGTCTAGGCTGGACAGAATTGACGAGGCAAAAGAGTATTTGAAACAGGCTGAAAAATTAGCCAAGACAACTGAGAACCCACTGGAACAATGTGCATATCTTCACGCTAAAGGAATAATGGATGCAGCTCAGGGAAAGTATATTGAGGCAATTAAGATCTATGAGGAAGAACTTGCGCTGGCTAAGAAAAAGAACGTTTTCGAGATGCTCATACGATCAAAGCTTGAACTTGCTAGAACCTACATTCATATGTATAAGAAATCACATCTGTCAGACCTAATCGATTCAGCAATGTACCACCTAGACGACCTTGCACAGATTGCCAAGGAACAACGAATGAACTCGTTAAGAGGACGAATTTTACTTTTGAAGAGTGACCTGCTAAATCTTGCAGGAAGAGAATTTGAGGCAAGAGGATATCTTGAGCGTGTACTTGGGATTGCAAGATTCACCGAAGATAACGTCATGGAGGCTGAGGCGACTGCCAGACTTCAAAGAATCGAGACGCACGAAGAACTCCCAATCGATACGAGCTTTGGTAAATCATTTGATCGAGTATCTGCATTCAAACATCCGGGTTCACCAAGACAGGTTCACCAACCGATAATTTATGCGCTAATTGCAATTGACAGAAAATCGGGTCTCACAGAGTTTGTTCACTATTTTGACGAACCCCTTGATATGGACAGCTCGATCATCGCAGGGTTCATCGCAGCAGTCGGGTCCTTTAGTGGACAGATGATGGGGTCAAGTGGAAAACTTCGTTCTATAACACATGAGGGGTTCACACTCATGATGGAACATACGAAAATGCGGATCATTGTCCTCATAGCAACGGACGAATCATTTGAATTGCGATACCGACTCAGAGAATTTGCGGCCTTGTTTGATACAAAGTTCCCACCAGTCGCAGATCTTGAGATGGTAGAACCCCGACGATACAAAGAGGCTTCTAAGATCGTCAACCAATTGTTCACAGACGTGATTGCTGCTTAGAAAGGTAGCTGAGCTTATATTGGTCCATAAAGAGTCAAGGACAGTTAGACAAGTCAGGTAAAACACAATGACTGCCCTCGATGAGATACAGTCCATTCTAAGAAATGGCGAAACCAGAAATGCGGAATTCAAGAGAACATTGACGAAAACGGATCTTAGAGCAGAACGGCGTCAGAGGTTGGTTGCGAGAATTCGATACATGACCTGTGAGCCACCCTTCGAAGGCCGTTTTCTAGTGGGAATCGAAGATATCAATGGTACAGAATGGAAGGTATATGGGATATCGGAAAAACAGATCGAAGAGGCTGAAGAGATATTATCTAAAATAACCAAAGAGGCAGAAGTGGACATCATCGAGGCGGAACGAGTTGAGACCCCAAAGGGCTTTGTCGGAGTATACCTTCTCAAACGACTTGCTGCACCAGAGATTAAAGAGACCTGCTCCATCAATGTGGCGGGTCGAGTGAACTCGGGAAAGTCAACCCTGATCGGGGTGCTTGTCACCGGAATGCCGGATAATGGTTCAGGAAGCGCGAGATCGTTTCTCCTGACGCATCCTCAAGAACTTACGAGAGGACAGACAGCGGACATTCACATGGCGTTCATGGGCTTTGCCGAAGATGGCCGTGCACTACATCTCCAGAACCCGCTGAACAAGGAGGAGGCCGCTCGTGTCCTCGATCAATCTTCAAAGATCCTGACATTTGTTGACGCACCCGGACATAAGGAATACAGCAAGACCATGATAAGAAGCATTCTTGGTGCGGATGCTCAATACGGATTAGTGTTAGTGCCGATCCCCGAGGAGGCGTATCTGATCCGTCAAGAGGAGGAAAAGACGGGGATCAGAAGACTGGACGATATCACTCGAGAACATCTCATCTTGATGGCCAGCAAGAACATACCATTCATTCTTGTCGCCTCGAAGATCGACAGGGCGCAGGAGAAAGATCTGAATCTTGTCACGGAGATTGTTCGACTCACACTGAAAGAAATTGGCAAGATACCTGTCACTATCACGAGTACCGAAGACATCGGACCAATAGTCAGGGAGATCACCAATGGAACGATTGTGCCGGTGCTCTATGTCTCAGCAACTGACACGGACTCGGTAATGCTGCTCTCCGAACTACTTAGACAACTACCCGCAGGTCCATCAGAGGACGCTATCACAAAACCAGCGTTGGCATATGTGGATAAGGTCTACAAAGGCATCCGCGGAACAAATGTAGTGATCACAGGAACCGTCAAACAGGGAGTCTTCAAGACTGGTCAGAGCATAGCCATTGGTCCTGATGTAAAGGGGGACATACATCATGGTCGGATCTTTAGTATTGAAGTGTTCAAGAAGAGAGTGACCGGGGTCAAGGTCGGAGACCTCTTCGGGTTTGACATTAAGGACGTTGACAAGCACATGATCAGAAGGGGGCAGGCCATAGCCGATGAAGAGGAATGCATCACGGTCTGTCGCACATTTGAAGCAAATATCGTAGTGACGCGGCATCCAACCAGAATCGCAGTGGGCTATACGCCTGTGCTTCAGTGCCATACTATTCAACATCCAGTAGTTCTTCAGAAGATCTATGACGCCGACTACCTATGTGTCGGAGATTTTGCGCGTGTACGCCTGAAGTTCATGATGCATCCGGAGGCTATTGCCGTCGATGATAGAATTGTCCTGCGAGAGGCAAACACACGAGCCATTGGAACTATCATCGAGATCATCAATTAAGTCCACAGAAGATGGTCAGAATCAGAGGGGAAGACGGTCTCATCACGCAACACTCCTCTCGTGGATTGTGTTTCCAGTATGGGATGAACTCTCAGACCCGCCGTATGACAGGAATTAAGAAAGAGTGATCTCCACGTTGATGGTGCGGAAACAACTCCGTAAGAGGTCTCATCGGTCAGAAATAATGTGTATTCAACTGTACTCTGTGATACAATGGTCTTGACAGCAGAAGGGTTTCCAGACACGAGAAAATCATGGTCAATCCCCATATGATTGAAATTCGGAAGAAGAACAAGATGCCCACTCGTCAGGAGAGAAGTGATTCTTTGGAGCGACCCCACAAGGGAGTCTGACAGTATCTTGAGACCCCCCTGACATAAGCGTTCCAACACAGCCTTCTGATCAGTTGGCAGAACTGCCTTATGAAATTCCAATCTTCGTGAAAAAGTGTTTGTGACTGAAACATCGACCCCCATCATCCGTAAAGCCATGTTGATAAGATCCTTGCCGTGAGAGAGTATTCCTCCGGTCTTGGGAAAGATGTCTTCGAGATTAAGACCATACTCTATGGCACGAAGTGAGGGGCCATCTACTTCACCCACTGTCAACTGCTGAACCTCCGAACTCGAAACATACTTGACACCAGCCCAAATGACAGAAGGATCATCTACCGGATTATGAGTCAACGAGATCGACCGACCAAGTGGAAGAGGGTCACCGATTGCACGTGGAGCAAGATGAATTGAGGTGAGGACATGGCGTTTTGATCCAAGCCTACGCGGGGTGGAGAGAGAATCACAGAATCCCTTAATCACATGATACTCACCAGTACCGAGAGGAACAACAAGACCGTTGTGAATGACATGCAAGGCGTTTCTAAATTGATCCCATTCAAGAGGTGGTGTTGCCTGCTCTAGTAAGGATAACAACCACTGAAATCCTTGACCGGAATATGTTGGAACATGACGAATCAGATGATTCACATATCTGGTCATATCACCACCGTTGCTCTTTTTCAACCAAGCTGCCAACCATCTATCTGCGGGCTCATCACGGAGCAGACTTAGTGCAACTCCATTAGCTACACAAGAGGCGACTTCAGAATCTCGTCGTTCCGAATCAAGATAGAGGAGAAAAGCAAGCCGAAGAGCAATACCATCAATCCATTGAGACCGGACCACTGATTCTTCGAGTACAACCGTTCCATCTTTCTCAAACGCAACGCCAAAGTTCTGTCCGACACTCGTCTTTTCTCTTGTGACATAGAGTTCAGGAAAGGGCGGCTCCGGTCGCGCAACAGAACGAGCAACTCGTTTAATCGACTTCGCCAATAGAGAACGGATTTCTTCTGTGGCCTCCATGCGAAGCTCCTCGGGCGTAGGTTCGTGAGGCTTCTCATATTTTGTGATCAGGCGCGAAGCCTTCCGGATCTTCGTATAGACGGAGTGGTCTAAGTTTTCCCCAAGAAGCATATTTGCAGCCATGTCAAAGAAATAGACACGGACTCGATCTCGGCTGATGACCGCAACAAGATAGGCGATTCCTGCAAGACGTCGAAAATGCTTTCTGATGGTCGAAGCCTTCACGCGGAGCACTTCAACGGCTTGAGGCCCAGTCTCTTTGAACTGTCGTTCTCCAAATTCTGCAATTGCTTTTGGTATCTGCCTTGCACTTCTACTCATTTTGCAGCGCCAACATCCTCAATGACATTCGACCAGATAAGAATGAGGGAAATGCGAAACACAGTTTTAAATAGAAAATGCCGAGTGCAACATGCTTAACTTGGTAACTTGTGCAGAGTGGGTGTGCATTACAATGATCATGTACGATCCAACACTGATTATCTTATGGTGGGTCGTGCCAATGGTAATCCTGTTGGCGCGTGCTGGACTCGCCGCTTACAGGACAAAGAAAAAACGAGATGACCTCCGTAGACTCGAAGAGCAAGCCACACCGTTCACGCGAAGACTCTAGATAGTTCAGGCTGATTCCTCAGCCTCATCATCCTGCCATTACTTGGAGAGAGACTCGTCATACGATGGAAGTATTAGATCGCGTGTGGGAGTTGTATTCATCACAACATCAAGGATTTCATTATTGCGAAGCAGCATGCACCCCAAGAACTCATAGAGATACTTGTCAAGACGAATATTGACACCGCGACGAGGCACTTGTGTTAACAGAAGAACTATGCTAAAATCACCACGAGGAAGTTGATTCAAAATTCCCCGTTTCATGTCCGGCTGAAGCTCGCTCTCGAGACGACGGGTGACAACTCCACGCTCAATAAAATTATAGCGAATACGCTCAAAGTCCCCCGTAGCACTCTTTTTGGGACGCAGGAAAGAGATCGAATAACCCAAGCGTTTCAGGGAATTGTAACCAATGAAGGTTCTATAGAGGGGGGAACATAATTCCTCTAGCTCCACTTTGCGTAGTTCGACTACCTGTCCATTTCTTCGAACCTTCAAGTTCATTCTGTTTTCAAGCCTCCGAGTAGACACACATTGCGGAGAATGGATCCCACGATGTCAAGTCCAGCTGTTTACGTTTGTAAAGCTCCTTCCCTTTTTAGGAGTGTGGTCTTCACATGCAGACCAAGGCCATAACCACCAAGTCCAGTACCAGATATAACTCTGTGGCACGGAATGAGTGGTGCGAATCGATTTGCGGCCATGACGTTCCCAACAAATCGTGCTGCCCCTTGCAGACCAGCGTTTCGGGCCAGTTCACCATAAGTGATCGTTGTACCATATGGGATCTGCATTGTTGTCTCTAAGACCTTGCGCTGTTTCGCGCTCAGTCCAGTAAAGTCAAATCGCAGACCAGAGAGATCGACCGGTCGTCCCTCAAAGACCTGAAAGACAAGTCGTAGTACTTTGAGCGCTTCCGGATCTGTGGTCTCTGGGAGTGATTCCCCACGTACTGCCTGCACGGCCTCCGAGCGGGACGGACGCGGAAGTGAGGTCGCAAAGATGCCAGTAGTAGTCATGACTGCTGCTGCATAGAGGCCATTGACCTCAAGTACTGTAAGCGTCTTGGAACTACCATCCGGCATCCTGATACCTCATGCATATTCCCCGCAGATCGCAACGACCATGGCCAAATAGGCTGAGAGTTCGGGATCACTCTTCTTCATTCCGATACCGCTCCAGCCGCCATCATTCCGCTGAGTTTCAAGAAGCAGGGGAATAGCATCCTTAAAAATTTGGGTCTCGTGCTTATTCTTTGGAGGCGCAATTGCAATAAGATCCACCATGTCAAAGAGATTCTTTTCTTCGATCGCATGCTTTAAGTGCTGATAGAGCGCAGCCCGCGCACCTTCGTAGACCTTGTTACCGGGTCCGACCTCCATGGCCACAAGAGCGGGGAGTATGTTACCCGTCCCTAGTGGATCGGACACATCAAGTTCCTTGTAGTCGGGCCAGTGCCCATCTTCATTTTGAGAATAGATCAAAAAATCACGAGCTCTTCGTAACCGTTCGTCATCTGCATACTTTGCAAGGCATAGAGCCTCAAGTGCCTTTCCTGTGAGCCACGTAATGCTCTTGCCCACGGGATACCACTCGCGCCCCTCTGTCGCACCGTATCGATCTTCAATATACGAGTTGAGATTGAGAGTCTCAGCAAAACCTCCATCACTCTTTTGCCGTGAAACAATGAATTGAACCATCATGTCGATGAGCTCGGGTGTCCCCCAATTCAACTTCAGAAGCAGTGTGAGTACTTCGGCGGTCGTCTTCACAGAGCTGGGTACGCCGGGTTGCACCTCAAAGGGAACCCCACCATCTTCATTAATGATGGCCTTCAGATACTTGAGGATCTCATCCTTCAATTCGGATGGAACATTGTAATCAGCCGCAGCTATTCTCAGTTTATCAATGATATTACCTTGCTTCAACACAAAATTCGTGACATCATACACAAGATTGACCTTCAAAGGGTTTCCTCCTGTCAAATTGATCGCGCATACGATTCCCGTATAGAACTAGGTGGCGAAAGTCCGTACTATAGGTGTAATATATGGGGGCTGCCTACATAATAAAGGTTGTTTGCGAGAACTATTAGTCACCATCTTCGAGTTGTAGGAACTCTAGAATGGCCTTCCGGCGTTCTCTGCGCTCGTCTTCGGTCATCTCCTCAGTGGAACGGTCCTCATCTTCGATGACCACGATCTTTTCCCGAGGAGAATGGTCAATGCGGTACTTGACACGATAGTCCTCAGCAGTCTTGGTCAATGGCTTCTCATGCCCGCATTCGCGACATTTGAGCACTCTACTGCCATCTTCTTTTTTGGTGGGCAACATCATTGCGCCACATTTCTCACAGAACTCCAAGATCATTCCCCGGTGTGCATTATAGGTTTCGCCACCCGTACGGGGTTTGGATTTAAGTTTGACGCTCGGGGTCTTTTTCAAAAATCAATACTGACTTAAAAGAAAGACTCTTATTCAGGCGTCCACGCTCGGCCGACCAGCGACCTACAGGAAGGTCTCCAGAAAGCATAGGAAGAAGAAACACGATGGTGCGCGTTATTCCTTTCAAGGCTTACCGGTATAATGTTGCAAAGGCAGGTGACCTGTCAAACCTTGTGTCCCCGCCTTACGACATCATCAAGGGAGAGAAAATCGATAGACTCCAGTCGATGTCGGAATACAATATTGCTTGGATCATACGGAACAAACCTCAGGATAGCGATACTGAATCCAACAACCAGTACACGCGAGCACGTGACCTACTCAATGAATGGATCAAAGATAACATCCTCGTTCAAGATGACAATGAGAGCTTCTACGTGTACGGTCAAGACTTTGAGGTCTACGGTCAGAGACTCTTCAGGTTTGGTTTCATTGGCCTGATCCGACTTGAGGATTTTGCCAAAGAGGCTCCCAGTTCTGGGAAATTTGCAGGAGTCCTTCAACATGAAGAGACCCTTCCAAAGGACATTCAGGACCGCCTCAATCTCAGTCGCGCATGCATGGCGCAGTTTGGTCAGATCTTTGTGATCTATCCAGACCATGAGGGCAATGTTGACAACATACTACAGAAAGCAATGAAGAACGAGCCCATCGCGGATGTGACCGACTACGAAGGAGTCAGACACAGGATCTGGAAGATTGATGACAAATCGGACACGGCCAAGATCTCAGAGCTGATGGCGGACAAATATGTCATCATTGCAGATGGTCATCACCGTTACAAGACTGCACTTGCACTCTCAAAGGAACATCCCGAACTCGAGAGCGCAAAATACCGAATGATGACCTTCGTCAATATCTCAAATCCCGGATTGGTAGTGCTTCCAACTCACAGACTAGTACAGAACCTTGATGACTTCTCAAGAGAGAAATTACTGGAAGGGATCAAGACACACTTTGACGTTCAGGTCTTCGACAAGCGCGAGGACATGTTCACACTAATGGACAAGCAATTCAAGGAGGGCGCCCATGCATTTGGTCTGTACATGAATGATGGCAAATTCTATGCATTGACCCTCAAGGATGCCAAGATCATGGATGAGATGCTTCCTGATAAGTCAAAAGAACTTCGTCAACTAGATGTATCAATCCTCCATACTCTGATCCTCGACAAGATTCTTGGGATCAACAAAGAGAAACTTGCGCAGGGGACCATGAAGGGGGGAGGCTTTGTCGTATACATCAAGGGCATAGGTGATGCAGTTGACGAGGCAATAAAGTCGGTCAAGAATGGCGCACAGGCCGTCTTCTTTATGAACCCAACTCGGGTGGAAGAGGTTGAAGCGGTGTCCAAGAATTTCGAGGTCATGCCGCAGAAGAGCACCTTTTTCCAACCAAAAATATGGACAGGTTTCACGATCAACAAACTAACTTAATAGGTGAATCAAATGACCCATCGAGTCTACAATTTTTACCCTGGCCCTGCAACTCTACCACTGCCAGCTCTTGAAAAGGCACAAGCAGAGCTGTTGGACTTTCAGGGAACAGGAATGTCAATTCTTGAGATCTCTCACCGATCAAAGGAATATGACAAGGTACATCATGAGGCAATGGATCTCGTCCGAGAATTGATGAGGCTCTCCGATGACTACAAAGTGCTCTGGCTTCAGGGTGGCGCTTCGACACAGTTCTATCAGGTCCCGTTGAACCTGCAAGTTCCGGGCAAACCTATGGAATACGTCAATACAGGAGGCTGGTCCACGAAAGCGATCAAAGAGGCCAAGCTCTACGGGGATGTGAGAGTTGTTGCATCTTCTGAGGATGATAAGTTCTCGTATGTTCCGCAAAATATCGAATTCAGTGATGATATTGCATATGCACACATCACCTCCAACAACACACTGTACGGTACTGAGTGGCATTACATACCCAAAGTCCCAGATGACATCCCCTTAGTGGTTGACTTGAGTTCGGATATCATGGACAAGGTCATCGACTTTAACAAGTTCGCAGTCATGTACGCAGGTGCGCAAAAGAACCTTGGTCCGGCTGGTGTGACACTGCTCATCGTACGGGAAGATCTCTTGGACCGAGTCCCAGAGAACACACCGACCATGCAGAAGTGGAGCACTCACGCGGCAAAGGACTCGCTCTTCAACACACCTCCTGTCTTCTCGATCTACATGGCGAAGCTTGGACTTGAGTATCTGAAGGAGATCGGCGGGGTGGCAGCGATTGAGAAGATCAATCGTGAGAAGGCCAAACTGCTCTATGATGTGATCGACCACTCGGATGGTTTTTACAAGGGCCATGCCCGGAAAGACTCACGGTCTCTGATGA
This sequence comes from Candidatus Thorarchaeota archaeon, assembly GCA_021498125.1. NCBI lineage: Archaea > Promethearchaeati > Candidatus Thorarchaeota > Candidatus Thorarchaeota archaeon. Next base: position 782,564 of record JAIZWL010000001.1, on the reverse strand, counting down.
ATGTCACATTCCGGCTCGAAACTGAAGAGCTCGAGCTCAAGTGCACAGAAGAGGGGGCAAAGCGTGGACTTGTTGGTCTCAAGGGGCACAGATCAGTTGGAGGAATGCGTGCATCCATCTACAACGCCATGACCCTTGAGGGAGTCAAGCTATTGGCCGAGTTCCTCAAAGAGTTTCAGGAAGAGAATCAGTAAACAGATCTTGACCGGGACAGGCGAGAGCCTTCCCGGCCCTCATTCTTTCAGTCACTAATTCTAATGATGCTTGTGCGTAAATGTGTCCAATGATTGTTCAACGCACTCGCGCAGATCATCAATATGCGACTCTTCGACAACACCCGCATATTCCCTATGCATCGTACCACCAGACACGGAGACCTTGATTTTTTTCAGCTCTTGAGCGTCAAAGAACTTCTTCATACCTGATACTACTGCAATCATTTCGCCCCGGGGGAGCTGGTTCTTTAACAGATCCTTGCACGCTGTACAATCTATCACTACGTGTGTGCTCTCTTTGTCTATCAGGACCTCGACAACGATCTCACGGCTGCCTCTAAAGATTCTTCCGCGATTCCCTGCTATTGTGAGTGAGAATTTGCCGACCTGCTGCACCGAATATTCCCCGGATTAGAGAGAAACGAATCCCCATTTATCATATTTCCTGATGCATGGAGAGGGGCGGCGAGAGGCCGGCCCCAATCATTGCTCACGCCGGGACCACTTGACCGAGAGAATGATCAGAATTAGAATGATCCCGAACATGGCTCCCAGTATCAGCGGATCCGCTTTGTCAGGCAATGTCGAAGAGGTGGGTGTCGTCGTGGTGGGTGCTGTTGTTGTGGTGGTGGTGGTCGTAGTGGTAGTGGTAGTTGTGGTGGTCGTAGTGCCACCGGTGACAGTATATGAGAAGTCGCTGCTCACCGCCCAATTACCCACATTATCACGTGCATGTACACGATAGGTCACTGTTGCCCCTTCGGGGAGTGCAGGGATCGTGGCCTCATAATAATCACCCACATGAGTCATGGTCACATTGATCCATGCAGAGCCATTGTAGTACTCGAGAATTACCATGTCCACTCCAGAACTGTCCGTGACATTCGCAGTCACCGTCACACTCTGTGTACTATCAGGGGTCTCGGGATCACGAGTCACACTATTGATCGAGGGAGGAACACTCTCTGCGGCTACCGTGGTATAGCTGATAATGGTAGATGCATTGAGATTACCTGCTGTGTCATTTGCAATGAAATAATAATAGACAATAGTTCCTTCAGATTGCCCCGATATCGTCGCTGAATAGGTATCTCCAGTAGTGGCAGTCATGGTCGTGATTGTCCAGACTCCAGCTGATGCAGACCAGTTTAGTAGTACTGTATCAACACCAGAGGCACCTGATGGCTCGACAACATCCACGCGGATCTCAACGGGATTCCCGGCACCGGGAGTTGCCGCCGATCTCCAAAAGTTAGCAAAGGAGGGTGCAACGGAATCACCAACAATGAAATTAGCTACTGTGGATTCTGCATCATTGCCCGAGGTGTCGTTGGCATAGATAGTATAGAAGACTGTGGAATTATACACAAAGGGTCCAACTGTGACTGTAAAATTACCAGTTCCCTGTAAGGTCATCTTGGCCCACGTCGGAGAGGTCCATCCATTGGTCTGATACTTCAGATAGACACTATCCACGGAAGAGTCGTCTGTCACATTCGCCTCAAACTCTACTGTCTGGTAGTACTCCACAACAGAGGGGGTAAGCCCTACAGAGTGAATCGTGGGAGAGGCCACATCAATTGCCGCAACTGCAGCTTGGACATCGAGTTTACCATACCCCCAGATCGAATTTGGTACGGTTCCAGTAAACCCGTCCGAGCGAGCGTTATTTTGAATCAGTGCTTTGACACTCGACCCTTTCGAGGAGTCACGTTGTAACATTAGGGCTGCACAACCAGCAACATGAGGACCTGAGGCACTGGTGCCACTGAATAACCTATAACTTCCAAAGGCCGCCCCAAATGGAAGCTGCCCGTTTCCATTGAACCACGCCTGCCAAGCTGAGGCATTACTATAGTCTGAGATGATGTCATACCCTCCAGGGGCTGCAACCCCTAATTTTTGGGTTTCATCAATTCGTGGACCACGTGATGAGAAACTGGCAATATCGCCAACAGAATTTCCAGCGAAAATATTTCGGGTCCTATAACTTGCGACACTGAGTGCGTCATCAGCGGTGGAGGGCCATGTGATCTCGTAATCGTTGGACATATCGCTCTTCCAGATACAGCCTCCCGACCATGAGCTTTGATCGTCGGAGATGTATGCATGGAAGGTCATGTTGGAGGGAGCTGTAATATTGACTTGATGCCAAGGTGGTGAGGAACCAGTCGTAGGCAGCGTCCCATGAATCCAAATCCCCAACATCTGCGTGTTCCGAGATGAACTCGATATGAATGACTCGATAGTGAAAGTATTACCGCCCCATACCACAGCGGGTTCGGCATTAAAGGTCAGATAGCCATTTCCCGGATGAAGATAGGTCGTCAGTGCTGGCGGTCCACCCCAAACTGCGAGATTCATGATCAGACTGAAATTACATGTCCAGAAGTCTGTACTATTAATCGAGAGCACTGTAATGTAGACGTTATTAATATCATATACAACATAGGTCCCATCCGGAGCAGGAATCGTAAAATCAGTCTGGTGCTGCGTGTCCGCAGTAACATTGAACAGCGCATGCTTGTCCTTCCCGCCCAAGTTACCTGCTGGGGAGATGACAGGCACACCATTGGAGACGATCGTATTGATCAGGGTCTCGGCGGAATCGCTGCCATCCAGATATTCGTAAGTCCATGAACCGATCTCCGTGAGAATCACATCGGCACCATGATTGTAAGCCCACGTGAGACCTTCTTCAACAGAGAGAGCAGTACCACTACTTCCCAACACTCGAACCATCATAAGCTCCGAGTCAGGGGCGACACCCACATACTTGCGATAATTGAGCTGCCCACCAAGTAGAATTCCTGCAACGGCCGTTCCGTGACCATCGGTGTCCTGATGTGTACTTGCCGTCAGGTTGACCCCTCTTACCCATACCTGAAGATCGGCCTGGGGAGTGCCGTCTTTCTCAACAATATACTTCGTCTTAGGGGTCGTCAACATTACAAGGGTCTCGCCAACATCAAGAGCATCGTTTCCATTTGTATCGTTGACCACAAAGAAGGGTTCACCAGGGTCTGGTTCGGCATTCTGAGAGATGTTGTCTACCCACAGCCAGTCGGTGGTCGTATTGTATGTCCCATCAGAGTCCAGATCAATATAGTACAGGACCTCGTCCGCAGTCCCACTAAAGTCGCCATTGAGATCCACATAATCACTACCATTGGAGGGCTTTCCGTCAGAAGTGGAATCGATCCATGAATATGCAGTATCCCCGGGAAACCAGAGATCGGGATGCTTCCAGTCCACTCCCGTATCCAAGTCTGCAATGAGGATATCTTGGCCTGTGAGATTGCGTCCAAGTCCATCTAACATATTCCACGCATCATCAGCATTGATCTCAGGAATCGAAACATCGCGTGTGGATTGGAGATAGTTTATCGAAGACTGAACATCGATTGACCGAACCAATCCCGTGTTCATGAGAGTTTCAAGAGCCGAAGCACTTCCTCGCAGCAAATAGAACTCATTCACATGACTGAGTTGAGGAGAACCAAAGCTAAATCTGACTCCTGTCGCCAAAATCCGATCAACTACAGAAGCACTCACATCATCAACGAATGACACCATGACAGGAATGTCAGCACCATAGATCGAAGAAAGAGCCTGAAAGTTCAAAGAAATTGTCTCTGGCGGCGTTTGATAAGTAGATGCAGAGGTGGTCGCATTAGTTTGCTCCGCTATAGGCGCGGGGATCGCAAATAATAATAATATGAACAGTAAAGATACAACATGTCGCATATGGTAGCCTCCTCTAATTGGCTGCCAAGGAGAGGGCGCGGTCCTCTCAAGCATACCATAATAGGGCACATTTCCTGATTAATCTATTCACCGACATCCGCTTCATGTTTCTTGGCCTTGTTCTCAACTCGATTGACAGCATCAGAAGCTTTTGAGGAAAATGGCAACGAGTCGGTCTTGACCATTGCAATAAAACCAGGACCTTCATCCTCACGACTGAGCTTTTGCCCCTCGTAGAGCGATGTACCTCCAGCAACAAGATAGGCCACACAGATGCAGATCACAAGTGGTATCAAGAGATCGAAGGTCTGACTGATTTCAAGTAGCAATACAGTTGAGGCCACGGGAGTATTTGTATTAGCAGCAAGCACAGCACCCATACCAAGAACAATGAATGCAGGAACATAGGCGGGTGCAAAGATCTCACCGAACACAGCACCCAGCATCGCACCGACAAAGATGGAGGAAGAAAGCACTCCACCAGAAACACGACCAGCCACTGCAAAGGATGTGGCAAACAGCTTGCCCATCATTAACATGAGAAGAACAATGATCGGAACCTGTGAAGTAGCAATGTGAGAGATCACATTGAACCCCAGCCCTGCAAGAGTGAGGGAGGGATCAAAGATGACCGCACCAATGAAGAGCACAACACTTGCAAAGAATGATCCGGCGATAGGATCGGCCCAGTCGGGTAGTTCGAGCTTGAAGAAGTTCCGGGTCTGCATCAAAAAGACAGCAAAGAAGATTGCGATTCCGCCAGCAATGAGACCCAGCAAGATAACAGTGGGGACTATTGCCAGTGTGAAATCGAGCGATGCCTCAAAATCAAAGAGGGGGCGAATCCCCAAGATCACTCCGAAGACGAGATAGGAGGTGATCGATGCTAACACCATGGGAACAAAGAAACCAAGTTGGGCGTCTCGTTTGTACGGGGCCTCGGCCGCAAAGAGCGTCCCGCCGAGTGGGGCCTTGTAGATAGCAGCAGTTGCAGCAGCAGAGCCCATCATGAGAAAGACACGTAGATGTGAAGGGTTCTTGTGTCCCAATCGTCTGCCTATGAAATTACCAATAGATGCACCGATCAGAACCGCGGGCCCCTCTTGACCGACAGGATTCCCTGAGCCAATGGATACCGAAGTGGCCAAGAGCTTTGTGACAGCAGTACGAGGATGTATCTCAGCAGGATTGTGAGTGAGTTCTATCGCTTTAGAGATACCACTGCCTTCAACTTCACGGGCACCGAAATAGATCATCGCACCGGAGAAGAGGCCTCCAAGAAGCGGCGCCACAAAGAGGGGAATCCATGACAGAATAGTAATGAGAAAATCAACAAGAAGTGCAAAGAGAACCATAAAGAGACCACAGACGATCCCTGTCAGAATGGCGGCGGGTACATAGATCCGATATAGATGCGTGAAATGTGAGAAGTGGAAGATCTCCTTTAGTGGGCGAGCAGGTGTAGGGTATGATGACTCTTCATTTGCAAGATTCAAGGTCAAACACAAGAAGTTGTGAGACCATTCTCTTTATGAGTCCTACTAGCAGGAAGTATAGCAGACGCGTTAGTATGAACTGGAGTATCGACGATGCCAAAAGCCACTGATGACTCTTCATCTATTGATGAAAAAGAACAGCCATCACTTGAAGTCGTCCAAGCCAGATTAGACGAGATTGCGAGAAGACTGGAGCGCGTCGAGAGATTAATCCAGCGTATCAGTCCTGAACTTGAAGAGGTCAACGAGTCTGCAAAGGTCATCAGGGAGGGCTTCGAGTTCTACGATGGCATCGTCAGACTAATGACAAAGTTCACACGGACTGAACGACTCACGGCACGGTTTGGCGACCTGAAAAAAGATGAAATCTCATGGCTTATCGTGAAGACACTTGATCAGACTCCACCACTCAATATCAGCCAGTTGACTGCTGCCGTCAGGGCTGAACGTGGAACGGCATCACGCCGAATCGTAAGAGAACGTGTGAACCATCTTGTTGCAAAAGGCATTCTCAAGGTGGTCGAAGGGGACGACCAACGTGCACGACTATTCACACTTGCCGAAAAGTGAGAGACCTCACCAGAGCCTTGTCCGTTGTGGAGCAATCCCACGAACCTTCTGATAGAGATCACTCGTGCCATTCAGAAGTTTAACAATTATTGAATGAAAACTGACCATCTCTTCGTCACTCAGTGAAGAGAAGAAAGTCGTTATCTGGCGCGCATGCATCTCCGCACGTGAATCAAAAAAGGTGCGACTAAATTTAGTCGTTGTCAATAACTTTCTCCGTCGATCAGTCGAATCTGCCACGATGTCTACAAAACCCTTCTTCTTCAACTGCAATGCGATCTGTTTAACATTTTGATGAGAGGTACTAAGAGCCTCAGCAACTTCGGAAATTGCAGGTGAATGATCAAATCCACGCTCTATGACAACCAGAGCTAGAAGCTGTTTAGTCGTCAGTCCATCCTCAGATAGTAGAGAGTCCGATATATACTCGAATCTCTGGCTGAGTAGAAATAGCAAACTAAACGACTCAAACATTTTTTGTCGCACTTCTTCGTCCATGAAGCCCACATCCGCATCTTGGAGAAACGGTATTGATCAATGAACCATTTACAAAGTGAGGAGGGCGGCCAATCAAGCCGCCCATCAGGCCCATCGAAAAATACTGGCATCCTCGTGCTACGAACTCCGTCATCCGGGTCATTCCTTATAGTGATTCTGCTGAACTCTTGAACAGTCGGACAATTTTATCCTTTAGCAGATAGAACAGCCCCGCATAGGATAAGATGCCAAGGATCGGAAAGATGACCAGTCCGGCTGCAACAGCCCCTGCCAATTCGGGATCTCCACTTAGTAACTGAACAATCGCCATTGCATTTACAGCAGTACCAAGAGTGATGAAGAATCCAAAGAAGAGAAGAATCATTGGATAGGCCTTCCGCGGTCGAGTAAGTAAGAGATACAATGCAAGAAGACCCAACGGAATAGTGAAACCAAGATCGAGATAGCGAACCACCCAAAACAAAGTTGGAGTACTTGCATAGGTTCCGCTGGCGGTCCCACCAGTCGTCATGACCTCGCTCATCTCAGACATCCACATTGAGGCAAAGAAGAACAAGAAGAGGGTCATAAGGCTCACGTAGATTTTCACGCCTCGACCAGCGAAGTTAGGAGAATCATCTGGTGAGAACATGGAATAACTGCTCATCGCAAGTATCAACCCACTGATCATCATTATCAGAAACAGCCATGCATAGTGTTCAGCATTCCCACCGTAGGATGAGCTGCTCCACTCTTGTCCCACACCATATGAGAGTCCCGTGTAAATCAGGGTTATCGGAGTCAGAATGAGAAAATACTTTCCACCGGAATGCTTCTTCATATGAAGCAAACCTCCAACGATTAGCAATGGTGCCATCAGAAGAAGATTCACCCAGTCTTGCCCCATCATCTGATAAATTCCTGACTGGGATGTTCTGTACTGTATTATCCCAAGAACAGCAGGACCCCAAATCGTAGTCAGTACAAGTGTAATTGCTGTCAGAAGAGCAGTCACACCAGTGGCATAGCGTTCAAAGATCACATGTCGAGGCTCGGTTATCTGTATGTCGTTCACCGTCAACACCTTTCAAATACGTAATGTATTACCTAATTATGTAACATATTACCTAATAAAGGTATGGTTAAGACGGAAATTAAAGAAACCCAAAGAGAATGACCAGAGAGTATCCATAATGTGGTCACAGAACTGGCCACTTTTTCCCATAATCAGCATATGTAGTGACCAGCATACTATACAAGTGGTGACAAACCAATGAGTGAAGAAAAACACATCAAACACAAGGAAGATGCCGAAGAAATTCGGGAAATCTTCTCCGCTCTCAACGAGTCCATTCCGACACTAATCTCAGGTCTCATCAGTAGTGTCTACAGTCCCGAGGCAGCAGCAAGCATGGCAACCGCAATCGGTCGCTTCTACACCAAGCTCAAGGAAGAGGGAATTCCAGATGAGCTGGCACTAGAGATGACCAAGCAATATGTGAGCGGTCTGGACTTTGCAAAGATGCTCGAGATGGCATCTGGTGAGAGCAGAGGCAAGCACAGCGCAATCAAAAAGTCAAGACATGACAAAGACGAGGACGAAGATGTAGAATGACCGCTCGCATCATTGCCTCAACAATAGGGGGCGGCAGCAAACTCCTAGTGAAGGTGTATGCAGCGATGAGACGTGCCAGAAAGAATGTCAAGCAGGGATCTGATGTGTTCTATAATACTCTTGTAGAGCAAGGCGTCCCTAAAAAGGACGCCAAGATCATTGCAAAGACCTACAAGTCAGCAGGCGAAGAGGTCCTCTCAATCAGGAAGATGATTCGCCTGGCTTCGCGGTTGGACGTCGTTTAGTACGGCGTGGTGGTGGACGTTTGATAACGATCACTGTACATTTCGCACCTCGTACAACGCGCTCAGTGGTGCTACCGATGGTGGACGATCGTTCGCCACTAGCACCATGCGAGCCCATGACAATCACTTCTACCTCTTCTTTATCGGCAACGCTTAAAATCATCTTAGAAGGGAGACCCTCCTCCAAGATCAGTTGAGCATCAACATCATGTTCAGCAGCAGATGCCTTATAGCAGTCCAATAGATGTTCGCCATTCTCTCGATATCGTTCAAGAACAGTATCTACATCGGTATCAGACATCCGGGCGATCTGTTGGACCATGCCAAGATTGATGACATGAAGAATGATGAGCTTGCCTTTCGTGATCTCAGCGAGTTCGAAGGCAACCGATGCGGCTCGTGCAGAATCCTTGCTTCCGTCAACTGGAAGTAGAATAACACGGGTTCTACGTATGAGCCGATAGGGTTCCTGATACATCACGTCGTACATCATACGATAAGGTTCGTATATCCGCTAAAATATATTGGGATATCATCTCATTGATGTTCACGAGAGGCAATCAACATTCATCTATGTAGAACAAGAAAAGGCAGAACGGCGGAGAGAATCAGGTCAGATGAGTGCTAGACAACACACATTTGTAAGTTAGTAATAATAATATTTGAGAGATTATCATTAATTATGTTTATCTGTATGGAAGTTTTCCAACGCATAATCTTTGAAAGGAGAGGCAAAAATGCCACCGGCGGATCTATATGATTATCACAGGAAAAACAAGTATCCCAGTCATGGAACAGCTGTAATGGGGATTCTCGTTGTCTTTGGAATCTACATTATTACTGGAATCTATGCAATACTGAAACTGTGGAGTCAATACGGCACAATGATCATGTCGTTTATCCATTCAGTGGGAATACCTGAGATCTTGAACAGTAATCTCATCACCATCTCGGTAATTATTGGAGCATATCTGTTTTTCAGCATTCTTCTCGCCATTGCAGCAGCATCAATTGCAAAGAGATTGGGCGGCACGCTTATTCTGATTGGGGCAGCAATGACAAACATTTTGACATGGGCTCCAGTATTCTTGCTACTCTATGTATCAGGATGGGACTTTTCAATTCTGACAAGCATGTGGATGCTATTGATTCCCGGAGTGGCCACGCTCATCATCACGATACTGATGTTTACTGTGTTCAAGGATAGGGTGATTCGGGCAGGAAGGATTATCAGTCTGACTGGTGAGGTCTGTCTTAAGCATAAGAGCGTCTTTGCACCCCCGTTCGTTTCAATGATCTTCACATTTCTATCATCATTGATATTTGGGGCGATAGTCCTTGAATTTCTATATCCGAATGGGATAGTAAATGATCCTGTCGTGACAGGTGAGGCTACAGCAATCATCGTGATTAACTTCCTCATCTACCTGTTCATCACAATATTCGTCTTCAAATTCGCCTATGCTACGACATCAGCCATTACCTATCTCTATATCCGCGGTCGAAAGCCCAGTCTAAATGATGGGGTCAAGGGAGCACTTGGTACAGTTGCAGGACTAGCAGCATTGGCGGTAATGAGCGTCATTGTAACGATTATCCAGATGATCATAAGGGCAATCAGCCGTAGGTCAGGACCAGCAGGAGGGAGGACTGGGGATACTGCCGCAAGAGCGGTTGGCTGGATTTGGGCACTCATCAATTACTTTACCGTTCCAGCCATGGTCGCTGAAAACTTGGGAGCTACAGCTGGAATCAAGAAGAGCTTCAATCTCGTGAGGAAGAACTTTGTCGATATCGTCATCAAAGAAACTGGAGTCCGTTGGGGATTCTCGGCGCTCATCTTCATGCTCCTACTGGGATTCGGAGCGGGTGGTGCCTTTGTGGGCTGGCTACAGACGCAAGATTTCATGATAGCATTCCTTTACGGGATAATCTTCCTGATCCTTGCAGGTTTGCCGACCACGCTCATACTCCGAACATTCGATATCGTGTACATAACAATTCTCTATGTCTTCATCAGAATGAAGGACGGCTCAATCTCTAAGACGGCCATTCCCGGTCCGGCGAAGAAGACATTTGAAACGGCCTATCGTTCGGCTAGAAGACAATAATATGGAGGCGGCATCGACCGCTTCCCTCACTCCTTTTTTTGCCATAGTTTAATGACTCGACCTCAAAAGTCTAAAGCCACCGAATCATGGAAAAAAATTCGGTGAATACTATGAGACCAGAGATCGCTACTGCAAACGCACTTGAGGCCGTTTTAGAGGCCCGACCCGGTGAATCCGTACTGATCGTCTGTGATGACAGTAGAGAGGAAGTTGGCAGAGCATTCGCAGAAGGAGCTACACGCCTTGGTCTATGGACACGCCTTCTGGTTTTGGAAACCAAACCTGATGTCTTCAGAACCGAGATCCCTCCTGAACTTGTGGAGATGATCAACTCTCCCAACCAGCCCGACATCTTCATCAATGTGCTACGAGGACCAGCACAGGAGACCCCCTTCAGAATTAAGATCATCAAACTGGAGACCCGAAAAGGTCAGGCTCGACTCGGCCACTGCCCCGGGATCACAATGGACATGCTCACCGAGGGAGCACTCTCGTTGACGAGAGAAGAAAATGCTGCAATGCAAGAGAATGCTAGAAATCTGCTCACAATTCTCCAAGATGTGGTAAGCGTTCATGTGACCGCTCCAAGTGGAAGCGATTTCACACTGAACACCAAGGGGCGGACATGGTTCACCGACACGGCAATTGACTGGAAGACGATGAAATGGATGAATCTCCCGACAGGCGAGGTATTGTGTGGACCGGTTGAGACCGCAATGAATGGCACACTTGTCGCAGACCTTGCCGTTGGCGGAGTCGGACCATTGTCAAAACCAATCACGATCAAGGTCAAAGATGGTGAAGTCGTCAGTGTTGAGTCAGACGATAAGAGAGCATTGAAGATCGTGCAAGAAACTCAAGCAACAGATAAGATGGCAAAACACGTCGGTGAGTTTGCCTTTGGTCTGAATCCACGTGCAAGACTGGTCGATGAGTTTCTTGAGTGTGAAAAGGTCAGTGCGATTCATGTGGCCTTTGGGAACAATATGGATTATCCCGGAGTGGTCGCCAACAACTCAGCCACTCATCAGGACTTCCTCGTAGACAAGCCAACCGTAGAAGTCACCTACTCTGACGGACGAACACGTGTTGTCATGAAAGATGGGAAGCTCATGATCTGATAATCTACATGAGCCAATCAAATGCCTTATTCCAAGTAACACTTGATCCCGAAAATGGGTTCAGATAGAGTGCTTTGAAAAAGCGTGGAACTTCATCCTTGGCCACTGCCCGCTTCCATGTCGGAAGAACAAATTGCGTCCGCCCTATAAGATAGGTGAACACGTACGGTGCCCAGAGATTTGGTCTGCCATCAGTAGTAGTCGGTGCAATAAAGTCCAGAGAAGATGCCGCCTGCTCACGAGTCCGTAGACCATTCTCTTCAATGTATGAGGCTGCCTCATCACGGCTCACACCCTCCACATTTAGAAGAAAGGCGGCATTGATGCTGACCGCCCGGCGAAGTGAATAGAGAGCATCAATAATCTTTGTACGTGGACTATCAAGATCCACTCCAAGAAAGTCTCGTGCAGTGTCTGCGGTCCCCTCAGAAATGACACAGCGACCAGTATGAAGTGGGACAATACTGAGTTCGAGAGAACCATAATCCCGATACGATTTCTCACGCCAGAGATTTGATACATGGTGCTCGTACTCGTGGTAAATCACGGTCATCATGCTGTCTTTGTTGAAAGTGCGATCGATATTGAACTGATTGATAGAGTGAAAGTTCCCCTGATAGTAATTGTAACCTGACCATGGTTGCCCACGAACCGCCTCATAAGAGACCCCATTATCAGTCACGGTCTGACCGATCTTTGAAAAGACCCGTCTTGCGAAGAGGTTTCCAACCTCTGAGGCCTTCTCCTGCAGAGGGCCTTGAATCATCTCTTTTAGAGCATCACCACTGACACTCCCTTCTTCTTGAAAGAGCAGAACTTTTTCTCGAAGACTCTTACCTCTATGGTCTTCAAGAAGTGTTTCAAGACTACTGAGAAGCCCGGAGATCACCTTTTCATCAAATGGTGCGACATCTATCTTGAATAGGTCATGGACGAGGTCAGCATAGTCGATATCAGCCCCACCCATCCACCTACACACAACAGACAGTGACTCGGCCTCACCAGCCAGATAGAGCGAGCGCAATGAATCATCGATCTCCGAACGAGCACAGTCAGCAATTGTCATCATTCGAGCTGCCAAATCCTCAGGGTCCGAGTTCTTGCTCTGGCGTTCCGGCGCCAAGTCGGGGGGACCAAAGAACGCATCGACGATGCTGGTTCCAGTCAGCCTTTGAGTCAGATTACCTACTTCACCACAAGTTCGTACAAAGTCCTCAGAAACATACATAAGAATCGAGATGATGACAAAGTATTACTGCTAAGAATCTACCGCCGGAAACAGCTGAACGGTCCTTAGCACATTGAAACAGTTAGGAAATTGGAGATTTGCATGCCAATGGGAAAAGGAAAAAAGATAATCGGACTACTTGTCGTCATCATCGTTGCAGTAGGAATTGCTGCATGGCATGATGGAGTAATAGCCACCACCAGTATCAAATCAATAAATGACGGAGACGTGGACTCAGGCACATCAGTCGCAGTGAAAGGGAAACTCACTCTACGTATAGGAAATGTCCATACTATAACTGCGCTAGACAGCAGTAACACACTTGTGTTCGTCTGGGATGGCGACTCGCCTGCTATCGATTCAATAATCGTAGTCAGAGGCGTAGTGCAATCCGCAGTCTCACTTAAGGATGTCAGTTCGGTTCAGACCGTGTGGATCTTCAAATAAGTGAGAACATAAAATATCTCAGACCAGTGGAGTGATCCCTGGTTCGAGTTGCAACTTCGTGATCGCAACTGTTTTGAAGAGATCACGGAGCTGCTCCATCCTATCCAAGTCCGTACCGACCATCCCGTAAGTCGTGATACCCAGAGTACGTGAGATTGCCTCGGGGGAAAGAGCATTGGAAAGATCCTGATAATTTGCGATGGCAATGACGGTCTTGGGGAGCTTGTGTTTGAGATCGCGTAACAGACTTCTGGCCTGAATCACACCACGCCGAGTACTGCGAAGGATAAGAACACCAACGTCAACCCGCTTGAGATATGCCACCCAGCGTTGCCAGTGATTAGGTGTGCCCGGTAAATCGTAGAGAGTCACAATGCGGTTTGCAACAATGAACCACTCATTAGCCTTTGAGAGATCATCTAACTCAAGAAGTGCTTGGTACAATTCTGCATTAGGCGCAACTGAAGGTTTCAATGTGGGAAAGTATTCCACAACAGCTCGTTCCTGTGTTGCAAGAGCAAAAATCGTCGTCTTTCCTGACCGGGGATACCCGAAAAGAGCAAAACGTACGTAGTCTAGGATTTGCTCATTAAGAAAGACCCGAAGTGCCTTACGAATACGGATATTCAGACGGGTGAGAGATCGCTTTCCAACAATTGCGGGGAACCCTTTGATAATTGTAGAGGCCTTTGCCTTCAGTGGCTCATCATGTTCCAGTTCATCAGCAACAATAAAAACAAAACCACGCCTCGCACGAGCGATTGCAATCTTCAATTTTGCACCATCAGGTGCGACCCAAGTAAGAACGACAAGTGACTTCACGGGGTCTTCACACGGTTCAGATGCAAGATCGAGAGAGGCGTTGACCAGCTCAATTATTGATTCGTCGGGAATATCATAGGAGAAGTATCTGACAGTCAGCACAATGTTCAAGCGTGTTGTCAGAATACCTGCCTCTATAATCATAGCATCACCAGAATTCGTAGGAGAGTTACAATGCAGCGGTTATCGTCCGAAGTAGATTACATTTTACCAATATGAACAATCGTGTTATGAACCTATTCAGTGATTACAAAATAAGAACATGAGCAATACACAGTCGGACCTTGAGAACGGCCATCAGGTCATGTTGCATAATACCGTCCGCGACCCAAATCCACACACGCGGGCATTCACATCAACTTGCGAGAACACCTGCTCAAGGCCATCAGCGCAGAATAGACTGGGCAAACAATCGATGAGTACCATCCTTTTGGCAGAGCGTGAATGAGACACGATCCGCAAAGAGTTCGATACGTGTATACGCCTGAATCGTCGCTCCACGGATTCTTCGGGAGAGGAGAGTCCCACTATTGTACAAGATCATATCATTGAGCCGCCACATCCAAGGCACGTGTCGATGACCATTCAAGACCAATGAACAACCAGTGTCCTCTAGCACTCCAAGTACATCACCAGCATCCTCCACCACATTATATTCACGTCCTGTATGCGGTACCGGAACGAGATGGTGATGTAACGCGAAAATCTTGATTCTATCTCCGGCCTGTTCGAAGAACTCACGGATCTGCGGATAGTGCTCCCGACCAACATGGCCTGCATCGTTATCAGGTTCTGCACTGTCCGCACCATAGAGCGCAATTGACTCGTTTGTGAATGTCTTGAACCGTGAGCCGAATAGACGTTCGAAATGAGCAGCACCATAGTTTCGCTCATCATGATTACCGGGAAGAATCATGAACGGAATCGAGATTCCACTGATAGCATCGTGGAAAGCTTCATACTCCTCTTGAAGACCATCCGTGGTCAGGTCACCCGTGATGAGAAGGAAAGGCGAGGCTATGTCATCGCTCGCCCGCTCCACCTCAGTGATCACTCGTCTCAGATCATCCAGATAGACACCATGCTCTCCAATGTGAATGTCGCTCATATGAAAGATGACCATGAGTGGATCAGACACTACCTATATCCTCCAGACACACAGGCTGAGTGACAGGCTGAATGACAAGCACTATGACAGACACAGGCTGAGTGACAGGCTGAATGACAAGCACTATGACAGGCATCATGTGTGACACAGGCCGAGTGACAGGCATCATGTGTGACACATTTACTTGAGGTATCAATAGGTGATCCCGTTGGCAAGTGAATTATTTGTCCAACACCGTTTAGGACCTGACCAATAGTATCAGCAACATTGGATAAGATCTGACCAGTAGACTTGGCCACATCACCAATAGCATGACCAGTGGCACTGGACAGGTCTTGGAACCAAGAGGGGATAGCACTGGGCACAACATGATCACGGCTTGAAAAGACGTCTCTGACACGAGAGTCATGCTGAGGATGCATGAAGAGCCAATACCAAGTCCAACTATCATGATAGGTCCCATCAAAGTAATACTCCGCCCGAGCAGAGGCGGTAGGACGGGACTCGAACTCGTCCCAAGCTTCATTCATGAGTTCCTCATTGTGTTTTTGTGTCGCCTCAAAGTCGGCATTCCAAGACTTCTCCTGTACCTTGGATGCGATCTCCTCAATCATATCATCGACCTTATCAGAATCAAGATGATTATCAACAACTGCGTCCACAAACAGCTTCTCATAATAGGTAAGTTCGTCGAACTGAAGACCTGTCACTGAGAGTTCCAGCGGTTCGGCCTTGATGATACGAACAGCACCTTTCCGCACGCAGGACATGAGAACCATTGAAACTATCTTTGCACGGGGAATGTTGTTGAAGAATGCAGCCTCCACGGGATCCAGATCGGCTACAGTTCCGGGTGCCCCAAATGTTTGAATGGCAATCTCAGGGGACTCGTAAGCAAAGGTTGTATCATCAGCGGTCCATTTAGCCCCGGGAATCGGTCTGGTTGCCTTATAGCCATACCCAACCACTGCTGCTATCACAAAGATCCCTCCAATAATCATGATGGTAGAAGGTGGAACGAGCGGTGGCTCGACCTCCTGAACATAGATCGACACAGTAAAGGAGAGATAGTCACTGGCATTAACATTTGAAGCGGTGACTAAGAAAGGCAGACTGAGCACTTGACCTTTGTTATCAGGAGTAAATGTATACTTCAGGATGTAAGACTCGCCAGCATTTAATGTGCCAATAAAAGTGCTGAGAGACCCCGAAGTTAGAGTGAGGTTTTCAGGAAGTGAGAACGTTGCTTCAACATCATAGAGCGGCTCATCACCAGAATTGAAGACCGTGACTGACAAGTCAAAATGTGTGTTACCATATGCGTTGATAATGTCAGGAGCAGAATAAGATAACAGCCCCGGTATCATGTGACCTTCAAAGAAACTCCAGTTGGTATAGTGAAAGATAACCAATTGATCATAAGAGGAGGTAAGATAAGCGTCTAGACTCACACTGAAATTACGTGGACTGGCTGCGGCATCTGAAGGGTATGCTAAAAGGTGTAACGCATCAAAAGGCCGCGTACTGCCACCTTGTACGATGCCCTGCCGAGAATCTTGCATATATCCAACATATGATGCACCCTCGGAGGTAATTCCGCCCTCGGAGGTAATCCAGGATGATTGCATAGGGATGGGATAAATCACACGGACATTCTCAGTAGTAATAGACTGATCCCACTGAACCGGAGACCAGTGAAAGACTGCAAGGGAGTTATCATGACTGTCTTTAGTCTCTTCAAGCACTCGATTTGTACTGAAGTATCCAAAGACAATAGTGACGCTTTCACCCTCCTGTGTCCGGGGAGTCCAGTCGAGCGCATATCCATCGGAGAGTTCACGGACGACCAAATCATAATGCGCACCATTCATATCGGCATATGCACGATTCGGGTCGTAGACGGATGACTCTTGAATACCCTTTAGATCAAAACCACCTAATGAACCTGAAACAACTGTGAACGTAATCCAATAGGTTACATTGATTCTTCCGTTGAGCAATATCACAACATCAACATAGACGCTATCAATCGAGACTTCAATATCGTCACTAAGAGTAAATTGTCGATCGTACGCTACATGAGACTGGCGGCCTTTTTCCTGATAGTCAAGCGACGGAACTATATCGTGACCTGTGATAGTTGACCTCGTCCGCGCAGGATGGGCTGAAGTGTTCAAGTTCTCAACGGCTATTTGCAATCCTGTAATGCTGACAGGGACCACAATCAATACGAAAATCAATGCAATGCCAACAACTGCTCGTGCTCTCAAATAGTGTGCCTCCTTCATTTACCTTCCTTGGCGAGTCGATGTGCCGTGTCGCGTAAGAGGTCTTCGGCTGCTCGAAGATGATTTAGAGCGGTTTCTATAGGGTCGTGTGTATCGTACCAATCGATAGTATCAATGACCTTACGAGCAGCACCAATATTGTCGGCCTCGGTCATAAGCATAGTAGAGAATGGTACATGAAGTTGACCAAACCGATCATGCTTCATTAGGTATTCGGTGAGTACCGCATCAACAAGCGATTGGACTGAGTCATGATTTTCAGACTTGCGTACAACACGTTCCAATAGCTCAAAGACGATCTCCGAGACCTCAATCGCGACCATCGCTTCTGTGGCTCCCTAGTCACCCTTCCTTGCACGAATGACCTCTGCCTGAGCAATAGTAAGATTAGAGAGGTCTGCCTTGGCCTCAGCCCACTCGGTCAATGATGGGAAGTTCTGGATCATTCCACTCCAGATGAGATGGTATGCTTGTCTGAGAACTGCGGCGGGTTGCCCACCAGAACCAGTGTACTCGAAAAACGCCTTGAGAACAGCAGGACTTTGCTCAGAGATGTTCGCGGGCACCTCGGTACCAAACCCTGCAAATGCAACACCGATCTCACGCAGAACGTCCATTCGTTCCCTTATTCCCGCAGCAATGACTGGAAGATCCATATCAAACGCGCTGAACTGCATTATCAGTTTCTTGTCTTTTATCGTCCCGTAAGGTAACTTGATTTCATTGGAGCTCATTTTCCTCTCTCCGATATCTCTATGGTTTTTCAGAATCAAAGATTGATAAGCCTTTCACATGTTAGCGGCCATTGGCATATACGAGAATTATGGAAACCGTAAACTGCACAACTCTGAAGAATTGGTCAAGTAATCAATGAAACTTGCAAAAGTGGAGCTGATTGACAAATCAGAGTTACAACAGAGAAACATCTGCCGATATCGTAATGATACCTGCAGCTGAGTAGTCGTTTCAGAACATGTGGCATACGTCCCTAGACTGAGAGATGCACTCTAGTGCGATCTATTTTTGCCCCGTGCAAATTCAAAGATAAAGAAGCCTGTTGCTGCTAATATTAACGAGTCGAGTAATAAAAAGCCTGTAACAAGAGTTCTTGGAAAGAATATATCCACTAGTAAGTTATGAAACATCATAGTGAGAATAAGCCCTACTATCCCCACAACTAGTAATAGAGCAGGCAGTACATTGAGAGTTCGCTCTGCGTCTAAATCGTGGGTCAGTGCATAACCGTTTGCCAAGAAAATTGATGAAAGCATAAGAAGAAGCACTAAAGGAAGATCGGAGAGATTCTGCTGTAATAGAGATAGGCTGGGCTCT
Organism: Candidatus Thorarchaeota archaeon; assembly: GCA_021498125.1. NCBI lineage: Archaea > Promethearchaeati > Candidatus Thorarchaeota > Candidatus Thorarchaeota archaeon. The sequence goes on along the minus strand of JAIZWL010000001.1, from coordinate 763,742 downwards.
GTTTGAGTTAACGACAGCAGTATCTCAAGACTGGCGGATATCACCAACAATAATACCCCAAGTCGGATTTGTTGTTTTGTATCAAACAAGTCATAGCACCTCACAGGAGTTCCTGTACCAATTGTCTGAATTAAAGTGTGGTCGCCAATTCTCAAGTGACCGATCAACATAGATCTGCGCGTGCACCAAATACACGATTCACTATCCCCATATATCCCATGAGAATTCCTTCCTCAATCAACCAATAGGCCAAATGCGTATAAACCATACTAATCATCAAGACCATCTTGTTTGGCGTGGCGAACTCAAATAGAATATCCCGAATTATCCCACAACAAAGGTTGCGGACGGCAGTAAAAGAAAAGGTTATGTGTACGAAAGCATATAATGTACACGAGAATTATGGAAACCGTAACCGCACGACTCTCTGAAGAAATGATCAAACAATTAGAGGTGCTTGCAAAAGAGGAGCAGATTGACCGATCAGAGCTGATAAGACGCGCTCTAGCATATGGAATAAAACGGTTTTTGATTGACAGGGCATTGAAAGCTTATAGAGAGAGAAAGGTAACATTATGGAAAGCAGCAGAAATGGCTGGAGTGTCACTAAGAGAAATGATAGATGAGGCAGATAGGTCTTTAATCCCAATAGCGTATGACATTAAAGACTTGGAGAAGGATTTAGCATTTGCCAAGTAAAAATAGAACTGTAAGTAATGCCAGTCCACTCATACACCTCACAAGGGCTGGAAGAATCGAGTTGCTAAAAGATCTGTTTTCAAATCTTCTCATCCCTCAAACTGTACATATGGAAGTCTGTCGAACAAAAGAAACTCCTGACTCAATTAAAATACAGACCGCGATAGATGCGGGATGGATCCGAGTCGTTGATATGGACAATACACTCGCAAAACGCATTGGTAAGAATACAGGAATCCATCGAGGGGAGGCTACTGCAATAGTTCTCGCAAAGAAAGAATCAGCGCTGTTACTGATTGATGACAAAGTGGGAAGAACGATTGCAGAAATGTTTGGAATAAAATGTTTAGGAACAGTTGGAGTGCTTCTTCAGGCGGTATCATCACAGTTAATGGATAAGAATGATATGATTCATACATTAGATAGAATGATAGATAAAGGCTTCAGATTAGAGGCCAGAGTGTATAGAAGAGTACTTCAAATGGTTAAAGAATTATAGGAAATAATGGTTATAATAAGCCATCGAGATCATATCAAAGATTCGCCGAATATTGAAGATCGACCACCAACAGTAACGGTCGACAACAACCTCAACATCGTGATGAAGGCCCTACTTGAAAAATTAAGAAATATCAATAGACTGACTAGCGGATAGTGGATCGACTTTATCATGGAGAGGGACTAATTCGAGCCTAAATGAATCGAGTTTGCGTCTAATCATGGTAAATTGCAGACGAAGACCCTGTAATGATGCGTGGTGTTTTGCCCTATAGTATTCAATAAGACTAAGAAGAGATGCAACTATACCAAAAGAGGCTACGGGAAGATTGAAGAAAACACTCAACAAGTTACCAGTATTTGGAAGCGGACAAATATAGTCCCATATCGCTTGCAGTCCATGCGAAAAGAACATTACGATGATCGGAACAAATGCTAAGAGCAAGATACGAATTCGCCCGATTTGAATGACGTGCTCACGGAGTGCGGTCATATATAATCTGTGAAGGGGAGGATATACAATTAGACCGACTAGACCACCGATAATGATACAGAGGTACAAGACAGGTTTGACGTATGCCACACCTAAAAATGCAACTAGAGCGTCATCGACCGGATTATGGACAATAAAGACGTAGGGGGAGAGAAGATACGGTAAGGTCATAACGAATGCTAGAACAAAGAGCGTTAAATAGATCCAATTGATATGCACTATCGCCATTGGCTCTGGAACTCTGCGCGCTTCTAGACGTTCATTATCACGTTCCATCTCTCTCACCTATCATGCGAATCTATGATCGAATATAGTGTTCCATCACAGGGCACAGGCCATGCGAAAATATGAATTTAACTCGTGAACAAATCATAGGATGACCACCGAAAATATCCCAGTCGATGAAGATTTGATACCAAGCATACAAATTTGTAGGTGGTAAATCAGTCATTCAGATCCAGAGCCAGATTCGGTTTCTGAACCAGTACGCTCACGATGAATGGCCAGTGCATTCAGAGAAGATGTCAACAGCCCTAGAGCATGAGCTAATTATGAGAGATCGATGGAATGGTTAGACGAAGAATAGGATGCTGCATTAGGGAGAGGCACAAGTTCAAGTCTAACTGAGGACTTTAATCGAAAATAATGCCTAAATGAAATAAGATGGAGCATATATTGGTGCCAGATCACAGTGGGCCGTATCCGGAAACCCCGCCGGGATGCTTGATACTTAGCCCTATAATATTCAATAAGATTGACAAGAGATACTACTATACCAAAAATAAGCCCGGGATACATAATAAATAGAAGCAATAAAGTACCGCTATTTGGATAAGGACAGATAAAATCCCATAAAACCATTAGTCCTGAAGACCAAACTATGCCCCAAAAAGAACCACTTGTCAGAAAGACAATACGCCTGCGCCCAAAGTAAATGACTTGACCACGCAATACTGCATTGTACATGTGATGGACAGGAATGCACAAGAGTAGACCGACTATTCCACCCAGAACAGTACAAAGAGCCAACACTGGTTTAACATTGGTCACTCCTAGAAATGTGACCAACGCAACATCCACAGGATTATGATTGAAATAAACATAAGGTGAAGGGAAATAGGGATAGACAAGGACAACGAATAGTAAGGCGGAGAGCAATAAAGTGATCCAATTTATTTTTGCCATTGTTGAAAATTCTAGGTAATCCCTATCGTTGTCAGCACCAGTATTATGATCTCGTTCCATCCCTATCTCCGCCTCCCACAATAATATCACCGGATATAGTGACCGTTACATGGCTGGAGCAAATATGTAGTAAACGAAACATTTAGAGAGCTATTAATATATTGTTGTACACACACACCCCAAAAAAACTGAATTCTCCAGACTATCATGTTTGTAGTTTCTATGAGCTGATATCTGAAGGAGTTCGCAGAAACCCAACCGTCAACGAAAACACAAACAATATGATCGTTGCCATCAAAAAGTACATTGTCACTTCTTGAAGTGCAGATGCAGCTATCATGTTAAGCAAAATTACCAGTATGATAATCGGAAGTACATAAATTCGAGGCTGAACATAGAATCCTTTCGAAAATCTAAAAGAGCGTCCAACAAGATATGAATAGCCTCCAAGAGAAACAAGACCAAGCACGGTCAGGGGAATCCAAAAAATGCTAAGTTGAAAGATTATCAGTGCAAGCATACCGATTAGACCGGGCAATAACACACAGAACAGTGCGATTTGATGTTTTGAAGAAAAGAAATCTTCGGTCAAAGAGATCACCTACAATCGAATACCATTCAAACCTGCATACAGGGCGATAAATGCGGCTACCGTATCTCCCAATGAGAGTGATAAAGTATCAATTGCGCCAAGCATCAGACATGCTTCAAGACTTTCTGGATTTGCCTGGAAAATTATATTATTGAAGAGCGAAACAACATAGACTGCTATGCTTGGCAATAGTGATTTCAATACCGCCACAACAACAGGAACTAGACCTTGAGCTAATGAGATGGCTCCATGGGCCGCCAGACCTACAGGAATGTAGGTTAACACCGTAGCAATTATACTAATTATAATGAAATCAGTGACCATCTCCTTTAGAAAAACATCTGGATGAGTCAGACCAAAATAGTTGAGACCATTAAAATCAAGTACACCATACACATAGTCAGTTCCGTGGCTGTGAATTGCAATACCCGTATTGAGTATGGGAATTCCTGGCCAGCGTGATACTGTTCCCGTGCCAGAACAATAATAACTAGTATAACTATAGGGAGTCTGCCGCTTGTACATTATTGCTCCACCATAACCATTTAGATCAAAGGAGTGTACACCATACACAATATTAAGAGGAATAAAATTGGCGGGTTCATGTGTCAAATCCGTCATACGAAGAAGCAAAGCAGTTCCTAAGAAACGGGAAGGACGCAATAATAATGTAACAATGAAACCACCCAGAACAGCATCAATAGAATCAGGGAACCCGATAACTTGTGTAACAGGAATATACTTGTTAATCTCTGAAGATTTGCAAGCCAAGATTAGATCATTCCCGGGAGTCATTTTGATTCTACTACTAAATGCATTCCACGAGATGACCCGTGAACCTGCCAGAATTCCATTTTCAGACCCATGTGATACCCAAACGACCCTTCCGGCAGTCCGATGGATGGTCAGTGCATACTCCAACGATTCATACTCCACAATTCGCACATGCGGATCATTTGCTACGATGGTTTGGACAGCAGTATTCACTGCACGGTCATGATGCATGACAACCACCACATCCGAGACCACGGGTGCCGAGAGCGGCATGATCCACAACGGCGACAACACAGCAATCACAAGCAGTAGTGTCCTTAATTTCAAAAGATTACGTCCATGACGACCGACCGACCGACCGACCGACCGACCTAGCTCCACTCGTGTATCACGTACACGATCAACTAGCCCCATATATCCCATGAGAATTCCTTCCTCAATCAATCAATAGGCCAAATGCGTATAAACCTTACTGATCATAAAGACCGTCTTGTTTGGCGTGTCTAACTAACGTATGATGTTAAAGACGTGGAAAGCGATTTAGTATTTGCCAAGAGAAAATAGAACTGTAAGGAATGCCAGTCCACTAACTACTTCATCCGGTTATGGCAAGCGTCAGACATTTTTAAAAAATGCGCGAACAGTGAGGATAGACCACCAATGGTATGGCTGTAATCTATATAACGGTTCGAATAATAATTAAAACGGCCACTTCAAGCAGCAGGGATTTGTATGATACTGCCCAAATACAACTACACTCTGGAGGATCTTCAGTGGATCCCCACATTCATGAGCGAGGTCAAAGACTACTTCTTCGCACGGCCTGAAGACAACCTATTGATTCTCCGGCCCAACAAAGTAATGCACCTCAATCGAACGGGAATGCTCATGCTCAAGATGCTCCTTGAAGGGGCAACACCGGCAGAGATCGTGGATGTGTTTACCAAGCAGGGGGCAGACCAGCAGCAAGTATTGAACGACATGGCTGCCTTTGTTGACGATCTCAGAAACATGGTTGCGGGTAATCAGAACATATACACGTACAAGACCGCTCGCATCGTTCCCTTTGGAACTGGCGAGATCAAGTTCCCTGTCCTCAGTGAGATCGCCCTTACGTACCGATGTAATAATCGGTGCCGCTTTTGTTATGCATACTCTCCCTACCGAGAGTCAGGAGAGATGACAACCGAAGAGGTCAAGCGGGTCATCGATATCATTGCGGATGATGCACATGTTCCCAGCCTCTCTTTCACCGGCGGCGAACCAACTCTTCGAAAAGATCTCTTCGAACTCATACGATACGGTCGAGAGAAAGGACTGAGGATGAACCTGATAACGAACGGCCGGCGCTGCGCGGATCCGGAGTTCGTACAAAAGCTTGTTGACGCGGGTCTCAATAGTGCACAGGTCTCAATTGAGGGTCCTGATGCGGAAACTCATGATTACATAGTTGGTGTTCCGGGAGCCTTTGAACAGACCGTGCAGGGAATCAAGAACCTACGCAAGACTGACATCTACACGCACTGCAACACGACCATCTGCCGCCCGAACATGGACAAGCTCGAACAACTCGTTGACTTTCACAAGGATGTCTTAGGTCTCTCGTACTTCAGTATGAACATGGTAATCTACACGGGTAGCGCTGTGAAGTTCCGGGAAGAACTCCAGGTCAAGTATTCAGAGATAGGAACTATAGTTGAACGTGTGCAACGCCGTGCAAAGAAGAAGGGCATTCAATTTGTCTGGTATGCACCCACACCGATCTGCCTCTTCAATCCCATCGCCCACGGTCTCGGAGCAAAGACCTGTGCCGCATGTGACGGCCTAATCTCTGTAGATGCGGAGGGTGGACTGTTACCGTGCTCGAGTTTCAGCGAGCCGGTTGGAGACCTGTTACATGACGGTTTTGAAAAGGTATGGTATAGTCGGGCCGCCAAGTTCTGGAGAAACAAAGACTATGCACCAGAGGGCTGTAAAAAATGTGACAAGTTCGATTATTGCTGGGGTGGCTGTCCACTCTATTGGGACGTACAAGGATATGATGAGATAAAGCCATTCTGGGGCGAGAGTAGCAAAATGACATCTAAGCTTGACAACATCCGATTAACACTTCGAAGAAGAATAAAAGGGGATCAGCACGGATTGATCCCCGAGTCGGACAAATAGAATTGCACGATGCTCAATAGTGATTGGTTCTGACTGGTCAGTTACCTCCGGTAGTAGTAGATAGCAGATAGAATTGCAACTGCAATCGATGCGACCCAAAATACAACAAACAGCAGAAGCATATTGGTTGGGCTCATAGGTGCTAATGAGAGAAAGATGATGAGAAAGGGAAGAATATAGACTTGAAAGAGAAACCCATTTCTGCCCGAACGTTCTAGGAGATGAGTAGTTCGTTCATCTCGGAATCGTTGATGATAAACTGTAAAGCCAATCATGACAGTAATGAAAATGGCCCCAGATAGAGAAGTCACAATCAGATCCTCTGAAGTAGCGTGGAAGACTACCGCATCAATGAAGATCATTGTGCCCCAAGACGATACTAACACTACTAATAGCACCATGAGCGTCTTGTTTGAAAAATTAATGGTGTCACCGTTCATAACCATATACTCCAGTTATTTCTTGTAATAATATAAAACAGAGAGGTAGAAGATACCAATAGCACCAAACCAAAGTGCAAATATCATCAATACTGCGTGGGCCATTGTCATCTGCCCTGATGCCAATACAGCTGCAACCCAAGGAAGTGCCATTAGCACAAGAAGTGCAACGTTTCGAGAAGAGTATCCAATTAGCTGGGTAAATCGCTCATCTTGATATTTTCGTACTACGTGTGAGGATAACACACCACCGACAACGCCACCGATCACTCCGCCAATTGTTCCGTCTATACTGGTAAATACACCAGGTCCGATAAGCCACAAAGACACAGCAATAATGGTCACAATTATGATGACCAGAACACCACTCATGACATCACGTCTCATGTTCATCATCTCTATACTCAAACACTTCTTCAATACTCAGTCCAAAGACTCTTGCAATTTTGAAAGCCAACTCGAGAGATGGATTGTAGGTTCCTTTCTCCATCGAGATGATCGTCTGTCGGGTGACTCCAAGTCTCTTCGCCAACCCTTCTTGAGACCATTCTTCAGGAGATGCGGACTCCTTTTTCTTCCGCTCACGAATTTCCTTGAGCTTGTTGACAATCATCGGTTACACCTCTCGATGTTGTAAAGTACACTTTACGTAAAGTACACTTTACATATAAATTTGCCGTTTCGCTCCGAGATCGGTCTTTAGTACCGTAAGATGTTCCTTCAACAGAGGCATGCGCACAGTGTATAGACTTTAATTGTGGAATCACAAGTGAAATGTCATGTATGTCGAAGAACTTCTCACACCTGCGCTCATAGTCAACTATGACGCATTATTGAGAAATATAACTCGGATGGCAAGGCGTGCAAAAGAGTTTGGTGTTGATCTCAGGCCGCATATCAAGACCCATAAGTGTATCGAGATCGCGGATCTTCAACAGAAGATGGGGGCCAAGGGTTTCACGGTTGCAACGGTGTATGAGGCGCAAGTTTTTGCAGATGCGGGATTTGAAGACATAACACTTGCAATGCCACTGGCCTTGGACAAATTTCCCATCATATCCGAGTTAGCACGAAAGATCACCCTGAACGTACTTGTTGACCATCCATTGACTGTTGAGAAACTTGCTGAATTCATGGCACAAGAAAAGTTGGACATAGAAGTTCTTGTCAAGGTGGATGTGGGCTATCACAGGTGTGGAGTGGATCCTGACGACCCCGCAGCAATTCATCTTGTCGAGCAGATCTCAAAGGCGCCGCATCTGCACTTCAAAGGACTCCTGACTCATGGTGGGGACACCTATGACGGAAAGTCGGTTGAAGAGGTTCGCAGAGCAGCACAGAAAGAACAGCAGAAGATATTGCTACTGGCCAAACGGCTAGGAGAGCATGATCCGCGACTTGCCCCTGAGACCGTGTCCATAGGCTCGACACCAAGTATGTCACTCACCGAAGAGATGATGGACGGCATCACGGAAATCAGACCGGGGAACTATGTCTTTCATGATTATGAACAGGTCGCACTTGGTTCATGTGGCTTGGAAGACTGTGCTCTCAGAGTGCTTGCAAGTGTCATCGGAGTGTATGATGATCGAATCGTTGTTGACGCCGGAGCTACGGCATTATCAGTAGATCCCGGTCCACGCCATATCGAACCGGACTGTGGCTATGGAAAGATTGTCACAGACGAGGGGAGACTAATAACGGGTCTCAGAATAACAGGTCTCTCACAGGAGCATGGAAAGATCGCGTTCACAAAAGGAATGTCGCACACCTACGAACCGGGTATGAAACTACAAATCGTCCCAAATCATTCTTGCTTGACAGCAAATCTTGACGACGTTTACAATGTGGTCAGTAATGGCGAAGTAATCAAACAGTGGAAGATCCACAGGGGACATATCCAGAGCCCCCTGTGAAAAAATGTCAAACTCACACGTGATTAACAATCATGTGGCCGCAATAGGGACAGACTTCCTCTTCTCCCGGAAGAACCGGAGCCTGAAGCTTGCCACCACAGTTCGGACACTCAGTAATAGCATTCGGTAGTTGTGCAACTGCCTCGGCTGTATACACAACGCGCGAATTGCGGTCGATCGTTCCACGGAATTTTCCACTCTCAGAGAGTTCGCTCAATGCCTCAACAATCTGCTCGTCTGTCGAGTTGGTCACGCGCGCGATCTGATCAAAGGTCATCCGGCGGTGTGCATATAGCAAGTGAAGTAGACTCTCTTGAAGACTGACTGCACCGGGACTGACGATCTCACCCTTTGCAGTATCAAGATAGACAAGAGGAAATCTTCTCCGTGCAAGTTTCTCAGCAGCATCAGCAACGTAGTCTTGGGTCACTCCAAGCTCACGAGCGGCTGCACCAACACCAATACGCCCCTCTTGTTGTACAAGCGCGATCAGCTTACCAGACACATCGCCCACTCGCGCCGCTCTTGTGCCTCGTGCGAGAGCCCATAGCCCAACAATAAGTTCGGGCATAGCAACTATCCCCCATGCAACCATTCCTGAAGCGATCAGAGTGGTCATATTTCCAGAGAGAGCCATAGTAGCCTGAGCTACAATGAGAGTCATTGCTATTGAGACGATCAATAAGACAAGTCCGAAGATCTGAAGAACACGAGCATTCAACCATTCCAGCCTCAAACTGGTAAATTAGCGAACACAGTTATAGATTTCGACCAACAGAGATGAAAAATCCGGTTAGAAAAGCGAAATGCGCAGAGTTTTGCTAGGTTCGAGGGAAGGGTATTTGCGATAGAATGATTTATCTACAGTGAAGCCCACTCAGCATTGTAATTACACCCTGAAGGAAGTAAAGGTAATGGTGATCGATCGAGAGGGAGCCACTTCGGCTATCATCCTACATTTCAAGGCGGGACAATCAGTTAGCCTGCCGGCTGAGTTCGTAGCTGACATCGGGGAGAGCGCTGCACTTACTGTTCTTCATCACAAGGACAGGATTATGAAAATCTATCCAGTGTCATCAGACAACATCTACTTGTTACGAATTGAGATCAGTGACCTCTCAAGGGACTTTCTGAAGCAGCTCAATTTCGCATTTAATGACGCGAAGCTGTCGGACATCATTTTCACCACCGGAGTCTGCCTCAGGGGCGAGAAGTGCTACTATGAATGTTACTTTGTTCCTGACCAACTCATCATATCTCTTGACGAGCTTCAGGACAGCCTAGAGAAGATTCCTGGTGTAACACGAGTAGTCCTGAGAAAGGTCAATGTTTCATGATGCACGCTCGCGAGGCGTGCACCACACCGTTTTCCCCGGTGTCCACAATACGTGGAGACTGGAGAGATGATGATATTATTTTCAGCAAGTTGAGTTCATAGCTCAGAGTCTAAAAGAAAAAAGAGGACACATCCCCGATCTAAAAATCGAGGAAGTGTCGGTGGTTTTCGGGAACATAGCTCTTGAGGAAGGTGCTAAGGATCTCGTCGCAATCCCGCTCTAGATCATACCTCTCAAAATACTCCACGACATTTTCGATGTCCGCACGTAGAATCGCTACTATCTGATTCATGTCCGCCCAGGGATCTACAGACTTGGCCTGCGGAAAATCGATGAACCATGCCTTGCCTCTCCACCAGAGAAGATTAAATGGGCTCAGATCACCATGAGTATAGTGGGCATCACGGTACAACCGCAGATAGTCGTCGAGTATTTGATCAAGGACCGATTCGGGATTCTCAAGTTCAACATCCTTCAATCGAGGCGCAGGTATCAGTCCATCACCGATGAACCTCATGGTCAGATAGTTACCTACACGACCGATCGGCGTGGGCACTGGAACTCCGACTGTAAAGGCAGCAGTGAGCACGTCAAACTCCTTTGCTGCAAGCATCTCCATCTTTCCAAGAGCAAAGAAACCGCGCTTTTTTCTCGTCTGGGAAGATTGCCATAGTCGAAAGGCCTTGAGAGCAATGGGGTATTGCTTCCACATTGCAAGGTACACAGAGGCCTCCTTTCCAGACTTGAGTTCCATATGAATACCTGTGGCCAGTCCAAATTCAAGCGCATCACGCCTGACCTCATCAATTGTGATCTCGCGGATTGCAACCTGGCGTCCGGAACGGCCACCACGCTGACGATCTCTTTTGAAAGAGAGAGCACTCCTCTTATGCGGATTGAACTTTTCGACGGGGGTCACTGGGACCTCCCTCCAAAGTCGTAACTTGTTTTGATGTCGTACATTGTTGGTTCTGTGTTGACGCGCATCAGCTGTCCAGTATTACCAAGAGACCAGAATAGATGCAATGTCGACCGGCGATCGATGCCGTCCCCACATCCTCACGCGTCAAAGGAGCAGGTCAGGAAAAAGAGAGATCATGAGACCTCAACATCGGTGCAGACCGCCATTACATTAACCAAGACCATGTAAACCATCATTAGGCATGCACCTCCGTTAGTCATATGATGTGTTTACAGACCTGTACGAAGATAAATATTACGTCACAGTCTTATGCAAATCGAGCGTGAACAGATCAAGTTTCCAAGAGATATAGGGACTGTGGGATTAGTGGAGTCCAGACACCAACTCATCATTGGCGATGCGCGAGATATGGCATCGATACAAGCAGAGTCGGTCAATCTCGTCGTGACTTCACCGCCGTATCCCATGATTCAGATGTGGGACGAAATATTCACTTCAATAAATCCAACCATTCAACATGCACTGAGTAACGGGGACGGACACGCCGCCTTCGAGATAATGCATCAAGAACTTGATCGTGTATGGAGAGAGGCCTATCGCGTCTTGCGACCGGGAGGGATCATGTGTATCAATATTGGTGATGCAACCCGCAAGATCGGTCCTGACTTTCAGGTCTATGCGAATCACGCGCGGGTCCTTAGAAGTGCAAGGACATTAGGCCTACAAGTGCTTCCATGGATCATCTGGAGAAAACCTACTAACTCACCGAGCAAATTCATGGGCTCGGGAATGATGCCGCCTAGCGCGTATGTGACACTGGAACACGAATACATTCTGATATTCAGAAAGGGTGGACTCAGAAAGTTCAAGACCGAAGATGAGAAGCAGAGACGCCGAGAGAGCGCGTATTTTTGGGAGGAACGAAACCACTGGTTCTCGGACATCTGGAACGATGTAGCAGGAGCATCACAGACTCTCGACTCTGGAGAATCACGCGATCGCAGTGCCGCATTTCCGGTAGAACTCCCCTATCGGTTGATACAGATGTTCTCAGTATTCGGTGATACCGTTCTCGATCCATTTGCTGGAACAGGGACCACACTTCTTGCATCCATACTGACCGCACGAAACAGTATTGGCATAGAGATCGACCCAGCACTGATGACAGTCATTGACAACCGTATCCGGACTGCTCCAAGCCTTGCATCAACGCTTATCCAACAACGCATCCAAGATCATATTGCCTATGTTAATGAGAGAGAACAGTCACGGGATAAGACGCAGATGAAATATATGAATAAAATACTGAATTGCCCAGTCATGACCAAACAAGAGATTGAGATGAGACTCTACAGACCGGTGACCATCTCAAAGACAGGCGACAGTGAATATGCAGTTCAATACGAGACCTACTCGCCAAGCACCTCATCCATAGACCCAGTCCGGTAGCCCTGTGTATCAATGGCAACATACCGAAAACCAATGGCCTTTGCTTCCTCAGTCAGTCGATCAAGCTTTGCAATATCAAACAGTCTTGCTCGCTCTTCACGTCCTACTTCAATACGCGCAACATCATTATGAAACCGAACACGAACGGTCTCCACACCAAAGAGATCTCGAACTGCCTGCTCAAGTGAATCGACCATCTTGACCCGTTCTCTAGTGATCCGAGTCCCGTAGGGAAATCGGCTGGCTAGGCAGGCCATAGAGGGGCGGTCTGCAACTGAGAGACCCCGTTCCCGAGCGAACTGACGGATCTCCTCCTTTGTGATCCCTGCGACTTTGAAGGGCGACAACACACCAGCCTCGTCAATAGCAGCAGCACCAGGACGATGGCCAATCATATCGCTCGCATTTGTTCCCTCGACAACCGTATCGAGTCCCAGACGCTGAGCGGTCTCAAGCCATACCCTTGACAGTTCGACCTTGCAGTAGTAGCAGCGATCCACTGGATTTTTTGCCAATGATTCGTTAGATAACTCATCGACTTCGATTAGCTCTAATGGCAACTCAAGTTCAGCAGCGACCTGTTTCGCCAGCTGGACTTCACGCTCTGGAAATGTGATACTGAGAACTGTCAGCAAGACCGTTCGTCTGGCACTCTCTTTACAAAGGAGCGCAAGCGTCGCGCTATCAACCCCACCACTAAAGGCAACAAGCACCTGACGGCCTCTAAGCAACTCACGAACGCGATCAAACTTGGACTGCGCTGATTGATTCATACTATCATCTCATTTTCAGGTTTCAGCGAGAGCAGTAGTGATCTTCTTTGCTAAGGCCTCTGCATGCTCCTGAGTAGTGATACCACGTAAGAGGATCTTTCCGTCGGGAAACATCGTAATGGAGATATCAGTCTCGCTCTCGAGGATTAGAATCGCAGGCAGACTGACACGGACTCTCATCCCCGTTGCGGAGGCGACCTGTTCCGCCACAACAAGAAGATTGATTGCACCTCGTCGTTTTAACCGAACCTCAAAGGCCGATTTTTCTGAACAGAGGCGTACTGAGAGGGGTTCAGCCACTCGCTCGGACCTCCTTTAAGATAATAATCTCCGCTTCATTGACTTCGGCAGTAATCCATCGCAGATCCATCTTTTCCTCAGCAGGAGCTATCTCTTCAATACGCGCGCGAATACTCGGGTATTTCGGGGGCAGTGTACAACAAGAGGAGGCCTCACTGGCGTACTTGTAAGTCCCAATCACTCTTGAGAAATGCTCGATGTCCACCTTATCATCACCAATGCATGGCCGGATAACAGGAATGTCACAGATCACATTGCTCTCCACGAACAGGTTACGGGTGGTCTGTGAGGCCTGTTCGCCAATGATCTCACCCGTAATGATTGCTTCAGCATTCTCCCGGAGCGCAACCTCACGTGCCAAGCGGTACATGTTGCGCCTACAAAAGATACAGGTCATCTTTCGAGGTGCATGTCGGACTACCTCGGTGAGATCATCACCATGAGGGACTATGTACATCTTGACCTCGACACCATGAATGAACTTGGAGAGAGTCTTAGCCTGCTCAATAGCGATTCGGCGGTTTGATTGATCAGAATAGGGCGAGTTATCAAAGTGGACAAAGACAGGAACACAACCTCGTCGCAGAGTCTTGTAGGCGGCCACGGGTGAATCAAGCCCACTTGAGATCATGATAACGACACGGCCCTCTAGGCCGCTAGGCAGTCCACCAAGGCCCTCGTCACGTTTCTCCTCGATATACGAGACCCCTTCGACCTCGATGGTCCCGCTCTCACCAGGAGCGGACGGTCGCACGGCAGAAATCGTCTTCACTCCAAACACATGGGTCAAGGTCTCACAGGTGAGGTCAATGCGGTCTGTACGGATCAGGAGAAGATTATCATGTTGCTCAATATCGGAGTGGTTCACCTGATTTTCGAGCAGAGCAGAGGCGATGGAATGGACTAACATCTTCATAAATCTCGTTCTGCGTGCCTCTGGAAAAGTTGACAAGTCCGTGGGTCGAACAAGTACTCCGGTATACTGAGCAGTCATCAAGAGACCACCAATCGTTTCTGGGGGCTATTCAGGTATCTGCAGGAACTCGTGCTTTATAGATTAGCGTCAACGGCAAATCTCTACTGCCAAGATCATGTCCAGTCTTTGACGGTCTCTTGTTCTTCCTCTTCTACAACCTGAGGACGTGTTTCATCCACATACAACCAGAGTAGAAGGACACCAATAAGGCCTAGACCAGCAGAGAGCCAAAAGGGAATGACTAGACCTTCTATAACCACAATACCCACCTGAAAGACAAGTAAAGAGAAGATCCCATAGAGCCAACCGCCAACAAGAGGACCTATTGTGGCCCCTGCATTGAAGAATGCTTGGATGGTTCCAAAGAGCTTCCCACGAAGATTCCATGGAACGATATCGGCTTGGATGGCACGCATTGCAGGTTGTGAGGCAGACATAGATGCGTTTTGAATAACCCATACTCCCCCAGTCTGAGCAAGATTATGTGTTAGCGGTAATGCGAACAACGACCCACGAGCTGCTACGGCACCCCAGACGGCAAGCCCCTTTC
The DNA here is from genome assembly GCA_021498125.1 of Candidatus Thorarchaeota archaeon. Classification (NCBI taxonomy): domain Archaea; kingdom Promethearchaeati; phylum Candidatus Thorarchaeota; species Candidatus Thorarchaeota archaeon. The sequence goes on along the minus strand of JAIZWL010000001.1, from coordinate 748,672 downwards.
GACCATATTTATCAGAGTATCGACCCGCAGGAACCGTAAAGAGCATCCCAACAGCTCCTGCGCCGGAGATAATGAGACCTATGATTCCGATATCGGTAGTGATCTTGCTCATCAAGAACAGTTGGAAGAGCGGTTGACCCATTCCCATCGCAATACCGTTCATGAGCGACATGACATATAGTGCATGAATCATTCGCCTGATCTGGGGATTCTTGATCTCTTGCGGAGGCGCTGAGGGAACTGCCGGAGGATCATCAGCAGGGGGATTTTGTTCGGTGGGAGGACTAGTAGTGGAGGAGGCATCATTGACAGGGATGGTCTCACGTAATACAACATAGGTCGAGATGACTGCTGGAAAGGTGATCAGTGCCGCAATAAAATAGGGGACTCGAAAGACATCCGGTACTGGGAGTAACAAGACATCTCGACAGAAATTATACAGGAGACCTCCAACACCGGGTCCGGTAATGAATCCAATATTTGAGACCAGCATATACAGACCAAGACCTTCGCCACGCCGTTCGATCCCGACAATGTCCATAAGGGCCGCCTCGGCAACTGGCCAGACCATGGCTGACACCACACCCTGAAAGGACCGGATCAACAACAGCTGTATCCAATTCTGGGCCAGTCCAAATAGAACGAAGAGAAGCACATAGCCCATGAGACCAATCACAATGATCGGTCTTCGGCCTCGCCGATCAGATACTCCACCCCAATAACGAGCAAGGAGCGTACGAGTGCCCATGAAAGCGGCCATCATCATTCCTAGAATAAAGGAGAACTGAGCAACAACTTCAGGGGGGACTATGTACCCGGGACCGGGAGGCTGTGTCAGTCCGCCCTCTAATGCAATAAGATAGAAAGCCATTGATGGAGCAATGATGCCAAAACCGAGCATGATAAGCATTGCATTTAGAGCCAGTACCATCACTCGGGGATTTGTGTATAGACTCTTCTTTTCAGGCTCAGCTTGGTCCTCGTTCATTAGTGGCCCCGAAATAATCCGATAATTAGCTGCTAATATACATGAGCATACGAACAAGTGTTGAAGGCACGCACACCGCCAATGATGATAACGAAGACTTTATCACTGATAACTGTCCGCGAGCTTTGATTTCCGCATGGCGGCACTCTGCTAGCCAGTGAACTTCAATATATGTGGGGATAGGATATGCCAAACCCAGCAAACCCAGTAATTGTTCAATCCGACAAATCGGTCCTGTTAGAGGTGGACAATCCACTCTATGAGGAGGCGCGTGATGCGCTGGCACGATTTGCAGAGCTCGTGAAGAGCCCCGAGTATGTTCATACCTACCGGATCACACCTCTGAGCCTATGGAATGCAGCAGCAATGGGTATGACTCCGAACGAGGTAGTAAGGACACTAGAGCAATATGCCAAATATCCAATCCCAAGTAATATCATTCGTGAGATCACAGACTACATGGGTCGGTATGGCCAAATCAGCCTCTATAAAGAGGACGACGAGCTTATTCTCGAATGTGAGGATGAGGATCTTGCGGAGGAGATATGGGCCCACAAACAAGTACGCGAACATCTACTGAAGCGTCTGGATGCAACAAGAATTCTTGTTGACCCGGCTAAACGCGGGTTTGTCAAATACGCACTCATTGAGATAGGGCATCCAGTCGAGGATGTTGCTGGGTACATCGAGGGCGAACCGCTCTATTTTGATCTACGGGAGAAGACAAGATCGGGTCATAAATTCGAGTTCAGAAAATATCAAGAGGAGGCCATTGCAACATTTCATGCAGGAGGCGGAGAACGTGGTGGTTCAGGTGTCATCGTATTACCATGTGGCGCAGGAAAGACCATTGTTGGAATCGGGGTCATGCACAAGCTTCAGACATCTACGCTCATCCTATGCCCAAACGTGGTGGCCGTGCGACAGTGGCTTGCGGAACTCTTAGACAAGACCACATTGACACCGGATCAGATAGGGGAATATTCTGGGGACTCAAAGGACATCCTGCCGGTGACAGCAGCAACTTATCAGATCCTCACATGGCGCAAGTCGAGAGAGGACAAATTCGAGCACTTCAAGATCTTCGAGGAGCGCAATTGGGGTCTCATCATCTATGACGAGGTCCATCTACTGCCTGCACCAGTCTTTCGAGTCACTGCACAGATCCAGGCCACTCGCCGACTCGGACTGACGGCAACACTAGTCAGGGAGGACGGCAAGGAAGAGGAGGTCTTCAGTCTCATAGGTCCCAAACGTTACGATGTTCCTTGGAAACAGCTCGAAGAACAGGGCTGGATCGCCACTGCGATCTGCTATGAGATTCGAATCGATCTCCCCGACAGTATACGGAGAAAGTACGCACTTGCGGATGATCGTAAAAAGTACAGGATCGCCGCAGAAAACCCGGTCAAACTGGAAGTCTTGAGGAAGATCGTGGAGCATCATAAGGAGGACAACATCCTCATCATCGGAATGTACATTGACCAGTTGAAATTGATCGCAAAGGATCTCAATGCCCCACTCATCACTGGAAAGACAAACAATGCGGACCGCCAGAAACTCTACGATGCGTTTCGGCGGGGAGAGATCAAGGTCTTGGTCGTGTCCAAGGTCGCAAACTTCGCACTCGATCTGCCTGATGCAAATGTGGCAATTCAAGTATCAGGGACCTTTGGGTCGCGTCAGGAGGAAGCACAGCGTCTGGGCCGGATCCTACGCCCAAAGTCAGATGGCAGCTTTGCAAGGTTCTATTCCATAATCACAAAGGACACGCGCGACATGGACTTTGCTGCAAAACGTCAGCTCTTCCTCACCGAGCAGGGCTACCAGTATGTGATCGCATCTGAGGATGAGGAGATATGGAAGAAGCCCCCTGAGAGCTTTTTCCAGAAATAGTCCATCACGTGGCCACGCGAGTAATATCCTTTGCAAGATCGCGCAGCTCATCAATTGAGAGCCGACGAATACCAGCATTGCCTACATCAAAGGTCACCCACATAGTGTTGTGGGGCGCCCCCTTGATCTTTGTCACACGGAATTGCTTGAGGAGAAAACCCGCCTTTTCAAACGCTGGCTCGTGACGGGTATCGATTATCGCATCACTGGTATATGTGATAAGATCGTCATAGGCTGCAAACTGCTGAAGGCCTAAATGATAGACAGCCCAGAAGGGGATATTCATCTCTTTGCAAAATGTGGCACGCCACGCCTTTACCGAGTTCACGGCCTTGAACGGATGGGACTGGAGAAAGATTTCAGTAATACTGTCGAGAAAGATACCGCCAATCTCAGCGTCCCCGTTTTCCTGAATCGCGCTCTGAATTGCATCTGTGACCTCTTCAGGATTGTCCGGATTCTTGACAAGGTGAGAATGTTCCACCACTCGTGTTGACTTGAGAATCTGTGCAGAGAAGCAATCAATGAGGTCAATCAAATTCTTATCGAGCATCTTCTCATAGTCCCAGCCCAATGAGACAAGATTTTGCAGAACTGAGACCGGTGTGTCCTCGAAACAGACATAGATCACTTTCTTACCGGCCTCTGTCATGCGGCGGACCATTTCACTGAGGATCACCGACTTGCCCCCGCCACCGGGCCCTCGGATCACTCCAAACGCATTTCGTGGAAAACCTTCGGGGACAACTTCGTCGATCGGAGCTATATGTGTCTGATACAAATCGCGCCCCTTTGAGAGTATCTCCTTGATCGACATGCTAAGTCCCACGCATTCCTTATGATGCCCATGGCTAATAACCATATATCGTTACATTCATTCCGTACGAGATGAATCAGTGGGGACATTTAGTTTTTCCGTGTGGTTCTCCAACGATGTTAGAAAAACGGGAGACCTCACCGACTCGGACAATGTACACTGACATTATTGTTGACAGAGAGATGAGAGCAGTCCGAGCTTGGAGCGTATATACTGGACAAGTGCTTGTCGCGTGCCGGACGCTATCAGGCTACGATCAATAACACCTTGGTCCATTTGATTCACACGCAAGATACTCCAGCAGAGGACGGACACGAGTGAGAGACACTGTAGAGTGGTGACCATTGACCGGTCCTCAACCTCAAAGACAGAGTGCGGCCAGGGTATGACACCATGCGCATGTTGGACAGTAAGATATGCAACATCATACAATGGTTCTCCAATACCTATCGAGTCGAGATCAAGAAAGACCACACCATTCTGGGTGAAGACAAGATTCGACTCGGAGAGGTCGCCATGAATTACCTTAGACGACCATGGAAGACCTTTACTCTTCTCTCGAAGCGAGTCAGAGATGCCAATCACTTGTGTTGCATAGTCTTCCAGTTGGATATTTTGAAGCGGATCATCAAACAGCATTCGGAGCGGCTCTAGCAGGTGAGTGAGATAGGATACAGCAGTGGGATACGCAGGAAGCTCTGAAATGTGTAATGCATTCAACTTGGCAAGCCCGGACCTCAACATGAGCATCTCGGCAAGGTTGAGTTCGTCAGGAGCCGAATGAACGGTCCCTTCAATATAGGTCATGACAATAAAGGGCAAGGCCATTTCATCTATGTAGCCGGTTTCGAGCACGCTTGGCGAGAGATCTACGCTGCTAAGAATGCCATGTACCCGTGCCACCCGGTCATAATAAGTGGGACTGTGTTCGATCGATAATGCGGGGAATTTCACCACTAATTGTTGAGACCCTCTTCGAGCCAGCAGATTGATGTTGGACCAACCTCCAAGTCGTGTGCCATCAATTATTGTATCGGAGGTAATAATCGAACTCGAATCGACAAGATATCTTGTCATCTGTGAGAGAGTCATCCCATGCACTACCAAGTCCGCATTGGCCATATCTAGAGATGCGAGAGCCCTCGTAAAAATCCTATTTATCAGGAGGGGCCAAATTTCCATCCGCAATCTCATCAAAGTTATTAAGCTCGATGAGATTTCGATAGAAACATGAATGGACGTGACATGCTCCTGATCCTTGCCCATCTCTTTCAACAGAGAGGCTCACCGATCAGCTTGGATGAGGCTGTCGAATATATCTCCTTCAGATGGAGGTACGGCCGCCCGACCGAGGTCAGACGAATGCTCACCGCTGCAAAAGAGAGAGAACTCATCACACGTGAGGGAGATGAGATCCATGCGCAGTTCTTGTTTGACAAACAGGTTCTATCACCGAATCAGGCAACAGCACTCGAGAACAGGATTTCATTAGACAAAAAATACGAACCTATGAAGTAGAGTCGGGAGTGGTCGTAGTCAGATCCCATATGGATGCAAGTAGTGCGTCTAACTGCATGAAGGGATTTTTTGATTGAGGAAGCCGTGAGTCAATCTCTGCAATCCGGTCGATTAGTTGATTCAGGAGGGGCCTATCAAAGGGGCGACGAAGAATATCACGTTGGATTGCGGAGATCACATCGCTTGGCGAATAACCATCATATGCCTGAAGAGAGCGAAGCATATCCCGAGCCTTGACAAAAGAACCATCGATCGTGAGAGATACTATCGCGCGAATCTGCTTAGAGAGGTAGGTCTCGGAGACCTCATAGACATCATCCTCAGTGACTGTATCTCGGCCAGCAGCGGCCACTTGTAGTAAATTGATAGCCCGTCGAAGATCGCCATCGGCCTCACGTGCTATAGCAGTGAGCGCTTTCTCAGTAATGTCTACAGATTCCGCTTTTGCGATCATACTCAGGTGCTGCATGATAGACTCCTGAGCGATCGTGGAAAACTTTAGGACCACGCAACGGGAGATGATAGCGGGACTCCAGCCAGCTAGGGAGGGGGTCACGAGTATGAACCGTGTCGCATCAGAGTAGAGTTCCATGGTTCGGCGAAGTGCCTGTTGCATATTGTTATCAAGTGCATCTGCCTCATCTAAGACAAGGATTTTGACAAGATCAGTCGCCACAGTGAGTGTAGAGGCAAAGACCCTGATTGCAGCATGGAGGAGCTCACTACGATTTGGATCACCAGTTCGCCCCCTCAATTTACGATTTCCCTTGGCCTCCTTGTAGACAAAGGACATATACTCGTCAAGAGGAGTCCGCTCTTCACGGCCCAGCTTTGCCAATGCCTGGATAGGGCGTTTTGCCTTGGAGATGGGATAGAAGCGAAGATCACGCACATTAAGCCAGAGATAGTTGGCGTCAAAGTCCGCCCCCAGAAATTCATGAGCGAACAGTTCTGCTGCTCGGGTCTTGCCAGTGCCATATGGACCGACAAGGATCATATTTGGACAGGTCTTCGTAGACGCAAAAGACCGTAGCTGTTCAATTGCAGCATCCTGACCTACAAAATCATCCCATTTCTCAGGGCGATATTTGACACTCCAAAGTGGTGACTCCAATACGCTCACTCCAATCCTAAATTGGTAGATGATGCCTCATAAGCATGTTCCTTACTGAAGAGTGGAGCGCGTGTCACAGACCACTAGTCTTCAACAAAATCACATTATGAAAACAAGTCAACGCTCAGACCACAAGTATCTTAAACAAACTAATCGATGCCGCTCGTTCAAACGCATCTGCGTGATACCTAGGGGACATTGACTATGCCCAAAGAGCCGCTGGAAGCCGAACTCAACCACATGTTCAGAGAGGACCTGATAGTTGCATGTCAATATTGGGGAATCGATCTCAGTAGTAGCCAGTCAGGAGAACAACTCACCAATCTGCTGGCTGAAAAAATGCAGGACGAGGATGCACGTGAACAGATGTTTAAGTCATTCACACAAAAAGAGTATGACCTCTTGGGAATGCTGGTCCTCAACGGTGGCGCGATGAGCTATGATCGGCTCAAGCCATTCCGGAAGATCTACTCGTATGGTCAACTCAATCAGACCGAACGGGATCTCAGAAAAAAGGGTATCATAATCCGCAGAATAATGTCCCGGCTCACAGATTTTGGTCGAGAGGTTGCCGAGTTCAAGGTCATTGACTTTTTCATTCCTCACCTGAAAGCGTTCTTCAGTAAAAAGCCCGAACCGAATCCAAGTCCCCTGAAACGAATCAGAACCTATGTTAATGAGCGCGACTCGTTACTCGTTGATATTTTATTATTGACGGCGCATCTTGCCAGAAATACGGTACATATGACAAGTTCATGGGAGTTCCCCAAAAGAGAGGAGGAACAGATCAAGGCCACTCTGTCGAAGAATACGGACGACAGATTTGAGACCGTCCAAAAGATTGCAAGAAAGGCGGGGGCCTTCATCATTGTTGATGAGGACCGAGCAATTCCGGGCCGAGTGAAATCTATCTTTGATGGGAATCAGGCAACCGTATCTCGACGAATCCTGCTCTCCTCCCTTGGACGTACTCGCGCGATCTGGGCGACTCCGGATCAACCGACAGAATTCACACTCAACCTTGTGATCTGCCGACTACGCGAGAGCAAAGAGGGTGAATGGATTCGAATTGAAGAGATGAAGAACTGGATACGTAGTGAGCTATTCATCGAGAACGAACCTCTGAAATGGATCCAAGTAGATGAGAACCGAGTGGCCATAGCCCTTGAAATTCCCATACTCCTTGGATTGGTAGAAGCAGCCTACAAAGGTAAGAAGCTCATGGGTGTGAGCCTGACGCCTATTGGGGAGGCTGTGATCTCAAACAAGGAAACAAAACATCACGAGAAGCATGATACATTCTTTGTTCAACCAAACTTTGAGATCACCTGCTTCACACCAGAGATGAACTATGCCAAATTGTACAAACTCATACTCTTCACAGAGGCGGTCAAGACGGATGTTGTCAGTACATTCAGGATCACTGACAAGTCGGTCTTTCAGGCCATCGAACTAGGAATGCGGGAGAAGGATGTCATCGAGTTCCTGCAGACTGAGAGTAGCAAACCAGTCCCCAATAACGTCATCAGATCAATACGTGACTGGATGGGGCAAACAACCTTCATCACACTCTCAACGATCACATTGTTAGAAACCGAGTCCGAACAAGAACTCGATTATCTTCTAATGCTACCGGATTTTTCAAAGATTGTTGTTCGTCGTGTCGGCCCAATGGCGGTCATCATCACTGGGGAAGACGAGGAGATCTCAGAGATACTCCGCAAACACAAATGCCACATCACAGTTCCGGACAAGCAAAAGGCTGAAGAGGAGGTCTCTGCGGGAACAACTGTGGCTGAACAGTTCCTTCTCTATGAACAGACTCCAACAGACATTCCAGAGTCTTGTGTGGGGTGTCCGGCTCTACAATCATGCACACGAGTGATACGCAGAAAAGCAGAGAAAAAGAGGAGAAAACGAATTGCAAAGACTGCTTGATCAAGAACTTGTAGGCCATTTTTTTGGCGTGGGCAGTGTGGGAGAACAGACTCCAGAGGCTGCCTTGGAGTATGTCAAGAACTTGGTCGTGCCATACTGGTATCAGGTCCCAGCCATACACGAAGAGGACATGGTCCGCCAGTTCGCGTATGAGATCGAGGGATTTGAAGACGATGAACAATTTGTCGTCGATGTGGACATGTATGGATACAGGGAGATCGTCGATGATGATAGTCCTATACTCATTGACGAGGAACATGCGCATGGTCTCTATCTGTTGATGAGAGAGGGGCCATTTAGAGTCTTCAAGACCCAACAGACCGCTCCCTCCACCATGGCATTTACCGTGCGTGGTTCTGACGGACGACAGTTGGTTTCACAATCGATGATCCGATTCTTTTCAGTACTGATGAAGAGATTTGCAAAAGGGCAAGTTGAGATCCTCAGGCCTCATTGTGAGAAGATCATCCTCTGCCAAGACGACCCTGCATTTGGTTTCGTCATTGATATGGTACGACGCGGAGAGGCTGGCGAGATATCAGTAGAGCAGATCGTTCGTGAGACCGAGTCAGTCTATCCCAAGGATGTGATCCCGTCCTATCATTATTGTGAGGACTGGCGAGTACTTGAAGAGAAGGGAAAACATCTTCTCTGGGACACGCTCCCAAAACTTGCACATATTGATGTTGTATCATACCCTCCAGAGATCGACCCTGATCAAGGAGAAAAGATCAACAAATTCATTGAACGCGGTGGCGCTCTCGTTCTAGGAGTGCTACCTAATACTGATGATGTGTACACAGCACCAGTCATTGAAACATTCCAGAACAATCTTCGCTCGACCTTAGACCAACTCGTAAAGAATACGGTCAGTATTGATCTACTTGCAGAGAACGTAATGGTGTCAACGCAGTGCGGTCTGTCACGAGCCTCACCAAATCTCACAAGAGAGATTCACGAGAAGAGCGGAGAATTCGCCAACATCTTCCATACAATGGTCAGGCAAACTACTTAAATGACGAAATCAACGACGGCTATAACTTACTGATAGGTGTGAAGTCATGGCAGACTCAAAAGAACCTGGAAAGATTATGCGATTCATTCAAGATTATCGCATGAAGATGCTCATCCCAGAATTGCTTGTTGTATTTGGCGTTTGGTATATGCAGCCTGATTCAATCAAATTAGGGCCAGAGGGAAATGTGTTTACATTTCTCGGGCCGTTGGGTTTACTCTGTCAACCGCTCTATTTCATTCCAAGCGGTCTTCTCCTTCTTGTGGTTGCATTCACGCTTCATGGAATCTACCCTCTCGATAATTATCACGAGGGAAAAATACCAGAACTCCCACGAGGCGCAGTCCTGATGATCATTGTTTCATTCTTTCTGCTCCCGGTACTCGTCACGTTCCAGATGATTGGATATTTCATGACCGAGGCCACGGAATACATCTCACGTAATGCATTCTGGGAGAGAATCGAGAGTCTTGGAGATCTGTTGTTCTATGCGGGTCCAATGTTCTTCGTCGGTCTCCAGTGGTGGCTGCTAATTCCTGTATTCTTCCTCTCAGAGGGAGTCGATGGAATCCATAAGATCGCTCATCACGAGACTGCAAATGAGAAGATCACGGCACTGTTCTATTTCCTCTGGCCAGTGTCGATGCCGTTCTTCTTTGACCCAGTTGAGATCATGGCGATGGTAGCGCTATCTATTCCTGCCTTTGCGTTCTACACGTACATTCGGCCCTACTACACCTATGTGACTGCCGTGCATACACTGACCTTTGCCATTCTCTTGGTTGTGACACTGCTACTTGCACCCATGTTACCACTGATGAATATGTGGTACCCCGGATTCATTCCGCCACATGTCCCGCCTAAGATGTGGAGCTTTTAGCAAGAGTAGGTAGTAAGTAGATAAAAGTAGAGAGATAAAATGGGGGCTCAGGCCCCCGTTCTCCTTAATTTTCATGACCGCGATTATTCGGTCTTTTGGGTTTCAGCGTATGTAGGCTTACGAGTAGCCACCGTTTCATCTTCTTCACGAAGCTTGTGTTGAAAAGGTCGGCCCTGCCCATAAATTGCAGGATCCATGTCCTTCGTCTTCATCATAATAATTCCGAAGCCAATAATCTGAACAACAATGGAGAATATACTGATCAGAAACACTTCGGGGAAATATGCATGATTAAAGAGCTGTAGAATCCATACAGTAGGATACACAATGACCTGGATAATAAGACCTGCAAGTAACATCAAGACCCATTTGTTTGTCCAATTCGACATTGTTCCTCAGTCCATAGTTTCTGTCAGCAGTAGAGTCATTCAACCGTTTAATTAAGGTTGCCTATGATGAAACCATTCCTCTCAACCGGTCGATGATCTCATTTGCAAGTAACCTGAAATCATCTATTGAGATGTTAGGAACACTAGATGATCTCTTTGGGATATCAAAGCGTCCGATTAAGACCGTGACCTCACCATCCATCTGGTATTCAAGAAGAACAGGGTATCTTGCTCCAATTTTCACCCGTTCTTTATGCTCGTCCACATGAGGGCCTTTGTAATAGGTTGCAACAATGTACGGATAGAGAAAACCAGAATCGGAAGCCTGCAGCTTCAGTTGTACTTCATCTGGAAACCCTTCAAGATTCAATTTTGGCTCCGCATCCATAATTACAAGATTTCCATGACTCTCATTTATGGTGACCTCAACCTCTGGACGGATCCCATCAACTGATGAAAGAGCATCTGCATACTCGAATATCTCTCCCTGAGGAGCCTTTTTAATCTCAATGTTTGGATCCGCTTGGACTGCATCAAAACCAGTTGTGTAAGTTGCCACGGATATAATAATCAGTAGAATAGTATTAGCGTAGAAGAGGTCAAATTGCTCACCAAAAATTGGAAACTCGATAAAATAAAAATTGGCAAATAATATGAAAAAAGGTATGAAAAAGAGTAAAATGCACTGACAACCCGACCCAGTTTTTGAATAGAGATGACCGTATGCGTCGTTGTGCTTCACAACCATCTCATCATATTTGTCGGATGAAACTGTGACCTTTTTTGTAATCGGACTCAACTTTTTGACATCAATACCACGTTTTGCGGCAACACCAAAAAGAAACGATCCAAATGTGACGGCACAATACACAAGTAGGAGCACCATCAAAAATGGCACATAAATATAATTAAACAGCGTCAGCATAAGAAACATAATGTTGCCAACCATGAACAAAAAATAGGCTGTGACCATAAGACGCTGCTTTGCTGTATTAACAAGTGTGTCATTGCTCAATGTATTCACCTACTAACTATTTTTGTGAGGAATTTTTCCTGAGATAAGCTCATCGCCTGATTTGACTCCAAGATCATATAGCACCTCGGCCACTGTATCAAAATCACCCGTCGTCTGCACAAATGATTGAAGTAACTGAAGTACGAGCTGATACAATGCGTCATCAGGATCTGTAGTAATTGGGACTACGAGATGCTCGTCTTGCCAATCTCGTTCCGCCTCGATCGAAACAGGCTGTCTTTTCTCCATATGAACAAGGATAGCAGCATCGCTCTCAAGACCACTAACGCGGCCAACAGGTATTGCATCCTTGAGGACATAGAGGCCTTGGCTCTCACCAATCTTGACTCGAACTCCCCACCAAGAAATCCCCGCGCATCGTGACAGAAGATCAAGGCCTCTCTTGATAGAACCGAGGGGTTTGATCGAAAAGCTCTCAGACGCAGCAGTGGGAATGATCCCATAGAGAAAGCGAGACATTGTAAGAGCGAATAGTATCAGAAGAATTCCGTAGAGATACGGCGCATATTGCATGAATAGAGGCGACAGGGCCAGAAGCAATATGGGTAACATCACAGTCATCATGCCCAAGATCACCAGTGAAAAAAGATAGAATATATTTACATGAGTGACTATATGCACGTATTGCCGTCTATATTCACGTACGATGTGAGCATACTCGCTTGGAGCCAATTCACGAGTCCGCATGTCCCAGAGAGGCTCTGAATACGAGAGGAGCTTGCGCATTTTCCAGACTGCGGGGAAATCAACAAACACCATGACCAGAAAAGAGAACGAGGACAAAAGGAGCCATGCAAAAGGATCCGTACTGATTGTGACCAGTGTGAACCGTGCTGCATCAACAAAGACCACAGCACAGACGATTGTGACTACCACAAGATAGACATTGAACTTCAATGGAGAACGAAAGACAATAGGTTCCTCTTCCATGAGATAGCATCACCTTGTCTTAGGTGGTCCGTTCAGAGCCGCGAATCGATCTCTTCTGGCGGCACGCCCAATGATCCAAGGACCTTTCTCAGTTCCGGATTGTCGCCTGTCAGTTTCAACCATTCAATAATAGTGATGGCTATTGCATTCTCTGTGACGAGCTTGACATCCTTGACACCGATCTCTTTGAACAGTGAAGGAATCGGCCGTCGAACATAATATCCAAAACCTCCAGGTTCGCTCTGCTTCCAAAATTCTCGGTCACGCGCCTCCCACGACCAGAGAATCTCATTAGACCCATCAGGGGGCTGCACCCACATGAGGACCCGTGTGATCGAGCCATTATCGGTGGTGAGAGACTTGATCATCGCCGACTCACCGAGACCCTCAACTCGAATGATGACACGCGGCTGAGTGAATATCTCGTATTGGTCAAACATTGCTCGGTCAACATATATTGACACACGCTCGACACCTGGCACCTTACCCTGCTCGCGTGCTAGCCAGAGTATCTCTCTAAAAAGCGGGACTGTAAAATCAGCAGAGGCAACATTTGACGTTGCACGATACGAACCGATTAATGAAACCAAAAAGATCAGTCCAAGGGCTGGAGCAAATACATGTGGAAGAATCCAGAGATATGACGATCCATATTCAGTAAGATATAGAGGAAACGCAAGCGAGAATATGATGAGAAATGGAGGGATCGTATAATATAAAATATTGCTAACGGCAATAAGACTCGGATATCTCTTCGGGTAGTGATGATAGAGATGCTCACACTCGTCAATTGATAATTCAACGGACTCAAACTTCCAGTCAGGGGCAACATAGGTGACCGCACGCTTTTTCATACCCCAACCTAATAGATAGCCGACCAGACTCGCAAGAGTTGGAATAAAGAGATAAAATAAGAGATCGTGCATCAGGTCGGAAAAGCCAGTCGGTGGATAGGTCAGAGTAATATAATATCCACCCAGTACTGTCAGAGCCATGCCCATGACAAGCGCAATTATCAATGGTGTAAGAGTATGAGGTTCCACTCGTGCTTCGCTCATATTAGAGGCCCATCCTTTTGCAAATGTAAATGCGTCATGCTTTAAGGCTTACCAAAATAGAGGTGTAGGTCATCTCATCCTACGAGGACGACCAACGACGCTGACGTATATCACACTCTCCTCAACACCATCAAGATCAAGCAATGCGTTCATCTCATCATCATAAAATGCACCGATCTGACAGGAACCGAGTCCAAGTGCAACTGACGCAAGTGCTAGTGCGTGGGCAATATGAGCGGCACCAAGAAGAACATAGCGAAATGCACGAGCAAGATATTTCCAAGCGGATCGATTAAAGACTGCACTCCATAGAAAGACCACTGGCGCCTTCTGGGCCATTTGCTGATCAAGACATCCAGAACTTGCCTCAGATGCGAAGTCGCCGAGATTTAAGGTCTCCAACTCGTGTGTCCGAACTGCATAATGGTAGAGACCAGAAGGCATCCCATTCACACGGTTTACAACAAGGTAGGTTTCGATAGGATAGAGGGCTCCAGCCGAGGGGGCTGATCGCAATTGATAATCATGTAGTTCAGCAGTGATGCCTTGTGTTGCCCAAAGAAGTTGCGAGAGTTCATTGAGTGAGAGAGCGTCTTCAGTAAAAGCTCTTACACTTCGACGACGTTGAATCGTACTCCAAATCCCGTCACCATCATTCGTGACCGGGGACGGGAGAGTAACACGCTCAGCTGATGGATATACCTTGTAGGTCTCAGGACGACTTGACCAATCAAGCGTATGATGTGGGAGGGAACCCCGAACGTACTTTGTCATTTTAAAAAAATCGTGAACGGAGAGTGTAGTCATTTTATTCAACTCGCTTTTAATTAGTGGCAGGCATAGATTTTAATCGTGCTATGGACGGGGATAACAATGCAAGACAGAGGTGGAGTGCTCTGTCCTAGTACTGTAGAGAGGCATTGACTATGCCCGAAGAAAAATTAACTGCTGAAGAATTGAAAAAAAAGGCTGAAAAGCCAGGAAAAGATGCTATGGTTCTGCACCCATTCTACAAGGGTAAGATCCAGAGCATCGGTAAGGTTCCAGTGCGAAGTTTCTCTGATTTTGCGATCTGGTACACACCCGGTGTTGCCAAGGCGTGTCTTGCGATTAAAGATGATGAGAAACAAGCATACGAGATGACGAATAAGGGCAATATGGTAGCTGTCGTGAGCGATGGCACACGAGTGCTGGGGCTTGGAGACATCGGGCCATATGGTGCAGGTCCGGTCATGGAGGGCAAGGCAATATTATTCAAGTACCTTGGAGGAGTGGATGCATGGCCCATTTGTCTTGACACAAAAGATCCAGACAAGATCATTGAGACTGTCAAGCTTATCCAACCCACATTTGGAGGCATCAACCTCGAAGACATCTCAAAACCCAAATGTTATCGAGTCCTCGAAGAACTCCGAAAGGATCCTGAAGTCAAGATTCCAGTCTGGCACGATGACGCCCAAGGAACGGCAACAGTCGTCCTTGCTGGTGTTTTAGGTGGACTGAATGTCGTCAAGAAAGATATCGAGAACATCAAGGTTGCAATGCTGGGTGTCGGTGCAGCAAACACACGAACCGCATACCTTCTCATTGCAGCAGGTGTCGATCCAAAGAACATCGTCATGGTTGACAGAAAGGGCGCAATCTACGCAGATCGTGAAGACATCGTTGCAGGCAAGGACCATGATACCTTCAAGTACGATCTGGCCCAGAAGACCAATCCCGAGAGGCATACAGGTGGGATGGGAGAGGTCATCGAGGGTGCTGATGTACTCATTTCAGCTTCGACTCCAGTTCCGGGGACCATCAAGAAGGAATGGATCTCAAAGATGGCACAGGATGCAATCGTCTATGCATGTGCCAATCCGCTTCCTGAGATCTGGCCATGGGACGCCATTGATGCCGGAGCTCGTATTGTCGGTACAGGTCGAAGTGACTTTGATAACCAGATCAACAATTCTCTAGGATTCCCAGGAATCTTCAGAGGTACACTTGATGTCCAAGCATCAACAATCACTGATGAGATGTGCATTGCTGCTGCTCAGGCTCTTGCAAATCTTGGTGCAAAGAGCGCCAGTGACAAGAAGGTCATTCCAACAATGGACCAATGGGAACTCTATCCAGCAGAGGCAACTGCTGTGGGTATGAAGGCCATTGAACAGGGAATTGCAAAGAGAGAGTGGGAAGAAAAAGACCTGTACAAGCATGCTGAAGATGTGATCCGCGTTGCGCGTGCGGCCTCAGAGATGCTGTACGAAAAGGGTTACATTCCCAAGGCTCCAATCTAGACAAAGTAAGACCATGTGGGGAATACCTCCCCACATACTCCTTTTCTTTTTAATTTGAATTGAAGTAAACAACAGCAATCAGACGTTTACAGGCGGGAATCATAACATGTGCTTAGCGAATCTTACGCCACATGACAACAGAACCAACAAATATTGGCACTATCGACAATAGCAAGATGATCAAGATTTGATTGACCTTTGGGTTGGGATCAACTCCATCAGGGATAAAGTCATGATCAAAGTCCGGGTTCAAGGGATCAATGTGATTTCGAACCTCCAGAAAATCATTGAGCTGATCACCATCAGTATCAGGATTGAGTGGATTCATACCTCGTGTAACCTCCTCAACATCGGTAAGGCCATCATGATCACCGTCGATAGATAAAGGATCAGAACCATGCTGATACTCGGCCAAATTAGTTAGTGTATCATTATCTGGGTCATCGAGAGCATCGTTGACAAGTGGATTTGTCTTGAACTTAACCTCCCATCCATCAGGAAGCGAGTCCGAATCAGTGTCATTGGAGATGGGAGAAGTGCCAATATTTATTTCCTGAAGGTTATTCAGTCCATCGCCATCCAGATCTTCAGCTGTGTCATCCCTCAGAGGATCCATTCCGTTAATGATCTCGATATAGTCAGAGATAGAGTCTCGATCGGTGTCCTTTGAAAAACGGTCGGTATGGTTCGAGAGTTCATCGACATCCGACAGACCATCTCCATCCCAATCGAGTGGTGGATCGGGAGGAGGCCAGGAATATTGCTCACTATCAGGGGTAGAGTCACCATCGGTATCCTGTACATACTCCAGATAGAGTGAAAGGGTCACATTAGTAGAACCCGGATTTGTAAGTGTGACGCGAATAATCCCGAGCGGAGCATCCGTATCGCTGGTAATGGACACATTGCCGGGATTAAGGTTCGTCTTTAGTAGAGAAGAACCTGAAACGGTCGCCATCTTCAAGACCGTAGTATTAGACACTGTGCCATGGATCACAGGCTTTTGAACAGAGGTCATAACTGCATAATGAACTGTGGAGTTTCCGGGCTGAAGCGTGGTCTTAATCAGTTCCTGTGTTGGTTGACCATTACCTTGCATTCCAAGAAAGACTGCGACTGACGCGGCAGCCTTAGCGAGATACAGGGCCTGAGTCATATTGTATCCATTACTATGGGGCGTATCAGGAACTGGAAAATCGGGATTGGGTTGATGACCACTCTTAACATTAATAGCAGGAAATCCTTTGGCCCAGAAGGAGGTATGGTCGGTCTGCGTAGTCGAACTCTCGACTACAGACATAATATTGAGTCCTGCCTGTTTCATGAAGGAGTTCAGAAGGTCGCCCAAGTATGTGGTCTTATGATACCCATAAGTCGACTCTATATTGTGCTCTGCAAGAAGACGACTGCTCTCTGGCTGTAGAGGATCCCGTAATAGAAGTTCGTCAAAATTGTAAAATGCAATAACATCAACATCATCTGCGGCCAGTTGAGCTGAAATCTCTTTTGATCCCCACATAGCTCGTACTACTTTTTGCTCATCAAGAAAGACCATGTTCCCTGCAAAGAAGCAATAATAGACATCTATTGGAAGCCGATAGTGACTGAGTATTGTCCCAATGGCCATGACAACCGCCACACCACCAGCGTTTTGTTCAATACCAATACCGGTTTCGCCACTATCTAAGTGGGCACCAAACACAATCGCACGTTTATCGGTACCATATCCTTGCTGATGTGCCACAACAGAGTCGTGATTACCCCAATAGGATGCATCAATTCCAAGACCGTTGAAATAACCCATAACATATTGTGCAGCAGAATAATAGCCAGCGGTCTCGTCAAAGCGATTCCCAATGGTGGCGAACTTCAGCAGGGGCGTCATGATATCCCCAATATCACCTAACTCTGAGGCTATGTCCCACCAAGATAGATCATTGAAGGGGTCATACACAATCTCTGTCGTTTCCTCAGTAGGCCCTTTCGGAGGAGCTGGAGGCAAGATAACATCGTGGAAAATAACCAATGTCGCGGTAGATATGATTGCCACAATGAGGAATACTGAAGCAGCCTTGCGTCGATTCATAGTCAACCAGTCCTAGGGCCAGTTAGGCGACCCGAGTTCCTCGCCATGAAATCTCATATATATGCGCCGAAAAGAGCAGTGAAGTAGTACGATCACACAACAGAGAGAAAAAACGACCGTACCGACATTCCTATTTATATTGCATATTGAATTTCCAAGTTACAAAATAACATGGTGCCCCATATGTCATTTGATAAATGCGTCAGGTGCGGTTCCTGCATCAAATACTGTCCCCTGTTCACTGCACGAGAAGATGAAAAGTTCACACCTCGTGCAAAGACCTACCTCTTACAGGTCTGGGATCTGATCGAGGATGACGAAGAACTCGCCAAAGAGTTTAGGAGATTATTGTTCCAGTGTACCATGTGTGGGCGTTGTGAGGAAGTATGTTCCTCCGATGTTGACCTTCTACACATCTACCACGAACAACGTGCCAAGGCTCTTAAGACGGCCCCGCAAGAGTTTGACTATCTTCAGACTCTCAGGAAATCGCTTGCCGCCTCAAAGAACATCTATGGACTGGACCAAGAAGACAGGGCGGTCTTCTGGATGGACGAACTGATCGATGAGATACCAGATATCGAAGATAGAGTCTACCAGCCGGGGAAGACAGCAGAGGTCATGGTATTCCTTGGTTGCCTGATGTCCTTTAGAGGAAGTCAGATGGATGTTGTCAAGGCGTTGTTTCGTAACCTAGAACGGATAGGAACGGACTATCTTGTGATGGGTGCCGAGGAGTTCTGTTGTGGTCACCCATTATATCTGATGGGCGATGATGAGGGCGCCGAAGTACTCAGATCGCACAATCGGGAAGTCATGCAAGATGCACAGGTCAAGACTGTGATCACTGGCTGCCCGGGATGCTTAATTCAGTTAAGAGAACATCATAATCTTGAGGGGATCGAAGCCCTGCACAATACACAGTATTTTGACAGAATGCTGAAGAACCCTCCAAAGTTGGGTGGTGGCGAAGAGTTTGCGTACCATGACCCATGTGAACTACACAGGATCAGCAAGGTAAAGACCGAACCACGATCCGTCATGAAGAAGGTCGGTGTCAACTTCCGGGAGATGGACCTCTCATGTTGTGGAGGCGGAGGTCTCGTGAGAATGACAGACCCTGACCTGAGCGACAAAATCATCGAGGTACGAAGGAGCAAAGAGCGTCTTGATGGCACACCTGTAGTAACATGTTGCCCATCATGTAGAGAGCAGTTCTTGAGCGCGGGAATCGAAACCAGAGATATCGTAGAGATGATAGACCAGGCGTACCAAGAGGAGGCGGAATAGACAATGAAGATCAGAGATGTTGTCATTGGTGCAAACGCATCAATATTCTATAGATTAGATTTCAAGAAGATCAAGGGAGTCCATTATCCAAAGACCGATGGTGATGTAGATGAGGCTCTTGCGCAGGCTCGAGAACAAAGACTGAATGTCACGGTCAAGGGTGGAGGCTCGGGTCTAAGTGGGGCATGTACTGGGGGCAACACTGAGAGGATCATCGTCAGCACCCTCTTAATGAACAAGATCCTCACAATAAACGAGCAGGAGGGGTATGTGGATGTCCAGCCCGGAGCGAGCCCGGATGACATCAATGAGATTCTTGAGCCTCGCGGATACAAATTCTATGTAGCACCAAGTAGTAGGGACATTGCCACAGTAGGAGGAATCCTCAACACAGATGGTGGTGGCAATGACACATGGGTAAATGGCACCATGCGAGACAACACAATTCGAGTCAGAATGACACTCTATGATGGACGAAAAATCGAGGTCGATCATCAGGGTGTCCGAAGCAATGATGCCGCTCTCGAGAACGAACTCAATCGACTTGGATTCACGCTCAATGACATTGCAAGCTCTCATGGGACACTTGGATTCATCACCGAACTGCGCGTGGCCATCAGACCACTCACGGAACTGGATGTCGTAGGTGCAGTTGCCCACTTTGATGATGCGACCGCACTGGGACAGGCACTCACTAAGATGATCAAAGACAAGAGTCCGATCAAATACGGAGAGGCTCTTGTGGAGGCTCACCCAGATATACGAGAGGACCTACAATTACCCTTACTCATTCTACAGTTCCCCGAGGACTATTCTGATGACCTCAGAGAGATCACCGACTTTACGCTGCTGCCTCCCGATGAGGTCGAACGAATGAAGAACATTCGTATCAAACTGCCAAAGCGAAATCCACAGGAAGGTGTTCAGCTCGCATTGTTCGAGGGCTATGGGATTCATGACCAGAGCCTTCTCAAGATGCAGGAGAGCATTAATCGAATTAACGAACTTCTCGTCAGACATAATTACCAGCCATTTGCAAAGTATGGACATGCACCAAGCAAGTGGTACGTGGGAAATAATGAGCCTGCATATGGTATGATAATGCACTCTCGAGAGATCAAGCCAGAGGGCAAGAGTGGCCATGAGGTCCTACAGGCAATCCTAGACATAGTGGATCTCTGTGATGAGATTGGCATGACTCCGAAACCTGAACACAAGTGGCCATATGGTGACAGAGTCAAGAGAGCCCGTCTAGAGAAGCTTAGAGAGGTCATGGGCAGGGGATTCAACGACTTCATCTTTTGCGAAGACTGTGGAGACATGCTTGGGGCAATGGTATAGGTGGCCGAATACTTTCGGCCCACCCCCTCTCTGGGGGCGTTTATATACCTTCGTCGAGACAGAGTTATGATGAGCGATGGTGCATTCACCGAGCCCGAAGGGGCTATTTGATCCGTACTACGTGCCGAAACGACTTCTCTACCGCGATCGGGAGCTTGACACCATTCACCGAGTCTACAAGGACTCATATGAGGACGAGTATGGTGTGAACACTCTTGTCCACGGGATTTCTGGAGTGGGGATGACCGTTTTCTCACGCTACTTTCTGACACGCCTTGTACCAGACCGTTTTGAGGCGTACACAATCTATGTTGATACAAGACACAAAGAAACGCTTGAGATAGTGGCCGAACTCACCGAGAAGGTCCAGCGACAAGTGCAGGCCCCAGTCACTGTTGCCTTTGACTTGGATGTCATGTGGATGCAATTCAGACGCACAGCGACTCGCGCACCAAAGAGGACTGTCTTCGTGCTCGATAACATAGACGAGAGGAGTGAGGAGATCTACTACAAGCTTGCAACATTGTCCAAAGAGATCAATGCAAGCACAATAGGAGTTCTCAACAGTCATGACTATCGGCTTCTCACAAAGATGCCCGCCACACAGATGGCATATGACTTTGAGATCCCATTGGACACATATACGCGGTCTCAACTCTACCAGATCATCAGGCAACGAGTAGAGGACACGTTTCCATTGGGCCTCTCAGAGGGCATCCTGAGATACATCACCGATCTTGTCTGTGAGTTCGACGCCTCAAAACCGAAGACATCTATTGAAGCGTTGAAAGTATTATGGCCACTTGCGACCAGTGGAAGGGAGATCGACTCTGATACTGTCCGCGACGCCACTTCAAAGATCACGAGCTTTGCGTCTGACCAAGATATGATCACAATTGTAGATATCATTGGAATGAATGACTTCATGACGCTCCTCGTACTCGAGGCCATGACGGAACATCTGATGCGATTCAAGTCTGAGACCTATATCGACAGAAAGACGCTCGAGGATATTGTTGAGATCAAGTGCGAAGAGATGGGAATAGAATACCTCTCAGAAGATGTAGGGAAGAGCCTCCAGAGCTTGATCTTTCAGGGAATCGTCTTTGAGTCTGGATACTCGCCGGACTTGCTCTACGTGATCATGCAACCTGAGATCCTCAATGATGCAGCACGAACGATGAGAAGGGAACTTGCCCGAAGAAAATAAGGAGAGTGTGCTGACCGGAAGGTCCGGCCGCACAAAGGACAGGTCTAGCTGGGCCGTTTCTCTGCAAACTGTGCCTTGATCCAGTCTTCGAGACCATCAGCACCCTGTAGAGCGGCCAGTTCTTCATCAAGGTTAGTTGCCTCAATGACAGCAATCCAACCTTTTCCATAAGGATCCTCATTCAAAAGACCGGGGTTCCCTTTTAGTTCCTCATTGACTTCAACGAGTTTACCTGTGACCGGGGACTTGACAGGTCCAGTCCACTTACCCGACTCCAGCGTACCAATGCTCTTTCCAGCCTTGATATCACGACCAGCAGGGCGTAACCGGACAAACTTGATTTTTCCAGCCAAGTCCATTCCAAAGGTTGTAAAGCCTAGACGGACCTTGCCATTCTCCTTTTTTACCCACACTTGATCATCTGTATAGTAGAGATCTTCTGGGAAATCAAACCCTTCATACGTGACCATGGTGAAATCACCTATCGAAGGATTCTCTTACAGGTGACTTAAGACATTTGCCATTTACGGTCAAGCACTTATTCTTCGGATTTTGCCCGCATTGCATTCTGTAATTGACCGACCTCTTCCGCATCGATCTCCACATAGACCGGACCGGAATAATGACAATCCGCACAATAATAGGAGGACGGCACAAGCCAACCACTTACAGAAGTTCGGACCTCGGAGAGACGTGTACTGCCGCATCGCGGGCAGACTCGTACTTTATGAGACATCAGATAATCGCCAACTTAGTAATGGTCTATTCACTAAATGAACTCATTGGTCGAATATCATGAAATCGAATTAGTGGAGGTTATTACGGTTCAAAAGACACTGGATGGGAGATGACGCCACACAAGTCAGACCCGCTAATTGCACGAGAGTTCATGACTGCAGACCATGCCATTCGCAGGACCATGGAAACAGGGACTCGACCCATTGACTCGCTGTTAGAGGGGGGACTAGAGTTCGGACTTGTACATCTATTCTATGGAGATCGAGTCATGTATGACGATCTTCTCAGGCTGGCAGTCCACGCACAACTCCCCTGTGAGAAGGGGGGCATAGAATCATCAAGTATCATCATAGACAGCGCAAACATGATCCAGATAGACAAGATCACAAACTATGCATTAGAGGATGGCCTTGAACCGGAGGAGACCATGGATCATATCTTTATCACTCGCGCGTTCAATTCGTCACAGGTCTACGATATTGTGATGCAACAACTTGAACAGCTCTTCGAACAGGTCTCGGCAAGGCTACTCTTGGTCACAGGATTACCAGACCTCTTTATTGCAGAGGGGGCCACAGGAGATATGCTTCAACAGATATCACATATGGTGTCCAAGATCAGAGCTTTCACCATGTATCGAGAGATTGCCTCCGTCATCACAACGCACGCCTCAGAGCAGGACCAACGCCTTCCTGCGGGAGGCAGAGCGCTGTCCACAAATACACAGGTCCACATCCATGTGCGCGAGTACCGTGATCGCGTCAGGTACACACTGGCTAAACATCCAGCATATCCTGTCAGACATACTACAAGATCACTAGGAACCGGATTCGCCACCACTCCACCGCTCTCATACTTCCTGAGAGGCATGGATGGCAAAGAGTAAGGCGGAACATCAAGTCCGCCTAGTCTTTGTCACCAGTTAGACTGCGAACCAGCTCGTCAACTAGCTCACGTGGGAGATCCTTGGCCTGCTCAACGATCGTGTCGATCTCCTGTGGCGGTACACCGCGTGCTTCGAGCTGCTTCTTCAGTTCTGATAGTTCAAATGGACTGAGTCGATCGCTCAAAGTGGGTGTGACCTCAGGTTCGACGGGCATTGAGACCTCCGGTTCTGCAGATGGCTGCCTAAAGACCGTTTCAGGCTCTGTGGGGGTTTCGGGTTCTGATCGCAGAATTATCCGTTCACCAGCCGCTTCCTCTTCAGGGGCGGAGATGTAGTCACCACTCTCCATATCGCCAAGCCGCTTCTTTGCTGCCTGCTCGAGCTCCTGAAGAACCTCGTCAACAGACTTGCCATCACGACGAGCTGCACGAATGGCCTCTTGGTGAATGACCTCTTTGACAAAGGCGGCCTGCTCACTGAGCTTCATCTTAGAGATGTCAGCCTTGAACTCGTCAAGCTCCTCAGGTGAGAGATGAGTGAGCATGGTCAACTGCATGAGAAGTTCTCCCATCTCAGGAATCTCGACCGCAACACTCTCTTCAGGAAGCTGCGAGGGATCACGAGTGATGCCAAGATCAAGATACGTGTCGTTGAACAGCTCTGCAAGAAGTGTTGGACGGTCCTTAGCATCGCTAATGGGCTTTGGAAGACGGCCCTTCTTCAGAGCACGTATCTGCCCGTTGATCTGCCTAACACGCTTCGGTACAGACCAGACCTTCACATAGAGCCCTAACAGCAGTATGATCAGAAGGCTAATTGGCAGTCCAATTGTGGTAGCCTGTTGGATGAGAAGATCTGATGAATTCGGGCCCACTTGTACGGCATAGGTGAGCGTCACATTAGAGTAATATTGTCGCCCAAGATTAATGGTGACCAGAGCCGTACCCATACCGTGTGCCGTCAGTGTCACTATGTATTGACCAGTCTCTGGGCCTTGCGTGACAGTGACGCCGACAACACCTTCGTTGTTGGAGATTGCTTCAATAAAGTCCGCCTCCACACCAGTTCCGTGCCATGTGTCATTGAAGAACACGGTCACGACCAACTGATCATCATGAGTGAGAGAGATGGACGGTGAGGATACCGTTGCAGAGTATGAGGTGGGAACATCGACTATGCGAATGCGAACGGTCACTTCCTGAGTCGTACGATTATCAAGTCGCAGACCTACAATAAGCCTGTACGATTGACCACTGACAGGAGTACCGTTTGTGTACTCGTAGAGGGATGCATCAGTCGTGTCGAAGAGGAATGAATAGTAGCCATTACCAAGATCAACAATCGTGATCGCATGACCACCACTAAAGGTATCACCTCTGAGCTCGCTCTCGGGTGTCAGCGTGGCTCCAGGAATACCACCCACGAACATCTCAATATCCCTATAGTAGAACGTGATATTGACCAGGTCACCCATGGGCACGATAAGATTTCGTGAGCTGTCCTCCACCTTATTTTGGTCTGCAACAAGCACATCCATTGAGGTGTCGATCAACTCGAGCGTCAATTGAACTGCGCCGTTGGACTCGACATAGTTGACCTTGGAGAACGATATGGTGATACTCCATTTTATCCCGGGTAACAGAACTGAAGTATCAACAGGAACAACATACGTTCCATTTCCAACAAAGATCGCGTCGACTCCAGTGTATGGGCCCCAACTGAACCGGGCTGTTGCATTGTTTACGGGCAGATCAAAGACCTCATCCCAATAGATGAAGCTGAGATTACCACGCCAGCCCCAAGGCTCGGTCAGTGGGTCGGGTCCAAAGACTTGCGTAGGAATTCGCTTGACGGTCAGGGTCATCGTAGTAATGGCATTAGAGAATTGGGCATCTTCGGGGATAGCTCTGAATGTGATAGCCCAGATACCATAACCTGGAATTGTTGTATCAAGATCTGTGTAATAAAATCCGGGGTGGAGAGAATCTTCAGTCATGTTTCCACCCACTGATAGATCAGAAATGTACCAGACTACTGATGCATTCCTTAAGAGATACGATGTGTTTGCCAATTCGGAGAAGCGCACCGTTAACCGCACGACTTCAGAATAGAAACGGGTCATCTCTTCAGATGTGCCGGATGAGGTATCAACGGCAAGTATAGTCCGCGTCTGTTGTAGTTCAATTGTGAACTGGTAGCTTGCAGGGTTGTAGTTCCTCATCTTCACGGTTATCCGGAAGTAGTAGAATCCTACATCCACCTTGTTGGTATCAGACCCGGGCATCTGCGCCTCATAGTAACCCGGAGTGCCATTATAGACAAAGGTGTAAGAGATGCCATTGCCTTCAAAGACACCAGTCACTTCTGAAACATATGCGTCATTGATAGGACCAGCATTGTAGGTATCATTGAGGAAGATAGTGACATTAGCACCCTCACCACGATAACTACTAAGTACAAGTCCAGCAGGTTCGATCGGCACAATACTTGAAGGCAGTGTCAAGACTATCAGGCTCACTGTTGTGAGAGAAGTAGCAAACTTGGTCTTTGAGGCTGTGATCGAGAGAATTCGAGTCCCTGCATCCTCAAGGCTAGTATCAATGTCAATGTAATAACGCCCCGGAGTGCCAGACTCGATGAAATAGAGTGTGTTACCGCCCCATTCGCAAGACACCACACCACCAGTAGTGAGATTTCCGTGAAGCAAGTCTTCGTATTCCACGGTCACACGAGTGGTGGCGGTCCAGTTGACTTGGATCGATGTACTAAGAGCAGATAATGCTGTATCAATGACCTTGATGGTGAAACTAGGTTGTACAGTGGATGTTGTATAGGGCCATGTGCTTGCAGTAATGTTGAGAGTCTTGCTTCCTGTGGTGGTGATATCAGTGGTACTGAAGCTTATATTATATACACCAGGGGAGAGCATATCCCATGCTAGATTCAATGGGGTAGTCCCAGTATCAAGATACTTGACAGTGAACCCGGCACCGGTGATTCCAACCTGCCCATGATCATAATCACGATAATAGACAATGACATAGACATCCTGACTGATCTGAACAGAAGATGGTGTGGGAAGATCAGAAGTAAGAACACCCCAGATCAGGTCAACCGACCCGATGAGCTCGATGGTACTTCGATTGGCATAATAAGGCATTGTGGAGGGATTCCAATTGACGGCAAGATCAAAATGGAAATCGCCAATGCCTCCTAGTGCGCTTGTGTCGATTTTAATTATATAATCCCCGCCACCAACCCGAGTCAGCCAGTAGGAGGCGTTTTCGATCAAATGTTGTTCAACACAGTCGAAATAGATAATCGTGCCATCAATATGTCGATTGTTCGAGTCATCAGCGACTGTGAAGGTGATGGTCATATTATCGCCCACTGGGGTGGTTTCGATCGGACCGACCTCGACCATCATCGTACGTCCTCGTGTCGAAAGACGCAGAGATGTCACATCATCCGCATAGTAGGGAGATGTCCCTGCATCCCAGTCCACTGCGATTGTGAGGTTATAGTCACTCACAAGATGGGTACTGAGAATGGTAGAATTGATACTGATCTCAAATAGAGAACCCACCTGATTCATGATAAAGTCGCTCTGATCAAGCTGCGTCCCATTCCCATAGAGGATAATGTTACTTGCAGTGATCGAGATCAATTTGCCAGTGACCGTGTCGGTGTATGCAAAAGTGAAAGTCACATTATCGAGATATTTTGTCGAAGATGGGGGTGATACGATCTCGACATTGGTTGTTCGTTCTACAACCGTGACGGTCACATTCCTGGCAGCATCATCATGGAATGGAGCACCTCCGGGCCAACTGGCCTGTACAGTCACTGTGTAACTACCAAGAGCGAGCAATACGCTCGTATTTAGTGAAATCGTGTAGATACCAGAAACTTCGTTATAGAAGTAATAGGACGAAGAGATCGGACCTGAAGATGTACTCAAGGTAATGGTGGCACTAGAGATTCCTTTTCCACCATCGACATCACGGTAATACATCTTGAAGGTACTATACTCTACATAGGATGTCGGTAACGGGGCCTCTGTCACATCCAAGAGAGAAGTGCGATTCCTGATGCTGAAATCAACATAGAGATCGTCCCAGCGATAGTATGGATCGGTATATGCATAGCTCATATTGAGATGAAGTTTGTAGGACTCGCCCACATTGAATGGTTGACCCTCTGTTTGAACGATCAACAAGTAATTTTGTTGTGAAGGTCGCCAACTCAGTGTATAATTCCAAGCGACACCTGTATCATTCAAGATTGCCAGGGTCGTTGACGAACCAATGTTCTCAAGTGTGAGCATATCTTGGAAGTAGAGAACTATTTCCATTGCAGTACCATAACCAACACTTCCAACAGGCTCGGAAGAGAGGATAGTGGTCCTGTACCGGAGCTGTAGATCACGTACCGCCCAAGCATCATCACGATGGTATGTTCCAGTATAAGTGAAACTGGCATTGAGCGAGTAGGTCCCAGGAGCAGAAAACATGCTCGTATTGAAATGAACAGTCACCTTGCCCTGCCCATCATTCTCAGTCGTATAGTATGATGTCGAGATGGGGGAGCCACCATAATAGAGTACAAAGGTGTAATCGGGAATTCCTACTGTGGATGATCCTGCAACATCCAGATATGTGACTGTGAAAGTAACCACATCTCCAAATGGAGTTGGCGCAGGGGCCTGAAAATCGGCCTGTGTCTGACGATTGACCACTGTCAGCTGAATGAGGGTCTGGGTCTGATTTGCATAATACGGAGTACCAGCCCATGTCACATTCAGATGGAACGAGGTGTCGCCAACATTCCCAAACTGAGATGTGTCAAAGGAGATCGTAAAGGTCTTTAATCCGGAATCATACACGATTGCTGGAGTCTCTGAGAGATCTGTCACGATCGAGAGCCGTGCGTCATCGCCAATCGCAGTGCTCGACCCACCAGTCACATCCAGATAGATGAAGGTCAGAGTAGCATTCTCACCGTATGCGGTATTAGCGGGTCGACTCAACGAGAGGAATGTATCACGTCTAATGATAGTGATTCCAACAGATGATGAGTCATCATCATAGTATGGTGCGGCTTCAGGATAATTGACCAGAATTGTCATGTTCTTGCCAGACACCAGCGTACTACTGAGGATGGTCGAGTCAATACTGATCTCATAGTTGGTCGATGTTCCCTGCTGGGTCAATTGGAATTGACTCTGGGTCAAGGGAGTGCCATCATTATAGAGTGTGATCATGCTCTTAGTGATACTGACACCGCTATCTGATGTCAGGTCCACAAACGAGATGACGAAGGTCACGTTCTCCTGGAATCGCGTCTGTCCCGGAAGAGAGACGATCTTAACATTCGTTGGCCTATGAGTCACACCTATGTTGACCAAGGAGGAGGTGTTCCCATAATAGGGGGAGCCACCAGTCCAGTTACCCTTTACGGTGATCTGAGTCGTGCCGATACCATCAAGTGCTGAGGTCAAGACCGACACAATATAGACGCCACCTGAACTAGTTGCAACAAGAAACTCAGTCCCTTGGGTCAAGAGAGAACCACCCTTGTAGACATAGATGCTGCCGCCATCAATTCCCGCATCGAAGTCAGTATCACGATAGAGAATCGTGAAGTTACAATACTCATCATATGGAGTCGGAACTGGGGACTGCTGCATCTCAATGGCCGTATTTCTGGCACGGATTTCGTAGTTAACGTATGCATCATCAGAACTATAGAACGGTGCCTTATTCGCATATGAGAAGTTAAGATGAATTGTATAGACCGTGTCAATGTTCAATCCCGATTGGGCCGATGTGTCAATACGAAGTGTGTATCTACTGAGCGCACTACTCCATGAGACCGAGTACACCCAAGTCCCGGGAGTCAGGATCTCTAAGGTCACATCACCTGTATCGTTACCCAATGCTTCCAGGGTGTAAAGGTCTTGGAAGGAGAGTATGATCTCCAAGGTGCCACCATATGGGACACGAGCAGGAGGCTCAGAGGTCAGCAGAGTGAGCCGATATCGAACCTCGAAGCTACGAGTGGATTCCACACTCAAGTAGTAAAAGTGGGAGGAAGTGATATTGACCGTCACCGAATATGTGCCGGGTGACGAATAGTAGGTGGTATTGAAGATGATCTCATAGTTGCCATCCAACTTGTCTGTCACAGAATAGTAGGTTGTAGGAATTGCTGAAGCACCATCATAGAGCGTCACAACTGCATTGGTGATACTCGAGGTCGAACTGCCAGCAACATCGGACCATGTAATCGTAAAGGTCACGTTATCACGATATTGCGTGGGAGATGGCGATTGATAGTCCAGAAGGGTCTGACGTGCGGTGACCGTCACGTAGATGATACGCCCAGTCCGATTCGCATAGAATGGAGCTCCGACCCAAGTCACATTGAGCGTGAAAGACTTCTGACCAAGTGGCGCTCCAAATTGGTTCGTGTTAAAGGAGACGGTAAATCTCTTGTCTGCATCACCACTGTAGGTAAGCGTGTAATCAGCAAGACTGAGTGTGATCGTCAGCTTTGAGTCGTCACCAATGGGCGAGCTCGAACTTCCCGTGATGTCCTCGTAAGTGAATGAGAACGTGGCATTCTCACCGTAGGCAGTTGCAGACGGAGGCACAACAGAAACTAGAGTGTCCCTTGAGAGAATCCGAATAGTGATCGTATCAGTTCGATTAGTATAGAATGGCGAGACCCCTCTGTCCCACTCAACATGGACCTCCATATAGATCACACCAACTTGTCCGAAGATCGTCGTGTTGAAACGAATCGAATAGTTACCGGGGCTTCCAGAAGGATCGACCTCCCAGATGTCAACCTTGGTCATATCAACAGAAACGCCTTGGAACACAACTCGGACGTGTACATGTCCACCGCCATAACTTGAATTAGTGATGCCAATACCGCTATACAGCTCAGAATAGAAGAAGGTGTAGGACATATTCTCCAAGTACGGGGTAGGCTCGGATGATTCCATCAGAGTATAGGACGAGTCTTCACCAACAATATTTGCACTGACAAATATCGTCTTGTTCTGATACGAATAGATCGGACCAGTCCAATTATAGAAGATCGTAAAGTTCTGAAGGCCGAGAGCATTAAACTGCGAGGCGGGAATCCGAATGATGTAGTAGCCCGAACCTCGTGCACTATCATTCAATGCATAGTAAGTGACCACATGAGTCTCATTCTCCACACGAATACTGACATAGTGCGACCATATACCCTGCTGATCATCAAGATCACCATAGAACAACTGAATTGTGATGTTAGCATTGTAGCTTGTCGGCTCAACAGCTGTGACAAGTCGGAGATCCGTGTTATGGGTTCGAATGGTCACAGAGATATTGAAGATGCCAGACTGATAGTTCTCACCCTTTGAGAAGGTGAAGGTGACGATGAGATTCTGTTGAAGTGTGTCATCAACCTCGGTTGGGAATGTAATCTTATAGCGACCCTCTGAACTGATATACTCCCAGATGATCGGACGAATCCATGTGGTAGTTATTTGGAACGGTGACTCATCTGTGATAGGAAGGTCATGATCAATATCTCGGTACTCGACGTAGAAGACCGGATCATTACCGACAGGAATGTCTAATGCTCCGACCGTCGGAATGGCAGATGTGTAGGCGATTCGAATCACTACTTTGAAGGATAGGGTCTGAGCAGCATAACCCGATTTATCAGCGGTCAGATTATACAGATGTTCACCCTTTGCAAGACCAGTAGTATTGACAGTCACCTGATACTGGCCATTACCTTTGTCTACAATATTGTATATCGTCACTCCGTCAGCAGTGATTGTTGCACCAGTGATTCCTGCGCTACGATCAACATCGGTATAGTTGAGTGTGACAGTAAAGTCGGTCTCATACGGAGTCGTCACAGCGCGATCCGGTGAAGACAGCTCACTCCGAGCAGCGCGATACTTGAATGTGATGACGAGCTGTGAACTCAAGAGGCTGACATTTGTTGGGTTAAACTCGACAGTGATCGTGTATGTACCCTCAGGGAAGTACGAGGCTGCAATTGTGAGGTTGTAGCGTCCCGTTGCGATCTCGGTCAGAGTGAACGGATAGGTATAGGTCGTGTTATGAACCGTGAAGTTAGCATGGACAAGACCTGCGATCATATCGCCGTAGTAAGGACCAGCCTCATCAATGTCTACTCGCAAGATGATCTTGAACGCATCACCATTTGGAAAGATGAGGTCGTTCGGCTCGTGATAGAGATTTGTTGAGAGCCCTGTGATCTCAATGTCGAAATCGTAGTTCGACGGTGAGTCGTAATTACCGGTCATTGTCACGCTAAGAGTAACGGACTCCACACCAACATCCCAACTAGATGTGTCAAGTGTGAATGTGAGATCGCTGTACGGCCCAGATGGAGCATAGGTCCCATATGAGGAGGCGAAGCTGACAGAGTTTACCGTTCCGGCTCCAAGAACCGAATTGGTATCGAGATCGGTAATGACAACGGTCACATCAGTCGTGTTCCCAAGTGGGGAAGTGAGAGAACCTGTGACTGTGGCGGAGGTGTAGTGATTACGAATTTGAACGTCAAAATCATACGTGGAGGGATCATAGTAATCACCTTTCATTGCAACTGCCAGAGTCACACTAACAGTACCCACAGACCATGAATTGGTCGAGAGTGTCGCATCCAGATCTGAGGGGTTCGTTTCATTGTAGTTGGAATATCCTGTGGGGCGGAACTCAAAGGAACTAACAGCAGATGCTGCAAGCGTGCTACCAGTATCAAGGTCAGTGACGACAATTGTCACATCTGTGTTGGAACCGTATGGAGTGACAAGATCGCCAATAACATTGATGGAGGTGCGATGCTTCCGTATTGTAACATCAAATTGTAGATTTGCAGGATTGTCGTATGCTCCAGTCAGAGTCACAGTCAGAGTCACAGTCACAGTACCCACGGACCATGAGTTAGTGGTCAGAGTCACATCAAGGTCTGTGAATGGCCCGGACTTGGTCTCGGTACCATAAGACGACACAAATTGCAATTGAGTGACCGTTGAGGCTGCTACTTGAGTATTGGTGTCAAGATCTGTGATAATGACGGTGAGCGGAGTGTCTTCACCAAATGGCGATACAAGCTCGCCTGACACGGAGGAGGCAGTATAGTGGTTGCGAATCTCAATTGAAAATACGTAGTCATCGGGATTGGCATAGTTGCCTGACATGACAATTCCTAATGTGATCGATTCGGTTCCAACGGACCACGAACTGGTCGTTAGAGTATAATCAAGGTCGGAGGGACTGCTCTCATTATGAGAACCATAGTGCGTTGTGACAAAACCGAATGACGAGACCGCAGAAGCGGCCAGATTCGAACCGGTATCGAGGTCAGTAATGACAATTGTCACATCGGTGTTGAAACCGTGTGGCGTCAATAGATCGCCAGTCACCGATGCAGAGGTGTAGTGTTTACGGATGACAATATCAAACTGGTAATTTGACGGGTTCTCGTAATTGCCGGACATGACCACTGCTAATGTGACGGTCTCAGTCCCCAATGACCATGAGTTCGTGGGCAGTGTCACGTCAAGATCTGATGGAGAACTCTCGCTGTAGGAGGGATAGCTTGAGGTGAAGGTCAGACTGCTGACAGCGGAATGACTCAACTCTACATCGTCATCAAGGTCGGTAATGACAACAGTGACGGTAGTATCGAAGCCGACAGGGGTCACAAGATCGCCTTGAACCGAGGCAGAGGTATAGTGCTTGCGGATGGTGATATCAAATTGATAATTGCTAGGAGCATAGTAATTCGAGTCGGACATGACCACACTTAGGGTGACCGTCTTTGCACCAACGGTCCAGCTATTGGTAGGAAGCGTCACGTCAAAGCTGCTGGCCGGATCTTCTGCATGTGACCCGCCACTCCATGAGAAAGTCATGGACGACACGGAGCCTATTGCAACAGTCCCACCAGTATCGGTATCAATGATAGTGACCGTCACATCAGTATTCCAACCGTATGGAGTAACAAGATCACCTGATACTGAGGCGGTAGTATAGTGCGCACGAAGAGTGAAGGTGACATTAACACTTGCATCCTCAAGATACGCACCAGACTTGGTCGCATTAAAGATATACCAGTGGTCACCCAGTGAGAGTCCACTCGTAGAGAGGGAGATATTATACATCCCATTGGCCTCCGAGTCTACGGTCACAGAGGTACCATTTGCAAAGGTGATGGAGGCACCGGTTATCGGTGTATCATCGTAGATATCACGGAAGACAAGAGTTGCTGTGAAGTCCTGTCCCACTGGAGTAGTATCCACATTGCGATAGGTCAGGGCCGTATCGTGATTCAAATCCAGATAGAAGGAGGTCGTTGCATCATTATAGTAAGGATGACTTGAATAGAATGTCAGAGTCCATCGTTTGTTTGTTCCGAGATCGCTCGTGTTAAGAGCAAGGCCATAGCGCCCAGTCCCATAGTCCTCAAGTGTGACATTTGTAGCAGTGCCTGAAACTGACCAGCTCATCCTGACGGTAGCACCTGAGATAGTGGCAGAGTTGACATCATCGGTCAATTCCACTTCCACATAGAGCATATCACCAGCGACCTTCAAGGAGATCCCATCACCGACTGCATCACCAGGAGCAATAAGAGCGAGCGATGAATCATGTTTGACAATGAATTCTCGTTCATAGAGACCTGTCTTATTATCAACACCGGAGCCTGTGTCATTATAGAACACACTGGCGGTCCAGACACCTGCTGCTGCAGTCGAGTCAATCGTCTTTGTAAAGGTGAGATCGGGTGAAGTTCGCTCACTCTCAGAACCAACAGAGTAGAAGGTGCTTGGGTCGTTCTGGTTATTGTATTCGGTAGTCATCCAACCAGTGGATCGTGAGCCTAGACTCACACGCAGTTCATCAAGGATTCCATTAAAGTATCCAGACCCACTTGGGAACCCACCGTCAACCTCGCCACCACCAATTCCCCAAGTTGCAGAATATGTCAAGTTACACCAAGTTGCAGTTCCCGAGCTTCCGGTGGATGTACGATCAACACCATCTATGTAGATTTTGTTATTGGAGGGGTTTGAGGCATCCATGTAAATAGAGTAGTGATACCAACCAGGATTCCAGAAAGTAGTAGTGGTCCAGATGTATTTTTGTGCGTTTGAGTTCTCCACCTTAAAGACCAGAGTACCATTTGGAACAGATGTTGATTGATAGTCTTGTCCTGCAAGGGCAATGTGCATATCGTTATCATCATCATAATATTTCTCCATGATCAATAGAGAAGTTGTCGATGATGATGAAAAGATACTATCGAGTTTGAACCAACCAGAGAGCGTGACCGAACCGCTTGGATTGAGTCCCTTAGTATCATTAACATAGATCACATCATCGGTGCCATCGAAGTCTTGACCATACCCTGCAAGTCCAGTAGCTCGGGCATTGCCATGCTGTTCGCCATCATATGCTCCAGAAGTGGAATCATAATGGGTTGTACCTGTACCCTCATCTACCGCATTCTCACCCAAGTGCCAGACGGCCTCATAGCTATTCGACCAGACGGCCTTTGGATCCTCTTGCGGACCGACCACAGGATTACCATAGTACATGGTCAAAACCGTATCAGATGAACTTGAGAGGTTCGCCTTGACCCATGCCACAAGATGAGCATTTGATGAGTCGTAGGTCTGATCGAAGAGCTCAAGATCGTGGTCAAGGATCTTACCATTCTGTACAAAGAGAATGTCATCACCATCAGCCTGCACCTTGCTTGTATCATGGAGGTCAGAGTCAAGCAGGTCGATTAGAACAGGGAAATTCGTCAGATCGGCTGAGACTTTTGTATGATCAATGGTAATGGTCTTTCGATACTTGAAGGAGGGAACCTCATGAGTAGGAGTACTGGTCGTAGTGAGTGAACTCCGATACCACTCCGCTCCACTCGGGTCGGTCAACACAAGATTGACAGACGATCCCGTGACCCAAGGAGTAGTAGTCTTTACAGCAAGAATATCATTGATGTCCATAGTTGTCGTAGTAGAATATGGGCCACCATTGGGTCCAACAAGAACGTTGAGCATGTAATTCATTGACACAAAGTTGATCTTCCAGACACCAAAAGTATCGACCGCTGAAGAGCGAATTGTGAGAACACCGCCCTCATAATACCAGTCTGTCGGATAGGTCTTCTCTACGCCCACGGGATTAGTCACGGTTGTTGGACGCCATTCAGTCTGTGGAAACTCTACGGTGACCTCAAGATTTTGTGTGCCTGTTGGAGGTGACACAAGAACATTTGCAGTCCACTCAACTATGGACGCATTGGTCACACTGTAGGTCGTACCCGAATTATAATTGGAGTCAAGAGAACCACCAGAGCCATAGACATCTAGACCTAGAGTCACATCCATTGTGACTGGTTCAGAGGAAGAGGTCGTGAACACAAGCTTGGCGGACTCATCATCGGTCCAAGTACTCTGAACGGTCTCTTCCGAACCGACGGAGAGAAATGAACTTGGATTCTTTTGATTATTATATTCAGTGAGTATCCATGAAACGGGCTTTGCAACGTCTAAGACCCTGCCCTCGTCCAACTGACCATTGAAGTATCTATGACCACTGGAACTGCCTAGGTACGAATTGTCAGCAAGATACACATCTGCATCAATATCATCAATTGTATCTCCAGCATTACTGGTCTGGTTCTGGAGAACACCATCAATGTATACTTTCAACTGATTAGAGGAGAGTGACGAGTCCCAAGTGAAGACAACATAGTGCCAAGTGCCAATTGTAAGACCAGAACTTGTATCGATTGTTGTTGTTGTGCCTGAAGTCCCGTCGCTTGTGAACATGACCGTCAGGCCATGACCATTATGCCCGATGCTCCAAGCATACGGACCAGAACCACTTCCCGACTCTTTAGAGATGAAGCGATCCTCTCCAGCATCATCAATATTGACCCAAACAGCGACTGTAATAGATGTCCAATCTTCACAGT
Organism: Candidatus Thorarchaeota archaeon; assembly: GCA_021498125.1. Lineage (NCBI taxonomy): Archaea > Promethearchaeati > Candidatus Thorarchaeota > Candidatus Thorarchaeota archaeon. The sequence goes on along the minus strand of JAIZWL010000001.1, from coordinate 712,225 downwards.
CCATAGGTCCAATACGCACCCGTTCATCAACACCATCAAAGTCGAGTGCACCATTGATTTCCCCCGAGACCGAATCAGCACTCTCCATATTATACGAGGTGCCATCATGGTTGTACTCTGTACTGTCCATGATAAAATCCGTAGAGGGATCATTGTTCATATGCCAGACTGAGGCATACCCAGATTCCCAAACACCAGTTGGATTTTGAAGTGAAGGCGCGTCTGGATTCCCATAGTACATCTCAAGAACTGTATCAGTCGTGCTTGAGAGGCTGGGAACTCGTACCCATGCCACAAGATGCGCGTGCGTTGAATTATAGTCTTGGTCAAAGTATTCGATCTCGTGATCTGTGGGGATACCATTCACCATGAATACGATATCATCACCGTCTGCCTGAACATCTGTATGAAGATCAGAGTCATAGATGTCGACCAGAACAGGAAAGTCCGTCATATCGGCTGAGACCTTTGTATGGTCGATAGTGATGTCCTTTTTGTGCTGAAGAGTGATAATCTGATCCTCGGCCTTGGGAACTATGTATTCAACAAAAATCCGTGCAAGGTTATCATCACCCGCGGTATTATCATAGCTCGAGGATCCCTTAATACTAAGATAGGTGTATGAGCCAGATGAGTAAAGATAGTCCAACATGATTGCAATATAGTTGTCTTGGGACCATCCAGACCTAGTGACCACCTTTTGAAGAAGTGGGGCAATGTCCGGAGACCTATATCTGTGGTTCTTGGTCCAAACACTGGGCGACCAGTCAACACCAGTATCGACCCAAGTATATCTATCTTCAAGATGTGGTGTTCCTGAAGTAAAGGCACTAACATTGTCGGCATCAGCAAGTCGTATTTTCATGGCAGGTATATCACTAGAATTTTCTGGCACTTCGACCTCGATATATGCAGAAACAATCGCGGCACCTTTGGGAATATCTACAGGGAACTGGAGACCAACTTCGAATGTATTGGACTCCGACCACGATCCCCAGATTCCTACATCAAGGTCCCCATTATCACTATAACCATCAAGATCAACTCCATTTGAGGTATCGTCATAACAATCACGGTTGTCGTCATCAGGAAGATATGTGAAGATACTACCCTCAGTCGAACCATCGATGAGAGTCCCATTTGCTTTGAGACCGATCTGTTCCGGGAAGGGGCGGACCTTCATATTGACTTCAACATCGTCAATGTAGAGGTGACTGGTCATATCAGACCCGGGAGTCCCCTGAAGATCTGTAGCAAGTCCAACATCAATGAGAATCGAATTTGGGAGAGTCACGCTTGAAAAGGCGGAGGAGGGAATCGTGACTGTGGCTTGAATCCATGTGTCAGTAGGATCACCAGAATCGAAGACTGAGAGCTTGGTCTCATAGCCGGCAAAGCGGACAATGATGTGAGCTTGACTACCCATCGTGGAGGTGGAGACTACTCGGTAATAGAACTTGATCTCAGCAGAGTCTATGCTTCTATACGGTGCCAAAACGTATTGACGGAGGTATATTTCAGATGAGGGGTCTATTGTGTCGCTGGTGGTCCAGTCAGCAACATACTCCCAACCCATAGTGCCACCATAACCATTACCCGAGGCGGTGAGAAACTGGAAGTTTCCATGATGAGGGTGACTGTCATCACTTCCGGCAGTCACTTTATTGAGGTTCCAATAATCAGGAACAGCCACATCTTCACTTGGATAGGAGGTCTCAAGCCATTTCTCGTTATGGTAATCATCAAAATCGCCGTTCTTTGCCTGATCATTCATCCATACTGTAAGCGAATCGATACTCGACTGTAGGTCGGTACCAGTCCAACCAGTATCTAGTATGACAGAGGCGGTATCGGAAGTTGCCGAGTCAATTGTCAAAGGCCCATCCTGTGTGTTTGTCACGTAACCTGTCATGGTGACTGGGAGGGAGTTGCCAGTACCAGTGAGACCTGTCAAATCGTCCGCCAGGGTGGATTGATCTTTCGATTCGGTCGTATAGGGATCCGAACTCAAATTTGGAGTGGCAGTCGGAATTGCAGGTATCATGAATAATAGTATAAAGAGCACAGTAACTAGACCAGTTCGTTTCATTAATGGGAACCTCCATTTCTCATCTGATAATCGTGCCAAGGAAACCAACCTTGGAGTATGTATGAACTAGAATAATCGTAGGTTATATCTTCTTTTGAGTGATTATTCTGTAAACGAAATCGATAAATCGTCAAATTTGTCGATTTATCGACATATGTACGAGCGCGGATCTCTGAAACAGGATGCAAGAAACAAACAGCATCATCAATCACAAACGAATGCATACTCAGAGACCCCAACACCGCACATACCTCTCACAAGGGACAGACACCAATAAAATCATACTGAATTTATCGATAAGATTAGGTCTTATCCCGACATTAACATGTCAAAGACCTTCAAATATTTACTCGTCGTAAATACGTGCGAATCGACTACGAAGTAGTTCTTGCTATGGATTTGAGATACTCCCAATAGCCCATGAACTTGTAGTCAAGGCGGTCGCGAAGATCGGTCAGGATTTCAAACATAGAGTTATGCCTGTAATCCAAGGGGTGAACTGCGATCTGTACCGACCCTCCCACCTCCAGCTCGACCAGAGAGGAACCCAAAACTAGCTTGTCAGAACCTTGGCTCACGATCTGCTCAACGGTCTCAAAAGGACGTGGGACATTGAAGGGGATTATCCGGTTTTTGATAACACAGTACTGTAGGCCAAGATCTCGACTCAGCGGCACGAGTTTTTGTGGAGCGACCCAGCCGGGGGGAATAACACCCCGAGGCATCCTATGAAAAGCATTGATGAACATGCTGACCGAAGACTTCAACCGGTTTGAGATCTTATCAGCAGGTAGCCGGCGGAACTCGTCAATAGAGCCAGACTTAGAGAGATGAGAATATCCATGAAGTGCAAGTTCTTTGTCGATCGCCAAGAGGTATTCTGCAAAGGTGGGATTCTTCTCAAAAGTATTTATCCGTTTGAGGCCGTAGAAAGGTGTCACTAAGAGGGTGTAACTATCAAATCCTAGCTCATCAAGCAGATCACACGTACGAACCACATCGTCCTCAAATGCAGGAGTGACTTCATGTACTGAGAGCAGAGCAATTCCATCCGGCACACCCTCTACTTTAGTCATTCAATCACCTGCAAGATACGGGTTGAATCCCCCAAACGAGTTAGGGGAACTGATGATTACAGTCGACGACGCCAATGCTTGTAAGCCACATCGATGTCGCGTTCGGTGATTGTTTTGCGGCCGGACACCTCGGTGATCTCAGCGGCACTCTGAGCGAGAAATTCACCGACCTCTTCTAAGATCTGAGCGAGCCGTTCTGCACCTTTATCGCTGACACGGGTTGCACCAGCTTTTCGAATTAACCGGTCAATTGGTGCTACAGGAATGATTCTATCTTTTCGTGAACGTGGCATGAGAAATCACCATGATCTACACATGAGCGTGGATAGTGGCAAATCACGGCTATTGAGTATTAAAAGATTTGCTTTTATCCAAAACTGAACTGATTGGTGTCTAAATTGTTTCATCAATTCGCGCCGTATCTAACTGTTCTTTTGCAGAGGGGAGCCCAAGCTCAGACTCCGTCCTGAGAAGATCACTATACGTAGAATCGATTTGACAATCGGAGCACAAGGGTACACTATCAGACTGGACGCCAATTTGTTGGGCCATGATGCGAAGTGATTCAAAGTCGTCCCCAGCACACGGTTGGAAAATTGGAAACTTGCACTGAACTTCACGGATGTGCTTCAGTGCGGCAATAGTCTGAGCAGGAACTCCAATAACATCACCGGTGACAATTCCATCAGCGTCTTCGATCGACGCAATCTCCGCTGCGACATTGATCATATTACGCCGACAGATGATACAGAGAGATTCGGACGCAGGCCCCTGAAATTCTTTGATCTGCCGGGGGAGAGAGAGAACGTACTTCTTGACAGACTGCCCATGGATATATGAAGCAAGCTTTGCAACAGCAGAATGTATTGCACTTGACTCCTCGAACACAACAAAGACAGGGATCGCACCACGTTTCATGACACGATAAGACGCCACCAATGAGGCAAGGGATCCATCAATCAAACAGACAACAGTTCCTTGAGAACCTGTAGGCATGCCACCAACACCATCCACGGTCTCAGTGAACAGATAGGCCACATCTTCTCGCACTTCTACATAGACACTCTGCTGAGGTGCTGTGAGATTGACCGTGAGATGGAGATTGTCAAGTTGTGAGAGAATGAGTTCGCCCAATTTACGCCGAACATCTTGACTGGTGAAGGTGTGAGATCCCAGACGCCTTGCACCGACAGCAAAGGAGAGCCCTGGACGAAATGATTGACGGGCCAGATCAAGACCGGTCTCCAAGATGGTATCGAACTTGGCCTCAGTGACAACGACCGGTGAAGTAGAGACCACACCAAAGATTCGTGCTGTGACCTCAGCAGCCCGCCTTGCATCATCAGTCATGACGAACAGACGACCGAACTCGGTTCGTACCTTTGAGAAAGAGATAGTATGCTCTTTCAGAGCAGAGGTAATCTGAGAGGCAAGAAGATGAGACATGTATTTTCGTGTCTGACGGGACTTGATACCAATCTCACCATAGCGGACAAGGACAGCCGAATATTCTATAGTCATCAATCAACACGCGATTGGTAAACATAGGAGGCCAATAAAGCATTGTGACATGACAATATATAATATTTAATTGCTTGATGCATTACATCATCATGACTGTTGACAGCATTCTACAGATTGTAAACTCAATGGTGACATGATCAGTTATCTCGCATTAAACCACAAATGGAGATCATCATCCAAATCTAAACTAATACGCATTACGATGGTATGAGTAATACTTTCAACCTTTAAAAATAAATATTGCTTTATTGACATTTCATGACTCTAATTTGCATAAGGCTATCTGGAAGTGGTTGAAAGATGCGATGAGGGGAATGTTTCGTGTTGGCGAAAGAACAGATATTCATGAGGAGTTAAAGAGTAATAGACAATATAGTCTTAAAACGAAAATAGAGGTCTTACCAAAAGAGGACAGGATAATGGAACTGGAATATACTTCTGATGTAGAATTTGTCATGATTCGAGCTAGAACCATTGGAGATTGGTTTAGACATTTAATTGCTGGAGGTAATAATTACAGTGAACACTACCTACTTGAGAGCATGGCAAGAAACTATCTTGCAAGTCATGCAACTGACTGGACTGGGCAAAAACCTCAGATGATTTGGTCAGAGCTTGGCTTGATCACTTATCAGAAGAAAGACTGGAAAAAAATGTTTTGCGATCTCATCTTTCAATACAATGACGACATTTGGATCATAGAGGTCAAGGACCGAGTACAGCCTCATGAGATTTTTCGGAATCCAAAATATCAATCGGCTGTAGATCAATTGAGAAAGTATAAACAAAGGATAAAGAAATTGGGTTGGTGGCCCGATCACAACATCCACTTGGCTGTATTTTGGGCATTCAATGAGAGTGAAATCAAAGAACCAATTCCGATTGATGTGGAGAAGAGCTTACTTTGGCCAAAGGATCGGCAATAAGCGAATAGGGTCGTTGGTGGTCCTGTGTGAAAAGAGGGAAACAAGAAATATATCGACTCAGGGTGACAAAAAGAAATTGAATTCATGATGAATCAAAACAACTATCAATAGGAAGGGTATCGAAAAGATGGCGGTCAAATGAACGTCATCGGAGTCGACGTTGGAGGTACATTCACAGACATCATAATGGTCTGCGATAACCCAAGTCGTTACATGGTCCATAAGGTGCAGTCCACCCCAGATGCACAGGAAAAAGCTGTGGTTCGTGGAATCCAAGAGATCTTAGAGATAAACGGATTTTCTGGTGACGATATTGATCTTGTTGTGCATGGAACAACAGTGGCAACGAATGCAATGCTTCAGCGAAAAGGGGCAAGCGTCACACTGATCACAACAGAAGGGCTTGAGGATGTAATTGAGATCGGGCGTCAGAATAGAGAGGAGATATACTCACCCAATGCATCTCGCCCTCAACCAATTGTTGATCGCGCTCATAGAGTCGGTGTTCATGAGAGGGTGGGTCCGGAAGGGGAGATTATCACCCGCCTCTCGCGTGAAGAGGTTGAGCGGGTCTTCAATTCCGTAAAGGAACAGGATCCAGAGGCGGTAGCTATTGCCTTACTGTTCTCGTTTCGAAATAACGAACATGAACTTGCACTCCTTCAGAGCTTGAGTAGACTAAGCGACAAGTATGTAGTAGCATCATCACAGGTCTTGCCTGAGTTTCGAGAATTCGAGCGAGTGTCCACAACTGTAGTGGAGGCATACTTGGGGCCGGTTGTTCTTGGATATCTGGAACGACTTGATCGAAGACTCAGAGAAGTCTGCCCAAGGGCAAGACTCACCGTGATGCAGTCAAACGGGGGAACTCGACTATGTTCTCGTGCAAGAGGCCATGCAATAGGACTTGCACTGTCTGGGCTGGCCGGAGGAGTGATGGGCGCATGGGAGATAGCCCGGAGATCAGGAATCCAACAGTTGATCTCATTGGACATGGGCGGCACCAGTTGTGACATCAGCGCCATAGATGGTGGAGTAGTTGTCCGTGCAGATAATGATGTGGGAGGAATGCCACTCAGAATACCATCGGTCGATGTGAAGACGATTGGCGCAGGTGGTGGCAGTATCGCATGGATCGACAAGGCAGGCGTTCTCCATGTTGGTCCGCAGAGCGCAGGAGCGGATCCAGGTCCGGCTGCATACAATCTGGGGGGAATGGACGCAACGGTCACAGATGCCAACTTGGTACTTGGAAGACTGAACCCTTACTACTTCTTGGGAGGAAAACTCGAACTGAGTATGAAACATGCAAGGAAGGCAGTTGGGCGTCTTGCCAAAGGACTTGGAATGGACATGGAAGAGGCCGCACTTGGGATTATAAAGATTTCAAGTTTCAATATGATGGAGGCCATCAGAGAAGTCACTGTCGAACGAGGACACGACCCCCGTGATTATGTTCTTGTCCCATTTGGAGGGGCGGGTGCAACTCAGGCCGTGGACATAGCCGAGGCACTGGGAATACGAAGCATCTTGGTACCTCCCTTCCCGGGAATCACCTCGGCCCTAGGTCTTCTCTGCACAGATCTTCGGGTAGACCTCATGAAAACAATCCTGCTCCACGGGGATCAGGGCGATGAGAAGATATTGGTCGAAACCCTTGAGGAACTATCACGTGATGCACAGCAGAGTCTAGAACAACAAGGCGCACCTCCGGAGAGCATCATCATAGAATGGCGTATAGACATGAGGTATCAAGGACAGTCTCACGAACTGATGATCCATGTCCCGTTTAGAGGAGAGAATCTGTTGGAGTTCTCACGAGAACATTTTGAGAGTTCTCATGAGAACATGTATGGATACCAAATGAAGAATCGACCAGTCGAATGGGTGACGGCAAGGGCCGTCGCAGTTTCCAGATGGAGTACACTACCGGACCTGATCCATTCTAATTCGGAACAGGGTGAACCGTACTCGATGCGAGAACTTGTCCTTCCTGATGGTAGCGATGTCGATGCGAGCATCTATAGAAGGGATCAACTGGCAGTGGACCAACGCATTCTGGGGCCAGCCATCGTCGAGCAGGTGGACACGACCATATACATTGGTCCGGATTGGGACGGAACACAGAGAAAAGATGGTACGCTATTTATGAGGAGGCTGCAAGACTGATGGAGGATCCCATTACTTTTGAGGTCATCAAGAACGCACTCATCTCGTGCGCGCGCGAGATGAGCAGCACATTGCGACGAACCGCCTTTAGTCCAAACATTAAGGAACGCCGCGATTGTAGCTGTGCCATTTTTGATGAGAGAGGACGACTGGTGGCACAGTCAAAGGACATCCCAGTACACCTGGGCGCAATGCCTCTGTCGGTCCGGTCATGCATAGAAGAATTGGATGATGAACTCATAGAGGGCACTATGGCACTTGTCAATGATCCGTTTCATGGTGGGTCTCATCTCCCAGATATGACCCTTATCGCTCCAGTCTATCGAGATGGCGAGAGAATAGCATTCACTGCGAACAGGGCACATCATGCAGATGTTGGAGGGATCAGCCCCGGATCAATGCCTGGATTGTCCACCGATATTTCTGAAGAGGGTGTGTTGATCGAGCCGCGAATCATAGTAAAAAATGACACTCTGCAAAGAGAGAGGATTGCAGATCTTCTCAGAGAGACACGCACACCAGATGAGCGACTGGGGGATCTATCTGCACAGATAGCAGCGAACATTGTTGGTGGCAGAAGGCTTCATGAGGCCATGGTAGCGCATGGCGGAAAAACGGTCATTGACACGTTTGAGGAGCTTCGTGACTACTCTGCCGAACGTATGCGAATGGAACTGGAACATCTCGATGGAAAAGTGGCAGAGTTCACAGACTATATGGACAGCGATGGCGCAGGTGAATGGTCAATACCCATATCGGTGGAACTGAAGTTCAAAAAAGGGAAAGTGCGAGCTGACTTTAGCAAGACGGCTGAACAAGTTATTGGAAATATCAATTGTCCCTATGCATCTACCGTGTCTGCTGTCTATTACGTGTTCATCACACTCTTTGGGAATGACATACCCACCAATGAGGGATGCTGGCGAGTGATCGATGTAAAGGCACCCTCAGGTTCTCTATTAAATCCCGAATATCCAGCGGCGGTTTCCGCAGGTAATGTTGAGACCACCCAGAGAATAGTAGACACTGTGTTTGGGGCACTTGCGAAAATCATCCCTGAGAGAGTACCCGCTGCAAGCCAAGGTACAATGAATAATCTCACAATCGGAGGTAGTGATCCGCGAACCGGTCGTCAATTTACTTTCTATGAAACCATTGGAGGAGGGGCTGGTGCAAGTCGTGGAGCCCATGGTGCAAGTGGGATTCATACTCACATGACCAATACTCTGAACACACCAATCGAGGCATTGGAGTCCTCATACCCTTTGAGAGTACTACGATATTCAATCAGGCGTGGCAGTGGAGGTATCGGGGAATGGAATGGAGGCGACGGGATCATTCGAGAGATCAAGGTACTGGCGCCGATGTCGGTAATATCAATCCAGTCTGAACGTAGACATAGCAGTCCATGGGGTCTCAATGGAGGCGCACCGGGGGCTCCAGGAGATAACGTGCTGATCTTTGGAAGTAGAGAATATCGGCTTCAAGCAAAATCAACAGTGGAGGCACCTGCGGGAGCAGTAATCAGAATAGAGACCCCTGGAGGAGGCGGTTGGGGCACTCCTCAAGGGATAGAATAGAACTCGAAATAAAATAATTAGAGCTTGATTGCAACATTCCCATTTACAGCATTAATCCTCATGACACGGGAATTTTCTCCCGCTGACACCTTGACATAGTATGTCGGCACATAGAAGCCAATGAGCTTGGTGAAGGTCAATGTATGTTCGACTACACGTTTGGCCTCTTTAGGAACTTTCCCGGCCATCTTGGCAACACCCTTAACGACCTTTGCGATCGAATTGTATTTGCCAGGGGTCACCTTGGCCTTTTTGATCCAGGCAGGAGATGCACGTTTCTTACCAGGGCCCTTTAACATCTTTTCAAGACTTCGTGCAGGTGCTCCTGTAACACCATCAAGAACAAGAGAGTCGGTACGGTTGATGGTAAAGAGTTCGACCATAGTAATCTTGATAGATTTGCCGGGAATCTCCTTACCCTTAGTGGGCATCTCGACTTCTTTCCCAACCAAGACCCCTGCCACCTCATCATTGACACCAATCTCCTGCATCCGGGGTCGAAGGAACTTGAGTTCGAGTTCAGCAGAGTACGTACTATAGAAGTCATATTTGAGTGCAGGCTTGCCAACAGTCACGTCACTTGGAGAAACACCAAGTATCTCAGCGCCGTCGCTGCGAGCCATCTTAGCAGCCTTTTCAGGCTTAATCTTTGTGGCAAAATAATAGGTGGCTTGCTTTTTATCAATAATCTTTAATTTAGCACGTGCTCCGGTCAGTTTAAACAGAGAAGGCGAGAGAGATGCCTTCTTTTTCTTCTTTTTTGCCATGGTAACTCACAGGTTAACAACGGGCACTGGGGATATTTGTGCTATTCGGCGACATATGAATAAGACCAGCAATTGTATGGGGAGCAGAATTATTTGTGGGCAAAGGCGGCCTTGATAGTATCACCAGTCTCATAGATCCGGGCAAAACCATATCGGACAAACTGGAGAAAGACACCCTCAGATACGTTCTGCATAGAAGGCTCTGCAAGACCGTCTATGACAGTACCATCGACCATCAACAGCTCGACTGGTACAGTACCCTCTTTTGGCACCCACTGGATAATTGAACCTCCGGCGGCTCGTATCTCGCCCACGTCCCTGCTATGAAACTCGGCCAGCCGATCTTTTTGATGAAGAGTAAAGTTAGCGAGGTCCTTCATTCTGAAGAGGCCACCATCACCAATCTTGTTAAAGTCGGTCTCTTGAATTCCAAGGACTACATCACCATTGTCTCTGACAATGGGAATGTGGCGGACGCCTATATCCGGAAAGTCAGGGTGAACGTGAGGTGTCGCCTCATGGATCGAAGAGGGCAGTCCCTTGACATCAAGCCAGACAGGATCGTGAACAAAGAAATAACGCGGTGCATCAGCATCACGTAGTCTCCGATTCTCAGAATAGACGGCCTTCATCGAGAATGAAACATCAACGATACTCAGACCAAGATCCAACATCACCTTACGAATGGCATCAGGATGTATACCCCGTTTCTGAAGTGATTGAAGACTCCACGTGCGTGGGTCGTCCCACCCGCTATAGACACCACTATGGACTTCCACTCGTGATTTACTCTTACTGAGTTTGACATCCTGAAATCTAAGACGCCCATAATACAAGAGCTCGGGATGCTGCCACCCGTAGATGTCCCAGATGTGCTGTTCGATCTTTCCCTCTTTCACAAGATCCTTGCCACGAATAATATGCGTGATACCAAGATCATGATCATCAATCCCCCACGAGAATTCGAGCAGTGGCCAGACACGATACTTGGTTCCGACTCGTGGGTGGTCGGTCTCAGAGATCCGGAGAATGACATGATCACGCATGGCGGGGTCAGGGTTGTCCATGCCAGTCTTCAGTCGCACTGCCGCGGCACGTTCGGGGTAGGTCCCGTCAAGCATCTTTTCCCAACGCGCCAAGTTCTCCTCAACACTGAGACTTCTACATGCACAGGGAATGCCCTTTGCCTTATGCTCAGTCCTCCAGATATTGGGATCACAGTCACATACATAGGCTTCTTGCTGTTTAATGAGATCAACTGCATAATCGTAAAAGATGTCGAGCCGATCCGATTTGTAGACTATCTCATGATATTTGACACCAAGATAATCAAGCCCCTCGGGAATGAGATCATACGCCTCAGGCTCAACCTGTTTTTCCGCGGACCCAATGGTGTCATCAAAGACTAGAATGAGTTTGCCATCATACCGCTTGACATAGTAATCATTGAGAATGACCATCCGAGCATTTCCAACATGTAATGGACCAGATGGAAATGGAGCAAGACGCATCACGACTTTATCCCATTGATCGACATTTGGTAGATCGGGCAATTCACCACTCTTTTTGACAACGACCTCCGGGCGCTCAAGCAACTCAGGTGCAATCCGTTGAAGCTCTGCGCGCTGCTCCTCGAGCGGCATGGCACCAATCTCATCCACCAAGCGTGTCACAATCTCTTTTACTTCCTTGGCGCGCTTCCGTAGTTCCACCCTAGAGCCAAGTAATGCGTTCATCACGGATTTTGCACTGGGGATACCATCATATTTTACAGCATTCTCTAAAACCGTCTTGCGAATCTCATGCTCGAGGTCTGACACGTATACCAGCTCCATGACAACCTTTGTCAGAGGCCATTTAACTTTGACCACAGAGTTGTTCTCTAAAAATAGCTCACTTGGAGAAGCCTTATTTGGAGTTCTTGCGGAGCTATATCACATCATCGCATCGTAGGTGTGTATTCATTGTCGGAGCTCAAGTGTTGTCCACTCTGCCCTGCATTTAGCACTTGCACCCACAAAGGGGAATGTTGTCCTGAATGTCCCTATTTTGATCCTGACGACTCGGTCTGTCTGGCTCCAGAAATAGAGAAAGCACGTGCCCGTGCATCGAAAAAAGCACGCACCAAAATTGAGATCTCAGATGACGTTGATCCCGAAACCTTTCTCTTTGAGGACGATGAGGACGAAGAGGAAGAACCTACTCGAGGCAATGCTATTGATTTTGAAGACGACTTTGAGGAAGAGAGTAGTGACGACTTTGACTGGTAAAGTCACCTCGACTTCATGGAGATGGTGGTAGAGCAAAGAGATTGTAGAAATACAATCCCATGAGGAAGAATGCAATAATTACTAAAATCGAGGCATTCATCACTAACCAGCCTCTTGCAGCATTATTGGAAATTTTGAATGGTCCAAATGAGCGAATACCAGTGGGAGCCTTGCTATGAGGGTCAGACGCACGCCACACGATCTCAAGTGGACTTGAGCTGCTCGGGAAGATATCAAGATACAGATGACTTGCATATCCAAGAAGGAATAACGCTGTGATATAGTACTCGAGTTGCACACCAACTTGGAAGGAAAGATTTGCTGCGATGGTCAGTGTGACATTGACAAGAGTCATGAATGTGATCAGTAGAGGAAGTATTGCCGAATGGAAGACAAGGTTACGATGCCGGGATATGCCCAGTAGAGGAATGTCCCAGTCAGGAACCAAAGCGCCAAGAATCATAATCAGTGCGCCCATTGTTAGGGAGAGGGATCCGACTATGGGGATACCAGCTGTCCACATATAGTATCCCGAACCACCAAGGGATCCAATACTGAAGAAGACGAACGAGAGAGCACTAATAGCACCCTTATTGCTTGTTGTTCGCGTAGCACTATCTTTGTGTGGAGCCTTAACGTAGGCAATTGGAACGGTTATGATCATAAGGATCACACCACCTGCTAAGAAATACGATAGCAGTTGGGTGAGGCGACCAACATCAGATGACCAGACACTATACCCAAAGATCAGGGAATAGAGGAGCACATAGAGAGACAGTGCAAACATCATATGTGATAGGCGATTCATGAGATTCCACCAAATATCTAGGAAATATCCGAATCAGTCTATGTGGTTGTAGGTCTTATCTCTTTTTACGAAGTCCCGGGAACCAGTATTGAGTGCTCTTGGAATAGCTTCTCTGCATCTTGGCCACACCTCGCTCCACCAAGAGATCAAGCACAACTTTTGCTCTACTCTCCGCCCAACCAAGACCAACAACAATGTCCTCAATCGTAAGCTGTCCGTTGTTCTTTGCAGCTAATGTCAGGACATCACGCGGATCATCCGTGAGTGCAACAGGAACAAACCCGACAATCTTGGTCCCACTCTCCAATGTCGATAGGCCTTGAATGATACCCTCTTTAGTCAATGCCTTCAGAACGTCATCGACCTCAGTTGGTGTCGTATGCCAGCCCAACTGATCCAATCTGACAAGGAGCTCTGAGAAGAGCATGATGCCACCACTATCATGAGTGTCCTCGCCTATACGCAGTATTATCCGACGCAGATCATCTGCACGAGCCTCCCCTTTGAGAAAACGCTGCATCATGCCGCTCTCACGTCTTGCCTGATCAATCCACACATCAGGATCATAGCCCATCTCACGGAGAAGATCAGCAAGGGCAGAACGATAAGAGGGGACATTGAGAAATGTATCACCGTGCTTTTCAAAAGCTATACTCAGTCGCTTACGGATATCAGCTATGCGCTCAGCTCGACGTTCTAATGTGTCGATACTTCGAGCAAGTAGTTCTTCGGGATCAAGTGGCTTCATTATGACGGGTACTCTGTACTCTCCAGGGTTTCGAAGGGTAAGCTCTATCGAGCGTTCCTTAAAATCATCAGCCACGATTGAACCGGAATAGCTGCTACGAGGCAAAGAGAGTCGAATAGTACCTTGCGAGTCGGAACGGGCGGTCATCGGACCAAGGGTCAATAATGCATTAGAGATAGGATGCCCCTGCTCATCAGTAATCTGAAATCTGACCTCACAGGTTGAAGTGGATCCTGTCACAATGGTCGCATCGGTCACAGCAAGATGACGCTCTTTAAACTTGGAGAGGAATTCGGTGAGATTCTTGACCGCCGCCTTCGATGCAAGACCATCAGCACGTAACAGATCTGCTCCATCCCGAAGAAGATGACGGGTGAATTTGACAGAGAGGATATTGGATGACTCTGCTGAATCTCGAATAAATTTCATTAATGCAACATCTTTATCAATTCGGGACTCGATTCGATTCATCAGTTCCATGAAGATGCCTTCTGCAGAAGAGAAGGGATCGACAAAATCGCGTCGCCGACCAGCACGTTGAGCAGGATTCACGAATCTGAGAGGGGGAACTACACGAGTCTCAAGAACCCCTTTGCGGCTATATCCAATAATTATGAGGGGGAACATGAGAGTCCGGGTGGTACTATCATCAAGACGAAGTTCGTGACATACTATGGATGATGCCAACCCTTGAAGTACATGAAAAGAATCTAGAACATTTGTTGCGCGTTGCTTGAAGTCTTCCGCAGCCGCCTCAAGGGTCTTGGATAGGTCGTCCGTAGACGTGAGGATATCAGAACGGCGCGTCTTATCCTTGAGAAGTGCTTTTCGTCGTGCCTGAAGTTTGAGTGCAATCTCATCGTACGTTTTACTCGTGGGGGATGTTGCCTGTAATCGTGATTCCAGATACTCTATATCACGCTCAATGTGAGCAATTCGATCTTCCAGTTTGGTGACAGTCCCTTGGATAATAGAAGGGGCTTTTGTGATAATATCCGATACTGTTGTGACAACTTGCACCAGAAGTTTTTCAATGATCGAAATTGCCTCAAATGCCGAGAAACAATCTCGTACTGTTGTAAGAGCTGTTTCCATCGCTTCTGAACCCACAGCCTCTTGCAACATGACCGCATATGGTTCGACATCTTTTCTACTTGGCCATCGGGCCAATTGAGCAACTGCTTTGAGAAGATTACCAGATAAGAGCCCCGGAACTGCTGTATCATTGGATAGATCAAATCGCTCGAGCTGAGAAGTAATATCCTTCAGAAGACGCATTGCGGATTGCGGATCGCGGAGAGTCCCGACCTGTTCAGCAAACTTTGAGATGTCAGAGATCTTAGGAACTGGCACCCTCTCAGAAACAAGCCCAAGGGGCTCGGTCATTACAACTCCTTTAGCGCTTGGCACACTCGTGATGCGAATCGGAAGGTATGCTTTGACTATAAACTGAATATCACGGCCATCTCTTTCAGCCAGCGCCTTGAAAACAATTGATGCCAATGTATAGTCCTCGGGAATGGCCTGCTCAAGAGATGTACTCCCTGCCACATCCAGAGTACGAATTGCAGTCATCGGTACAATCGAGTCAGTTGTCGTTGGGCCCATCATGAATCCCATATTGAAGATGAAGGTAAGCCTTTTCACACTTTCTGAGTTGAGCTAAATAGTGCGTAATGATGTGCCCGACTCAACAAGATATCCTTAATCCGTACTGCAAGTTCTGCGGGCAGTACAAGGGGATCGGGCCTTGCACAAGGGACACCTGTAGAGAACTGTGGGCAGGCAAAGAAGAGCCACCACCATCATCAACTGTACAATTGCCACAGTCACTAGAATGTGAGGCGTGCGGGCAAAAAGCAGTAGTCCAGTGTTCAAGGTGCGGGAGAGCCTATTGCGAAGACCATTTCATCAACACTACACTCTCAAAGATAACCTCCAATGAAGAGCATATTTGTATATGTGGGATCTGCGGAAGTCTGGTCTGCGAATATTGCTGGATACTTGATGAGGAAAAGGGAATTGTATGCATCCAGCATCACAGAGTAACATCGTGATACTATAGACGTAACACGGAATAGTTTTATGGTATAGGGGACATGACTAGATTGGGGCGTTGCATGCCAGCCGCAGTATTCGTAATCCGTTTCGATGACAAACAGGGATTTCTAGTAGCAAAAAGATATCCCTCAACATTCAGTCTAAATGAGAAACTACTGAACCTTGTCTATTACAATCATGTTCAGGGCGGGTCAGTAGAACTACAGCTTCACGAAATAGAAGAAAAACGAATGGTCACGTTCGGAACAAAACAGCATCCGGGGTGGCTTGTCTGCTTTGTTCTTGCAATGGAAGAAGATTTTGGCCCCAATCAGGAAGAATTTTCAGCTATGGGACGGCTCATGCTTGAACTTGCCGTAGAAGATCCCAATCTATTAGATATCGGCGACATCATTCGTAATCGCAGTGGTATAACAGAACCCGCACCAGAACAAATGTGTGCAAGTATCTTTTTGACTCCATCCTCACTCTTGTTACTCGAACGCCTTCAAGAGAAAGGAATTGATCGCTCAGCAGCTCTGTCGGTGTGGTTGAGAAACCAGGTTCAGACAGAAGATATTGACATCCTTAGAGCAATAAGACCATTAATGGCCTCAGACATTGTACGTGTCGAGGCCGTTGAGAAAAAGGAGGTCGTCTTTCTGCTGAGAGATGTTTTTGCATTCCGATCGCCACCGGTCGAGGCGCTCCGGTATACACAAGAGAATTTACCCGAGCTCTATGAGTCGTATAAGCATAGTGTGAAAGAATTCTTCTCACCAGACCCTCCAGCCAAGGGATACAACCCGACTCTCCCGGCAGATGACCCCAACGCACCAATTATTGAAGACAGAGAAAAGTTGGCTGCGCTCCTCTCTAAGAACCTGACGTATGCAGTACTGAACCAACTTCGGACTAGACCAATGCAATTAAAGGAGATCTGCACACAGACGGCACTACCAGAATCGGTGGTAAACAAGATCCTGTGGACTCTTGAGGCCGAACGAGTTGCAATCAGTACTAAGAGCGGCTATTGGCTCTTGGTGTCGGACCCAATAATAGAAACATTCATGCCGGAGTATGCACTGCCAATTATCAAACAAAGGTTCGCCGAAAAGGAAATAGGGCAGGACATAGTAGGAAGATATCTTGAACTCCTCATTGAGACTTGGAGCGAGACATAATGATCAGGGGAATTTACATCCTTAACAGTCTAAGCATGGTGTATTCAAAAGAGTACTCTGAAAACAGCCTTACAGATAGCTTTATCGAGTTCTTTGTGAGTCTCGCCCAGTTTCTCCAAGCAGTACAGATTGGTGAAAGTATCGAACACATGAATATTGGATCATGGAGAATTTTCTATGCGACACGAGAACCTTTCACATTCATCATCTTTGCAGACAAGGCAGATGACATGACTCAAATCGAAGAGCGATTCGGTCAACTTATTGCGGTTTTTATGAAAGACTTTGCAAATCTTGCAGCCGCAAATCAACCGCTCACCGGTTTTGACGAGAAGGTTGACGAGATCGCTGTCACCATGGTCAAGGTGGCCATCCTCGGATATGCGGGGGTCGGTAAGACAACCACATTACACCTGTTGCGTGGTGAAACCTTACCACTCATTCACGACCCAACAATAGGCGTCAGCATCAAAAAATTACCAGAAGAAGTTGAGAATGCCAACATCGTCTTGTGGGATCTCGCAGGACAGGCACGCTTCAGTATCCTATGGGCAAAGATGATCGCAAACGCCCAAGTGGTCATCATCGTCACTGATAGCACCCTTGAGAACGTATTGCGAAGCAAGAAACTGGTGTCCCTTGTGAAAGAAGAGGTCCCAGATGCACGAATCATTGGGATTGCCAATAAACAGGATCTACCGACTGCCCTGACACCTGAGAGAGTAGGTCAAATTTTAGGAATACCCACATATGAGCTGGTGGCAATCGATATATCATACAGGGACCGGCTAATACAGATCATCCGGAAAGCAATCTTAGAAGGAAAGAGCGACAGTAAATAAAATTAATAACCATTTGCAGGTCAAGGTCACATCTATAATGCATATTACTGCCGTGGCATCATCTTTAAAAGATAAACTCGGGAGATTCCGCTGAACCCCAACAGAAGATACTAGGAGAGTCACTAGAAGTGAGCAAAAAGAAATGGGGAAAGAGCGCAGCACGACACGAAAAGATCGTTCGTGATGCTATTCCAAAACCTGAAACTCTTGAAGAGATTGATAATTATATTTCAAAGGCCCGTTCTATTACCGTGTATGATATTGCACATCGGTTTGGGATTCGGCTCAGTACTGCACGTAAACTTCTCCGTGAGAAAGAAGCACAGGGAATGATCGTGCCATATATTCGTGAGAGCGGATTCGTTGTCTATACAACCCCCAGCGAGCTGGAGAACAAAGATTCCAAACCCATTGTCATATCAGATGTTCTTGAAGAAGTTGCAACATTCACACCTTCTGAAACATTCCTTACTGATGAGATGGAAGCAGAATTGGCTCTTGCGGCAGCCGAAGCCATCCGCGCAGTAAAACCATCAAAGATGATGCGACGACGACGCGAGGCTGGTACCAAGAAGGAACGTGCCAAGGATCGTCGGCCAGAAGTCATTGTTGAACCACTTGAGAAAAAGGAGACCGAGGTCAAGGCCGAAGAGAAACCCAAGAAGAAGACCACAAAGAAGAAGACCGAGGTCAAGGCCGAAGAGAAACCCAAGAAGAAGACCACAAAGAAGAAGACCGAGGCCGAGGCTGAAGAGAAGCCTAAGAAGAAGACCACAAAGAAAAAGGCTGAATCGGAAAAGGCCGAAGAGAAACCCAAGAAGAAGACCACAAAGAAGAAGTCTTCAGAATAGACTATGCAATAGTAATCTTTGCACTTCATATTGAAGGTGACTCTCTCTAAAGAAGTGAGTCGGCGTAGATCATAAAGAAGCCGACTCATCACTCTGCTTTAGTGCATTCCCAAGTTTCAAGTTTGGATGTTGCCAGTACCTACCACTACTGACTGAAGATCATCACACATGACCTGAAGAATCCAATGACTCGTAATAACATGACTTCGCAGAGATAAAATCGTACCCCAAAATAAATAAAAATGAGGCGAGATTGATACTCACTAAAAAAGACTCTTGCCCGTCACGATCGCGCGTGACGGACAGTGACCAGCATTACTTGAATGCAGAAGCGGCAACACAGGACAATAAATCATTGACACTTATGCGATGCCTAGTTTCTTCTTGAGATCTGCGATCTGCCGTTCAAGATCTTCAATCTGCTTTGTGAGGTCAGACTCTTTCTGCTTGTATTCCTCTTCGGGAATATATCCGCGCATATAATCAAAGCGCAGATCAGTCAATGCCGCTTTGAGCTTGTCCAACTTTTGCTCTAATACTTCAAGCTCAGGTGAGGTTGCTGTTTCTCCAGCTGCAGCACTGTCAACAGATGCGGCCTCTGGCTCAGGAGGCGGAGCTTGAGGTGCCTCTGTCTTCTTAGGCGGCTCAGGAGGGGGTGTTGGCTCTGGCTTAGGAGGCGGAGCTTGAGGTGTCGCAGGAGCAGATTTTCCTGTGGATGCTGCTTGAACGCTCTCCATTGATTCCATATTACGCCGGAGCTGCTCTATTTGATCTGCAATCTCACCAAATGCTTGATTCATTGCACTGTTGATCGATTCTTTCATGCGTGCGAAGTTCTCAGCAAGCTGATCCGCCAGTTTTTTGGTCTCTGACACTTTACTGGCAAAACTCTCAATTGCCTTCAACTGCTCAAGTATCTCAGTAATGTTTAGGTCCATGAATAGTCACCTAGCGCTTAGGCCCTTACCTTTGTATTCTTCGAGTTATTCTTAACCTTTGTCGTGATGTGCATGGAATAAATGCTAATTATAAGAAGAGCAAAAAAGTCTTCGTCTTACAGTAAATTTCATTTGCGTGTGCCCAATCAGTTGTTTGATGATCAGATGGCATCGCTCGACCAAGTCGGTTTTTTCACGCTTTAGGGACATTGCAGACTGCTGCTATCCCGAATTAACAGAATGGTCGATATCAATTTGTACAGGACGAATTAGAGCCATCGGAGATGCCACGTGGTCAACAGGATCAAAATCGCTCCGAATCAGAATCAATAATGAGGTCATGCGTTGGCCGGATCCTGCAATCATCGGCCTTCTTGCACACGAACTGAGCCATCCAGTTGTAGGAGATACTCAACAGGCCGAATATCGGACCGATTGCGATGTCTTGGAGAGAGGCCTTGCTGTGTATCTTGCCTTCGAACGTGCATACATAGGGAGATATCATGATGACCGACTGAACCATGAAGACCGGTACCTAGGTTTTTTGTCTATACGAGAGAAGATATCCACTAGAGAGTGTGGATGGCTTGATCGCCTACTTGGTGATTTTGGACTAGTACCTAGCAGACGCCCAAGAATCTATGAGATACATGATGTTGTAGGCACCATTGCTGACCGAACAGAGCATTGATGCCGAAACCATACTCGACAAGAGAGAGGAAATATATTATTCTTTACGGTGTTTGATCTTTAGTTTTTGTTCCACCTGCACTAGACTGCTAGGCGGAATATCTTCATTAATAATGCAGCCCGGAGCAATAAGCGAGTTCTCTCCAATTCGAATAGCAGGATAGATAGAGGAGTTAACTCCAATGATAACACCATCCCCCACAATAGATCCAAATTTGCTCATGGGAATCTGGACACGCTGATCATTGTATTGTAGAAAGAGGGACTCGCTCCCTGGACGCCAATTCCACATCTGTGCTCCCGCCTCAATGCAAGTATCAGCCCCAACTATCGAATCCGCAAGATAGGTCATGCGCCCTACATTCACTCGGTCAAAGACCATCGAGTTACGGACTTCTACCGCATACCCAAGATGAACACCTTCACAGAGACTTGCATAATCTCGTACAAGAGAATTATTCCCAACATACACACCCTTGCCAATATACACGGGCCCACGAAGAGTGGTGCCTGGCCGGATAATGCTCTCTTCTCCAATGTACACGGGACCTTCAAGTACTACATTCTTATGGATCTCAGCCGATTCTGCAATGAATGTGCCGCGCCCACGCAGAATCCGATCCATCACAATCCGGTTCGCCTTAAGAATATCCCAAGGCCACGTAAACTCTGCCCACTCACGCTCCCACACTGTTGCTGTAATCTTTTTGCGTTCTGAGATCATTGCTTCGATTGCCAGCTCCATTGTATCATGTTTGAGGAGATAGTCAAAGATCTCAGTCGTGAAGACCGTTACACCACCAACAGCATAATTACTGACATAACGATCGGGACCACCTTTCTCAACCATTCGTTCGACAATACCATTACGTCCAATCTTTACGGTACCAAACTGCTCTGGATTGGGAACCAAAGTCACTAACATTGTGACGTCGGCATCCATATTTTCATGATTCGTAAGAGTGCGCTTCACCATATCGGGCTCGACAAGTACATCACCGTTCACAAGGAGAAACTCAGTATCTGAATCGATCTCCTCACGAGCCAACAACATAGCATCCTCAACGCCCTTCTGCTCATGCTGAACGATATAGCGAATTCGCACATCAAAATCGCCACCCTGCTGAAAGAAGGTCATTATCTCCTCACGACCATGGCCCACAATCATTACTATGTCTTTGATCCCATTCTCCCTGAGACTCTCAATAATATATTCCAACACAGGACGACCTGCGATCATCAACATAGATTTCGAACGGTTTGAAGTAATGGGACGCAGACGATTCCCACGTCCGGCGGTCAAGACAAGCGCTTTCATTTTAGCACACATGTCAAATGCATGCAGTCAGAAGCAATAAACCTTTAGCAAGTTGCGTCATTTTGGAGGCTCCAGACTGAAGTAAAGTCGCTGTTTTTTGGAACCTACATTCTTCGTCTTTCCCAGTCGGATCTTGCCAATCTCCCGAGTGTTGGCAACATGGGTTCCTGCACAGGCGGCCGCATCATAATCATCGACCATGACAACTCGAAACTCCGATACAGTAGCAGGGACCATCTCCAGATAACGCACCTGATACCCCTTTTCCCTCAAGAACGCAATCGCTTCATCACGAGGCATGAACTGAATCGTCACATCAAGATTCTTGGCAAAGATTTCGTTTACACCAGCCTCGACTTCGCGCTTAAGCTCCTCAGTAAAATGATCAATCGGATGATAATCCGCACGGCTCCGTCCCGGCTTGATCATGTTCCCGTAGGTCTCAAGCCCGTGATTGATCTGTAGATATCGTGAAAGAACGTGCTGTGCAGTGTGAAAGCGCATGCACTCATAGCGAAAGTCCCAGTCTAGTTTACCATGAACTGTGGCGCCAACTTCGAACGGTGGATTCGCGTCAAGAAGATGAAAGATCTTTCCTTCGCGTTTCTTTGTGTCAATCACATGGACCTCCGAGGTCCCATCTGACAAGACCCCGCGATCACCACTCTGCCCGCCACCTTCAGGATAGAATGCTGTACGGTCTAAGATGACATACCCATCCCCCAACTCGATAATCTTCGCATCAAATTCTTGAAGATAATTATCATGCATGTGCAACAGTTCGGTCACCATGACCACCTCATAGACCCATGGACTTTTTCTTCCGACGCCATTCATCCACTGCTAGATCTTGGGCCTGCTTCAGTTCATCATCGGTAAGCGAGATACCAGGTGTATCCACACTGGCCTCAATAATGATCCGCACTCCGTCTTCGGTTGTCTCTTCCATAATGCCAGATAAGATTGCTTCAGCAATGACATCACTGATACCACAGTCTCTGAGAAAGCGTGCCAAGGGCGTGTACGATATTGGGACATAACCCGAGTCCATAGAAGGCTCAAGCCCTGCTGCCAGCATGCGTTCCACAAACAATCTTGTGACAATGGCTTGACGAGATTCCACCTCCAAGTCGGGCAGGCGCTTTCCCTTTTCGATAGCCTTTTGCATCTTCTTCACTTGTTTGATCGCAGGGTGTGCACGTTTCTTTTTCCCGAAGAATGGCAAACTCTTTCACCGCCTCAACTATGAGTGCCGCATATGTTTGTTCGCAAGCATTGCGTCAACTTTAAGTTTTGCGTGAAAGGCTGAACGTAGTGGAACCGACTGGTGTAATGCAATAACCTCAAGTTTTACACTGCTAACCACATCTATGAGCAATGGTGCAATAGTCATGAGTACTCGAAAAAAAATACTCCGCGATCTAAAAGAGGGCCGCATTACTATTGATGAGGCCGAAAAAAGACTCAAGATGTGGTCTTTAGGCAAGGTCGAAGAGTTTGCATTGCTCGACTCTCAGCGCGAGGAAAGATCCGGGATACCTGAGGTCGTCTATGGAGCGTCCAAATCAATAGATCAGTTGATACAAATAACGGAATCAATGTTGGAATCAAATGGCTATGCACTTCTGACACGCTTGGATGAGAAAAAAACGGTCGCATTAGAAGCCCAGTTTTCAGACCAAGTTGTAGAGATCATGGGTAGTGGAGAAATTCACACGGCCATTATCAGACAGAGGGACTGGGAACCACCAGTCATAGATGCAAAGATAGCAATCATAACTGCGGGCACCTCAGATATCCCCTATGCTTGTGAGGTCGAGGCTGTTGCTTATGTGATGGGCGTCAAGTCACTGGTCTTCAATGATGTGGGTGTTGCAGGAGTACACAGACTCATCAGACCACTTCAAAAGATAATTGAAGAGGATGTGGTTGCAATTGTTGTTCTTGCGGGGATGGAGGGTGCCCTTCCAACATTCATCGCATCACTGGTAGATATTCCAGTAATAGGGGTACCAATTCCAACGGGATATGGTTTCGGAGGAGAAGGAGAGACCGCCCTGGCTGCTATGTTACAGTCATGTGCACCGGGGATTGCGGTTGTCAATATTGGAAATGGAATTGGTGCTGGGGCCTTTGCCTGCCTGATCGCTAAAAAGAGTGCCTCACGGCGAATAGCATAGGTGTCTATTTCTTCTGTTTTTGCCACATCGTAAAGTGTTCGCCCTTAAGAGAACGCTTGCGCTTAATCAATACCGCGCGTAGCAGATATTTAATGGCATCATCAAGAAGCTGCTCCACCGCACTCTCGGTGAGGTCAACCCATGGTTGTTCGCCCCGCGACCGAAGTGCCATCAATTTCTTCAGTAGTAATTTACGATCCACAGCCTTCGGTGCAGCCCGCACAATGATTCGCGCAACTGGCTGGATGTGTTCGGGTAGCGAAGAAAGAATCTTTGGATCAGCAAGAGAATATTCGCGCTTTGAAGTCGAGTAGAATTTAGCATTATATGGCTGCAGGCCCAACTCAGTTCCACGTTGCCAAAAGACAAGATTTGCATCTTCAAGCTTGGAGAGATGATCGTATATCGTTGGCAATTCCACATTTCGGACCGCCGCTAATTCCTTTGCAGTAATCCCCCTACCGTTATCACGTTCGAACGTCTGTATCGCATTCAAAGTCGCCATCAATACCCTAGAATAAATGAGTGGATCACTGGTCTCTTGAGGTACACTACTATTGACTGCCTGCTCTAGGTTCTCAATTCGATTTGCAAACTCTACAAGTGTCTTTCTAATTTCTAAAAGCTGCTTATTGACACTATCCAGAGCAGAAATTACTTCCAGATCATTTTGTTTCTCACTCAATTGAACTCACTCATACTATTGTAAGGTTTCCTATAAATAACTTCATGTATAATCTCATAAAGTTATCGTGCGGGGACGTATCTTTCTGATCAGCGGATATTCATCATGTACCACTAACAATCGTGTTTTTAGCAATATTGTGTACAGTGTCAAGATAGACATCTACAGCCTGTAGCAACTGATCAACAAGAATGAATTCATTGGGTTGATGTGCCTGTTCTATCGACCCGGGACCAAGAATAACATTGACAATCCCTATTTTTGGTTGTAAGACGGAACAGTCAGTCCCATAGGTCGCTGCTGTGATCTGTGGACGTGAACCAACAACTCGCTCAAGAGCACCAAGGGCCGCATCAACAATAGGAGCATCCGAGGGAGTGATGACTGCGGGCTTACCATGAAGGTATTCGACACTCACGTGATCAGAGAGACCCGCCTCAGTCAATCGACGACGCATCTCAGCAAGAGTACCCTCGATGTCCTGGCCCTTGACAAGACGCATATCTATCTGAGCCTGACAACTATCGGGTACCACATTTATCTTGACCCCACCTTCAATCATGCCAACATTAATGGTGGGAGCACCCATCAGCTCGGTGTCCTCAAAAGGATAAGGAGTGGCAGTAAGAACTCTCAAAGCGTCAGTACAAAGAGTGATTGCATTAAGTCCCTCTTCTGGTCGAGACCCATGAGCTGCTTTCCCACGTGCCACAACACGAGTCCAGAGCATACCTTTTTCCCCAACCAGTACCTTCAGGTCGGTCGGTTCAGCACAGACCCCAAATGGGATTCCTTCAAGCAGACCACTCTTAGCCACGGCCTCCGCCCCTGAACAACCACTCTCCTCATCAGAGGTAGCAAGCATTACAAGAGGAACCTTGGGATGCTCTTCTACATATTGGATCATTGTCTCTGCAAGTGCTGCAACCGGGCCCTTCATGTCACAGGCGCCACGCCCATACAGCCGTCCATTGTGAATCTCACCAGCAAAAGGATCGTAGTCCCAGTCCTTAATGTCACCTACAGGAACCGTGTCCATATGACCATGAATGACCAGAGGCCCAGTTTCACCCTCGTGAGTATAGAAAATCAAATTGGGACGATTCGAAGAGCCTACAGATTTACAGGCAAGTCCATATCCTTCCAGATGCTCGCGCAGTAACTTTGCAACCTCCGCCTCGTGACCCGGAGGATTTTCGGAGTTCGTAGCAATGAGTTCGCGGGCAAAAGCAATGATTCGATCTCTGTCAGCACGCATGAGCGACCACAGTTGTGATAGACTCACAAGTACCTAAGAAGGTATCTTATGGTACGTGAATGAAGTTCATTACGTATAAAAATAATAAATGAGGCCTGTTCACGTACAGACCTCGAATCTGCTTAAAACGAGTTCAATAGTGCGATCAACTTGCCAAAATATGATTACGATTATAGACATTAACGCTCTCATCATCATCTGCTTCTTCGTCGTCACCGTATAACCATGCGTCCACTCGACGCGTGACCCATGCAATAGGATGCATTGCTCGTTTCTTGTTCTCATACTTTATTGATGGCAAAGCCAGAAATTCCTTGATCCAGTCCACGGGAAAACTTAACCAGTCCAAAACATGGGTCGTCGGGTAATCTCCACGAAGCCATTTCCTAAAATCATCAACATATGGTACAAAGGACCATGGTAGTGTTGTTGTCCAAGTGCTGCCATCTTTTAACTCAAAAGACCACATATCCGTCATCAACTTTCACCTCGACATCGTAAAGGGGGACTTCACTGAATCGTAGATCGCGCTGCAATCTCAAGTAACAAATCTGTTGAAAATAATAGTAAATAGAATATGTTCCCCCAATATAATATAGGCAAATTTACTAATAAAATTGCTTGTGCTCCATTATCACAAACCGTCAATCTCATTATGCTGAACAGAATTCATTTGAGATCAAACTCAAACTTGGAGCAGAACCGCCCTTAGATTGTACATATATATCCAAATGCCCTTTGCGATGTTGGTCGATGAAGCAGTTATCCCTGGCCGAGCACTATGCGATGACGATCCAAGAGCAGGCTGAGACCACCTTATTTTCACAGAACGTCTATTAAATTGGGGGGTGCCCCCATGCACTCCCCATCCGACTAAAAAGGAGCCGAGATTGGCAAGACCTGGTGAGAAGACCTAGCTGGGCGACGAAACCAATCGGGAAATCCCCTTCGCCCCTTGAGAATGTCGACAGGTTTCGTTCTCGTGTGTAAAAACTAGTTTGTCCCTCTTCATATCTACCGAATAAGTGCTACCAGCAAGAACTACCAGCACAGGATCTCCTCTAACAAATTTTCGGACTCTGCGACGCAATTTCCATGAGGGTACTCGGAGGTTAAGTGTGCAGGTCTCAGCCATTTGATCTCAGCTCCACAAGTGCGGATGTTGGCGTTGCTCGTAAGAGCGACTAACAACTATGGGTACAGAGGAATACTGAATATATAATAGGAACGAATAGCGTCACTGGCCGAAAACTCGATGGAGAAGCCTATTTGAAGGCATTCTGCATACCCAAAATGGTATGCGATGACACGACCTAAACATATACTCAAAATATAGTCCGGAACTTGGGGGTTTACTTAACAAACGGACATCTCAGTCAGAGGCCTCGTCCAGACCGGATGAGGATTGCATTCCAAGAATGCGAACGGATATGCGTCCATTAATCCTAGAGATAACTATTGATTCATCATCAACGTCCATCACTAGTTCATCTCCATCAGAAAGAATCTGATCGGCACCTGATGCGATGACCGTATCAAGTATATTTTGTAGTCGAGTGCCATAGTCATTATCAGGGTTCATCATTGTCACCAATGCGGAATACTACAACCTCGCGGAAGAGGATGGGGGGTTAGTCCAACAGCAGAACAAAGTACAATATTACTTTTGCTCATACATTTTGAAAAAGTAAAAAGCAAACAAGAGAAAAAAATGAACTTTTTCTTAAAAAAAGGTAAAAGAGCCGTAAAAGGCTCTTCTGACTATTATGGATTGTATGCAAAGGGATGCCTTGCGGACTCCTTTCGTGCCACGATTTCCGTTGTAGAGGGTCGCCCCTCAATAGCGCGACGAAGCGCAAAACGAGTTGCACGGAAATTATTGATGTGGACACGACGAGCATTGACAGCCTTTGGATGAACAAAGACATTCACTGCGATTGCAATGTCCGGGAGCAGTTCCTCAGGAAGGATGCGATCGGTAATGGTCCGTGTGATGGCATCGGCCACTGCTTTTTGAGCAACATCATAGACAAGAGCTTTGTGGCTCTCACTGGTAATAGTCACAGTAGGAGCAAAGACAGTCGTTGGCTCAAGATCCTTGATAATCGTGGAGGGGTGGAAACCATCAATGATCTTACCAGTGTCTGCGAGCGCTGCGGCCAGTGGCCCCTTCTTGAGTCCCATCACAAGATCCACATGTGCAACCTCCAGATTACCTCCGGCAAGAGCCTCACCATGTAGAAGTGTCAGGTCGGGAATCTCATCAGGAACTAGGCCGATGGCCTTTGGGTATGCCTCGGCAACAATTGACCGGTCTGGTGTCTTGAACGTCACAGGACCGCGTTTGATCAATTGCATATCCTCTAGACAGGCACGGATCTCATCTATGTCCTCATAGCTTAGAGAATCACCTTCGAGCAGCGGCATTCGCGCCTGACCAACTGGAACGCCCATCATATTCAGAGCCGCCTTGACAGCCATCCCGCCACCCTTATTGACAATGATACGAACGGCCTTCTGAATACTTCGCTGGAGAAGATATGCCTCTTTGAGATCGCCCTGCGCAAGAGCGTTCTCCATCTTGATATAGCGATTCGGAAAGATATTGGCACTGGCAAGAATAGCACCATCGCAACCAGCAGCAAGGGCAGGTAAGGCAACCTCATCATGGCCCACAACGACTTGGAAATTCTCGGGCTTGCGCACGAGTATCGTCGTGAGATTGACAAGGTTTCCACTAGAGTCCTTCATTCCTTCAATGCCATCAATATCACGAAGACCATCAACAAG
Organism: Candidatus Thorarchaeota archaeon; assembly: GCA_021498125.1. Classification (NCBI taxonomy): domain Archaea; kingdom Promethearchaeati; phylum Candidatus Thorarchaeota; species Candidatus Thorarchaeota archaeon. The sequence goes on along the minus strand of JAIZWL010000001.1, from coordinate 683,492 downwards.
AGTCCAGTGAATGGGAACGCCAGTCACCTGGGGAATGTTATAGATGAAGATAGGAATGTCACTATTGTTTGCAACCTTCTGATAGTGCTCAAAGATCTCTTTATTGGTGGGCTTGAGAAAATACGGGGACACTACAAGCGCAGCGGAGGCCCCGAACTCAGCAGCTCGACGGACCAGCTTGATAGCATCATTTGTATATGCAGCACCACACCCTGCGAGGACTGGAACACGACCCCTCGCGGCTTCACAGGCAATTCGGATAGCCTCGACCTTTTCATCAAAGGTCATATTCGTAAATTCACCAGTTGTTCCACATGGCACTATCCCCGTTGCACCAGCACGGATCACATAGTCAATGAGACCCTTAAACTGCTCCTCATTAACACCATTCTCATCAAATGGGGTCACAAGCGCAGGATATACTCCTTTGAAACGATATTTCTCTTCCATGACATTCACCCCCAGACCTCAGCAAGGGCCTTGGTGACTGCGTCCTCTGCAGCAGCAGTGACAGCCCGTCTGTCTCGTGTATTCAAGTCCACATCAAGAGCGATGATCATCAGGCTTGAATGAATCTCTTCTTGTGAAATCTTCCCGGCCTCCAAAAATCCCGCAATCGCCTTGGCCGTACCGGACTGAACAGGACCGTAAAAGAGTGAGGCCTGTCGAAGGGACTTGATCGGGCGGGCAGGAAGCATAATGCTCGAGGGCCTGACCGGAAGATTTGGCTCAAGAATCACGCTTAGCGCTTCATATCCTATTTTGGCCCGAGTCAGAAGACGTACAAAAGCAAGGGCCAACAGGCTATTCTTCGCATCGACTGCGACTGCTGCCGAAACCATATCATTTGCGGCAGTCCCGTATCGCGCAGAATCTTGCGGGCTATGCATCAAGTCAGACGTTTTAAGATCAGTAAGTGATACGCCAAACTCTTTGAACAGATCAGCCATATTGAGATTCTTGGTGATGGGAGGATGGTTCAGTGACTCTATGAGCCCAAGTTTCTCCAGTTCCATACGAATCTCATCCTTGAGCTCGGGCGTGAATGTGCCACCAGAGTCAAGAGGCATCCGGGATTTCCCAGCATTAATGCCCATCATTCGCAGAGCAGCCTTTGCTGGGGGAGCACCACCATGCCGTGTGATCAGTCGTGAGAGCGTCTGGACAGAATGCTGAAGATTCATTGCGCCCTCGAAATCACCCTTTCGAACCTTGTCCATTATCTCGAGCCAGATGTGAGGAATCACATTCCCGGAAGCGAGAATGGCCGCCTGAGCACCTGCTGCAACTGCTGAGAGGAAACATTCGTCATGACCGATCAGAACTGGCAGTTTGCCTTTCAGTTTCTGAATGAGTTCCATTGTTGCGGGGATGTTCCCACTGCTATCCTTGACTGCAACAATGTTATCGATCTGTGCCAAGTCTTCAATGACATTTGCATTCAATGCGCCAAGAGTACATTGCGGAATATTGTACAAAATGATTGGAAAGTCTGTTTTGTACGCCACCGTCGCATAGTGCTCGTAGTAGCCCTTGTCAGCTGGCCGAAGATAGAATGGGGAGATGACCAGTGCGGCATCACAGCCAATATCCGCTGCGTACTTGGTCAGTTCAACAGTGGCCTCCGTACTTGTCTGTCCGGTCCCAGCGACAACAGGTACTCGACCATCAGCATACTCTACGGCAAGACGCAAGAGCTTCTTGCGTTCTTCAGTGCGTAAATACACAAATTCGCCAGTTGTACCTCCGGGTACAATACCAGTGGCACCTTTGTCGATCACGTAGTCAATTATCTGCTTGAACCCGTCCTCAATGATGTCACCATCTTTTGTGAACGGAGTAACGAGAGCAGGCATGACTCCCTCAGGTACAAAACGTCTGCCCATTGGAATTCACCTGTACTACATCCAAGTGACGGGCCACATCTCGTATATAGATTGTGCCATATTGGAAAAATAGTTTCATTACGAAACTATGCTCTTAAGGTGATGAGCAGATACATTCCACCATGAACGACTACATCATCTGCCTTACTACATGTAGACCACAAGACGCGAATCGTATCGCCACGGCACTTGTGGAGCAACGACTGGCGGCATGCGTCAATATCATCAAACATGTATCAAGCATATACCGCTGGAAAGGAAAGATCGAATCGGATACGGAAAGCCTCCTGATAATTAAGACCCGAAAAGAAATGGTCCAACGTATGGAGTCTAGCCTCAAAGAAATCCATCCATATGAGACCCCTGAGTTTGTGGCCATCAACATTGCCAGTGGTGCTGCCGATTACTTATCGTGGATCACGGCCACTCTCGAACCGCAAGGCGACTAAGCAAGATTAGCCCGTCGTGCGGCATAGACGAGAGACTCGTTGAACTGCTTGCCAATGAGCTGTGCGATCTTTGGACCAATGACGTTATTAATCTCGCCGGGGAGTAGCTTGGAGAGATTGGTCTTGGAAGTGATACGTCCCTGTTTCTTGAGCGTACTGATTTCCCGCTGAACCAACGAGCGTGCCTTATCCCATGGGACCGGGGTTGCCTGAGACCCCATGAGGCCCTCTTTGATATCGGAGAGAGCATGCATGACAAAGACTGAGAGATTATCCATGTCATCAGCCACTCCTTGGAAGGCCTTACCGTGATCTGGACAGATGCCATCTTTGGGCGTGGCACCGCATTGCTTACAGATAGGGCGACCTCGGTTCGTCTGAATATAGAAGGCCAAGAGGTTTGCACACTTCATATCATCATTAGGGCCCCACTCGAGACCTTTAGTACCAACACGACCGATCACACGAAACACTGTGTGCGACTTTGTGTAGATGAAGTTGAGGACATCAAGGTTCTTGCGCCGCTTCTGGATGAACTCCTGCTCGCGAATCTTGGCCTCCAATGCATCCTCTTCGCGTTTTGCCTTTGCGATACGTTGCCGGATGAGGAATCTATGCATGACATCGTAAGCAATTGCATAGTTATCAAACTCCAGGTCGGTCAGCTTGAGAGGCACATCAACAATACCCTCAAAGACAGGACTTGGAGTTGCATCGAGTTCATCACGTGCGGCAGTCAGGCTCTTGTTAGACAGACGCGCATGGAGCCATGAACAGACCATAGGAGCATCAAGATCAGGATGCACACATTTCATCTCATATATTCTCATTGAGAGCAGATCGATCAATATCTCTTCACGAAGGAATTGAAGTTCGGTCTCGGTCTCCTCATAGATACTCTTGAGCACAGCACGAATTCGTAGCATATCATGCTTTGATCGAAGATAGGTCTCAACGACCCGGGAAACATTTGTCATGACACCAATCATAAAGTACCAGACAAGATCCAGACGAAGCGAGGCGATCGCCTCTTTGTGTACTCGTTGCTTGACCATCTCAGTACCAGAGGTTGCAGCTACTCCAGAGACCTCCCCACTCTTCACACGATCTCGAAGCTCTAACAAGCGTTTCATCTCGTCAGGTGAAGGAACGCGTACCTTCTTTTTCAGTTCGGAGAGAATCTGTAGTTCCAAAGCCATAAGGGTCGTACGATCCTTTGTGAGAAAATCGAGTTTGACCTTTTCAAGTTCGGAGGCTCTGAGTCCACGAGACCTGAGCATTCCCTTGACGGGGCCTTCGAGCTTTTGCTCGATCTTTTCAAGAGACCGCATGGACCGTTCAATATACTCGAGATCATCAGGCGAGATGGTTTCACCGTCCTCACCCGAGACGGCCTCATCAGTGTCCTCTTCTAACAGACCCTTAGCCAGTTCAAGGGGGTCACGAACCCCTTGAGAACGCAGAGATGCTTGAACATCCTGCTCAGGAATCCCTACAAAGTGGCTTATTATTGCAAAGGCCTGATTGGGACTTTTCTCAATAGCACTTGAGAAGAGCGTGGAAACACGATGCATAAGCATGGTCTCAAGTTCACCCAATGTTGTAGGCAAATCAATATTTTCTTCCAGTAGATCAAGCAGGTTAAGACGGATTTTGTGTGCGGTCTCCATCGCTTGAAGATCCCGGACCGAGATGAAGCGGGACCATGTTGCACTGACAATCGCATCAATAGTATCAGCCGAGAGGTCATCAGGATCAATCGGTTGCGGGAAACATCCGAGATGCCCACGGAGCCTCACAATCGCCCGTTTAAGAGTGGAAATCTCAATGATCTCTTCTTCATGCTCGCGCAAGAGTTCATCACGCAGTGTGAGGGCGGACTCCTTCAGACCTGAGGACTTGGCATAGAGTTCTTTTCGTGCCTCTATACCCCAGCCAGTTATCTCGTTGATGAAATCGATTGATGCGTTCGGAGAATAGTCTGTAGGAACCTTTCGAAGATAGTCCGTGATCTGATCCTTCAATCCATCTGGTGGAGAGGGACTGTTCTTCATCGTATTGAATTTGGCACACAGGTCAATGAAGAATTCACTGACAAGATGAGCAATATCCACCTCCTCCCTGAAACCATTACCAAGCAGTTGCCGAATCTCCAATTCCAGCTGCCTGCGTTCTTCCTTTTCCAGATCGGCCTTTTGATCAATAGAGGTGGTTGTCGATTCGTGTTTGGGACTGAACAGACGAAGCCCATGATAATTGAATACATAAAAACTGGCAAAGAAAGAGAGAAGCCCTTCCAATGGTCTGGCATCACCAGCAATTGATGCGAGGATTTGTCTATCACGTGTACTTCGCATATGTGCAACGAGTGCCTCCCGTAGGAGAATTTCTCTTCCGGCCTCATGCATCTGTGGAGTCTTTAGTAACCAAGCGCTCGACATTATACTCACCTCAAAATAGTATCGCCAATGGTGACCGTTAGCTCGTCACCTTCGCGTTCATACGTTACAAGATAGATCCGTGACGAATCATCCGGATTTCGAAGATAGGTTCGAGTAGGTTGTGGAAATAGACGCCCGAGAGAACGGATCACCGATGCGAGAAGGTAGTCCAGAAATTCGTCACCCAGACTGACATGAATCTGCTCGGTCATAGAAGATGCCTCGGCCTCCATTTGACGTAGCCGCTCTGAGAAGACGCGCTCCATGTCCTCTTGGGACTCGTCCATTGACGTGATACGCTCAGTCAGCAGATCTCGTAGTTCCGTATAGTTCAAGAGTTCTTCTGAAGGCTCAGGTTTGGGCGGTAATGGCTTGACAACGCCCTTAGGATAGTCTTTTGCAATTCGTTCCAATCGTGCCTCAAGCGGCTCAGGGGGCGTTGGTTCGTAGAGCGAATCGGTTGGACTCCCAGATGCTTCAAGTTGACTCTTTTTCTCCTGATACTCATGCATCTTGGCCTTGTATTTCACATAGTCCACAGCATAATCAGAACGCGCTCTTTGGGAGAGTTCCTCACGCATCCTATTTCGCTCGATTATGGGGGCATTCTCAGTCTCAATACGAGCACATTCTTCCTCCCATGCCTTGACCTGTTGATCAAAGTCATTTTGACGCACCTCGGCCTCAAAAGACACACGCACTACAACCGAACCCGCAGATACAACAGTCCCCGCACGCTCATGAACCACTTCCTGAAATGATAGTAATTTCTTGGAGAGAGGAGTTGAGGTATCGGTCCCAACCTCGAATATCTTTAACCAGCGCCTTGCCTCCTCACGCCATTCTTCAGGTTTTTCGGGAGTGTTTTCTACAGCCGAATAGAGCTCGGTCATAAGATTCGAACCTGCAACAACACGGTCGATGACTTGCGTGATAAACCCGCGAGAGAGCAATGTCTGAGCGATATCGGGTACTATCTCGGCCACTAGGGTCTCAAGAGAGTCCAGCATCTCCATGAGAGTCGTTCCATGGGGCGTCAGACTGCCCTCCTGCTCATACTTTCTTTTTATCTCGGACCTTGCAATATTGGCCACATCAGTGAACTCGATAAGATCCCACATGTCAATCTGACCAAAGACCTCGATCATCTCTCGTGCAATAATTGAGACGATCTCTTCGAATGATTCCTGCCCAGACCGCTGATACGCCTTTCTGTCAAAAATAGCATTCAACTGAGCATACAGTTCAGAATAGAACTTCTCAAACAAGACTAAGGAGACTTCATCAGTGTCGGGTGTGATTGATTCCGCCCTGAACTCGTGTAGGGCCGCAAGAAAGGCCTTTCGTGCCGAGTTGACCAAAAGATACTGGCGCAGTTCATCAGCAAAGTAGGAGGCCACACGTTCACAGTATGGAAGGAAATGTGTCACAGAGCTTCGCATCTGCCATGCTCTGAATTCGGTATCAGTGGGGAACCGTCGTTCAAGGGATCTGACAAGATTGTCAATCAGAGATTCTGCAAAAGAGGTTTCGAACTCGTTTAGATCGTTGCCCATAAGGGACCTCTTGAACTCAGCATGGTGACCTGCAAGATCAAGCGTCATCCCCGAACGCAGATGAGAGTCCGTGGCATTACGGATTGCTTGGATCACTCGCCCCATAATCTTAGTGAACTCGGCAGCCTTCCCACGAAGATTCTGAACCTGTGCAGGAGCCACCTCATCTGCACCGATAAACTCGGTCAGAAACTTGATAGCAGTACGGGCGATATCCTCCTCTTCGATTGCATATGCATAGGAATTAAGCTCAGAGAGCACCGCTTGCCCAAGACGTGGTATTTTCATGGCAAGGGTCTCAACTCCAAGCGGTGTGAGAACGCGGTGTTTGAACTTTGCAACTATCTCATCTTCGGAACCGGTTGGAAGGAGAAAGTCTCGGCTTGTCTGCCGGATAATCTTAATCCCAGGAGGCGTTGTTGTAAAATCATCTCGGCACTCTAGTCGAACAACCACTTGAGGCTCGGTATGTTCTTTGCGGATTTGAATGGAGTCCCAAGAGCGCTGGAACCTTCGATCGAGAAGATCCACATATAACACATTATTGAGCCGGTCACAGAACTTGCGCAAAACCTCAAGCCCCTGAGTCTCGTATTCGAGACCATTAGCATTCACAGCCAGCTCGATATCTGCAATCTTCTTTGAGACCCGTTTTACATAGTCATCCATTCGGAAGGGATCAATCATCCCTCGCTCCCAACCTAACACACTCACGTGCGAACCGACTCCGCCAGCAATACCCCCACCTGCAATCAGAAGCTGCTCTGGCACAAGCCCAATCCCTGATGCGTGCTCGAGTTCCCATTCCATGGAGAGGATCTCAAGATCCTCTGAGGTATAGAGTGCATCACGGACAGCAAAGGTCAGGGGAGCAACATTCATCGCCACTTCGTCAGAGTTCTGTTGCATCATGCTTCCAGAGCCTGCAACAGTACCAAGAGGATAACCTCGGCGCGTAGTTAGACCAAGGACAGAGAGAGAGGCCAGACGAATGGCTTCAATTGTACTCGGGGTCGATGGCTGTGATCTTTCGGAACCGCTCAATATTGTGACCTCCAAGGAAAGTACGAATTAAACTAGACATCAAATAGTCAGACTCGTAAATAAAGTAGATTACAATCGATATCTTGAATCTTGTGTGTCTGTTCGCGCTGCCGAGTGAATGTATAGAGATGTGATAATGTGCCCTACGTTTTCCATAGCTGGCTGGTGCAGCCAAGTAGAATATGTATGCACCGAGTCAAGAAGGCCAGCTACTATCATCCAGATGTTGGACTTGATTCAATATAGACTTTGAATAGGAGAGAATAGAATCCATTCTTGTTTCTAAAATATCATAGTCATCGGGAGAAGCTTTTGACTTTAATGGGACACTAAGGATTTTAATGGATTCTCCAGTACGTACATTAGCCCTTCGTGTAAGATCGTAATAAGCAGATTGGACCGAAGTTAAGCTTGAACCCAGTAAGGACTGGAGAGCCTTATGCCGCGTCTTAAATTCTTTTGACCCCAATAATAATGTGTCCGCAAAATAAAATGTGCTAATACCTTCGTGAAGATAGAACGATGCTGCATTGTACGCATTATGGGATGACACCAATAGGGAAGCTTCTTCGAGATTTTCATATGCAGACCATAGTGTTTGTACTGCAAGTTTGTGGTTCAAACGCACATCGATGGGTTCCCCTAAAAGTAACTTACCGTTGTGTATCCTAGACCAGATTTTGAAATGATCTTTGCTGTCCAGCGAGCGTTGAAAATTTTGAGGCGTGTGAACATTGAAATCGAATAGAAGACGACCTTGAATTTGATTGTTTGCCTTTGTGATATTAGATAATAACTTATCTCGGGTTGACGATGCATTAACAAGTACTTCGAGATCAATATCAAAATTCATACTATTCATACTGCGAGAGCCGTTTACAAGTGAACCACAGAGGTAGACGCTGATAGCATAATCACGTACAAGCTTCAGTGTGGGGAAAATAGTTTCTTTCAACCGTTTCGAATAAACATATTGTAATATTTCTGACACAAACTCATCTTCGTTCTGATCAGGCAAATGAAATCCCTCATATGCAAAGAAGCGCCGGGAAAGCAAGTAGATGCTTTATCCCGGCAGACAGCACTTTGATGCGTTTATGATGCTGCACAGGTGACTTTCAAATCATAGACTCCTCCAAGTCCGCCATTGGCAATGTAGACTTTGATGTGATAAGTCCCCGATCCACTGTAGGTGATACGCTCGTATCCACCACCGCCGCGGCTGTTCACTGTGTAAAGCAGCTGATAGGATGAAGAGTACACCTTGAATCCGACATCGAACTCGGATCGTGAAGGAACAACCATTATTGTGATCTCATGTGTTCCGGTGACATCGAATCTGAAGTAGTCATAATCGGTATAAAATGCATTTTCGTCGTCATACTTTAGAGTTGCATCTTCTCTATAAGGAGCACTACCTAGATAATAATTCCAAGACACATCTTTCTTTTCTAGGTGCGCTTGAGCATTTCCATGAACGATTGGATTCGCGCTGGAACTGATTTTTCCGTTGGCATAGTCCCTACATTGTTTAAAAGAAGCACCATTTGCTGCTGCGGACCAGAAGTACTTGTCGAAGGTAGTGGCTTCAGAGTTAGTTGGGGAACCTATCCATCCAAAGAATGCCTCAGCTCCATTGTTAAGTGACGTATTTGATAGATAAAGATGCACAGAGCTTTCCTGAGCCGCATAACAGCCTGATTGACACGCGGATGCATAGACGAGTATTGCTTGATTCATGTTTGAAGGTATATCAGAAGGATAAAACAGATCTCCATTAGGGCCTTGCGGCGCAAGAACGGTATAAGATCCCGAAAACCCACCATGTCCAATATATACGATGACATTTTCCCAAGACCAATAGTAGCTCATCGTGCTCACTGTTGGTTGAGATTGACGATTTGGTAGATAATTGTCAGCATCCAAAGTAAAATCGGCCCAATCAGCACTCTCTTCAAAGTCAGTACCACCATCGCTCACTACAGCAAAACCATAGTATGATCGAGGCCCATCAATGTTTACAACATTACCTGTATAGGCGCTAATAGAGATTGAAAGGAGTTCAACGCCATTATTAATCTCCGAATATTTCCAGACAGGTATTAGACAATGGTCGTTACGAGAGGATACTAATTGTTCATGGGGACCAATAATATCGGCAAGCGCAGAAATACCTGCAATTCGTACCATCTCTTGGTATGAAGGGGCATGACGAATAGGTGCAACCATAGGTACAGGTGACCATGATAAATCGATACTAATGAGGCTGCGTGTGGTCCTATCAAGTTGAACAATAAGATGATCACCAACAATTGGTATAGAATCTATCGCGTGAAACCATACAATTTTCCATAATGCCCCATCATTGCGCACATCTGAAAGTACACGATCTAAGGGGATAGTAAAGTGCCCATTTTCATGTAGTTGTTGAAGATACGACTCTGCAATCATGACAGCAGTATCCGATGTTGTAATTGCTGCCGCTGGACTACAAGTCGAGGTATATGTTCTACCATCGAATAGTGATAAGAGAGTGTAATCTTTTGCTGACAAATGAATTTCAACGAGTTCATTTTCTGGTCCAATCCAGCGAATGTTCCAAATTGGTTCACCCACGCCCAGAAGCTCGCATTGATCAATAATGAATGTTTCATCAACATTCATTAGATTTGTTGCAATACCAAGAACAGTATCCCTCAATTCATTCTCTTGATGGTATATCTGTTGATGAGCAGCTATTTGCCATTCAGCCCCTAGACTAAGGAAGCTGAGACCTATAAATAAAATGAATAAAATGGTATAGTTTCTAGCATTTTGATAAACATACATGACTCATTTCTCCATCCCTTCCTGCAAAAACAGGGAGTGGGATTCATTAGTATAGGAAGTATTTGAATATTTTCGTATTCTGATTAATAGTGCATTGACTGAGAAAAGAACACACATGATCTTCAAGAAAAACCTATCATCTTGATGACGACCCGCGAACAAGGACAAACGTTTCGAACAGAGACGTACCCAGCGCAAAGAAAATAACAATAAGTATGAAGAACGATGTGGCCAATGACAATAGTGGGAACAGGTATAGGACGGACAAAATAAGCAGGGTACCATAGAATATTGAATAGAAGAGGAATCGTGGAATAAGGCGTTGCCGCATATAGATGTAAAATCGAAGTTCACCTACAAGTTTCTCTTTGATTACGCTATATTCACCCAAGTCGGTCTCGTCCACCAACCCTGCATCACATAACTTCTTCAAATGGTACTTTGCAAGGCTTACACTTGAAAATCCGGTGCCTTCCTTAATCTGACGCGCAGTCTGGGGCGCCTTTTGTATTAAGAGCCATCTGTATACTTCAAGAGTACGACCCTGTAATTGGTGCCGCAAGGCATCATCATCATCGGAAATCAAACCCAACACCTCCGTCAAGAGTATCTGTCATTCCAGATTATATTATACATCGGTAACCAATCACTTTTTTCATTAGGACAAATATGATAGAAGCTGATGCAGCAGCCACAGAAACTATCCATAACACCGTAATTGGGTCTTCAGAACGGAGGGGAGGGAGGTTTATCTGTTCACGAAAGAGTTGTGTTTCCAAGACCTCACCAGTGAATGCATCAATAAGGATGTCCTTTCGACCAAGATCCTTGTTAACAACTATCCGCCACACTAGACGTATTGCATCATCATTTTTAGATACCGAGCTCATACCAACATCGCTCACAGTTAAATTGGCGAGGATCACTGGATAATCTGAACTGGAATTCAGAAATGAACGAGCGATTTCGAGAGCACGCTGAGAGGTGATTATCCTCGAGAAAGACATATCACCAATATCACGCCACAAGTAATGAAATGCACATACAACAGCGGAATATGGATCAACCTCAATAAAAATTCCCTCAAGAGAATAAGCATTAAACGGGATCTTAGATACAAAGGGAACTCCACCGATTGTATGTAGGAATGCAAGTACATATGGTCCGGTGAAGAATTGAGATGGTGGGGAGGGGCTAGTATTCAGGAATCCGAGATAGCGAGCATCTTCAGGAATCCTAATGTTATTGACCTTAAGAAAAGAATTGATTGTAGTGATTGCAACTGATGGATCAATGTATTGATGTGTGCCATTATAATCGGGATTATGAATTGGGGTTGAGAGAACACTTAGATGAATTACAGCCCCACTAGAGGCTGAAACCCAGACTTCAAACTCGAGTGAAGAGTAGAAAAGAAACATCCTCCATGCAAAAGCACGATCGAGTAGACCAAGATGTGTTACATTATTAATATCCCCAACCCATGGATAATTGAATTTCACAAAACTCAAAGCAGACGCTACTGCGTCATCTTCAGAAATCAAGGGCTGTAAATTTGAGTAGTTCACAATAAGAGGGTGGACGCTTATCACATAAGATGTCATATTTTGAATTCTTGCGTCATAGCCAATAAAATCAGAATACGGACTTTCTGCAACAGAAATGCCGGGTGACTCCCGAACAACAGGAAGGCCAACGGACAGACTAGTCACAAAAAGAGCTAAAACAAGTGCTAGACTCATCATCGCAACGATAGTCTTACTGCTCACCGCCATAGTATTATCCTCCATACTTTCGACTGTTTATTGTGATAAACAGGGGGCTATATGTATGCATAATTTTGACTTAAGACTAACTTTTTCTAGTTCGAGAGAGAATAAAGAAATTTTATACTACTTTCCACACACCCTCATATTCGTGAAGAAGACCCGCCTCAGTCAAATTCCGGAGAGCCACTGAGATAGTGGTTGGCAAGAGGGCATGATGACCAGTAGGTATCAAGACGCCATGACCCTGAATAATATCAAATGCGATCTGCTGAATGTCCGCCTCTTCGCGAGCTGCGATCACCTGCAACACGGCATCCTGAAATTCTTCAATCCCGGCTAATGCACCTGAAAATTGCAGTGCAATATCATTGAAGAGATAGAACGTGTCATGAGCAGGAAGCAGATATTCAATGGTCAGCTTGGATAACGACTTCAAAGCAATCGAACGTGCGCTTAGACTGCCACTTAGATCAACAAAGAACTTACGTGGGTCATTTGGATAATTATTGACCTCATCACCTGAGAACAACGCGTGCACCCGGGGAGAGTAAAAGGCACAATGACCAGCAGAATGTCCCCGCGTGCTGATGACCCGGAAACTTGTCCCGCCAATATGCAGATCATCCCCGTGCTTGAGAAGACGGTCGGGTTTGATGCCTCGATAGTTCACACGCAATGGGGTCCTATCCACCTTCATTGCAAGACGACCAGCAGCATCGAGCAGCAAGCGCTCCTTAATGAACCGTGATGGGTTCTCAAGAATTGGTGCATCACCCTCATGAATCATGACAGGCGCACCAGTTGCCTTCTTCAAACGGGCAGCTCCACCAACATGGTCCGGATGACCATGTGTGAGAACGATAGCAACCACATTCTGCCGGGGATTATAACCCAAGCGATCGATTGCGTTCAAAATCTCTTCGCCGGGATGACCGGCCGTACCCGGGTCAATGACTGCTATCTCATCATTATGAATGAACAGGTACGATTGGATGAAGCCAAAGTTCTCAACAAACTTTCCCTTGACAACATAGACTCCTTGAGCGATCTGTGTAGCTGGCATTGTTGCATATGAGTGACTCGTCACTTACTTATCATACTATCTGAGAGGGAGCCTTAATCAGGAACTTGGTATAACGTGTTATTGATGATGAATGCTGATGAAGTCACGGTGATCCTGAGAGATATCAGGAGCAGTCTTGGATATAATCGCGGCGTCATGCCAGTAGTTGAGGATGTCTTCACTCATTCAGACGGTTCGCTACATGTGGTACTTCCAGATAGAGCAGAGAAGAGTATGTGTCTTGGCCCAGGTGGGCGCATTGCCTCAGAATTTACCAAGCGTGTCGGGAGCCATACTACATTCTATGGACGCGACGAACTAAGAGTACGACAACATAGACTAGAACTGACTCTTCGTAGATGCGATGAACTGGAACGGACTATCAGTGAAAACCAACGACGAATGATCATGGTACTACGTGACCGCGTCAGAACGGAGTTGGACTATCCTGAGAGAGAACCGAAGGTGATCCAATCATATCAGTGTGATACGGCTGTGGCATTTTCAGGTGGCAGTGATAGCTGCGCAACCGCCCTGCTACTTAAGGAGATGGGGCTATCGCCAGTACTGCTCACAGTACGCCTTGGAGAAGAGTTTCTCAACAGAAGAGACCAGGACCACATTCGCCAGCTTGGAGAAAAGATTGGACTCGCTCATCAATTTGTCGAGCCGGAAGCAGACCATCATCTTATTGCAGAGCGAGCAAAGACCGGAGACCTACATCCCTGCGGACCATGCCACGAGAGCATGTACAAGGCACTCTATCAGTACGTCAGAAAAAGCGGACATGATATCCTAATCACTGGCGAGCTACTACCTACAGGAAGACAGGCAGTTGTCGTAGATCAAGACCTGCTTGTAGTACACCTACCAGCCGCACTTGCCATGTCAAAGTTTAGAACTGGGAGGATCTGCAAACATGCAAAGACCGAGCCATTCGGCGGACGGTATGGCTGCAGGTTACTATCTAAGGTACTGAGACCACAATGGAGCATGCTGGGACCTTCAATATTTAGAATCCTTCGTGAACTCGAGGCGGGAATCCTCACGACCGGCCAAACACTGGAACAAATTAAAAAAATCGTGAAGCCCGTGTTTCATTCGGAGAAGAATAGGCAGAATCAATAGGAAACTTGCTTCGAAGATCGGCCTGATTGTTGAAAGACCAAGGTGAGCTATATTTTTCACCACGCACGTGAGGTCTGATGTATGAGAGGTGTCTATGTTCTCATAGTAGATGTGCCAAAGAAAATAGAGGCCCGCGTGGGGGCAATGGGAGGTCTCTCCTTTGATAGAGGAGAGTGGGCCTATGTTGGTTCCGCAATGGGCACGGGATCCACAAGTATCGAGAATAGATTGAAACGCCACTTTTCAGAAAACAAGACTGTGCACTGGCATATAGACTACCTACTTCAAGCGGGAGGAAGAGCCAGATTTGCCATCTGGTCCCAGAGCGAGATCAACAGAGAATGCGATGTGGCCCACGCGCTGGGAGAACATATCCTATTCGAGCCGGGACCAGCAGGCTTTGGAGCGTCTGATTGCACTCGACACTGTGGCACACATATGTTCCATTTTACAGGAGGGAAGGATCTTGAGCAACAGGTTCGAGGGGTCATGATCGGCCTTGGACTGAAGCCAGAGGTGATGAGACCACGCTGACTGAAATCGTCATTGTTAAAAGTAAAAGTGGAATACAAAACAAAAGCGGAGGAAACAGTGCATGCCGAATTGGGCCAGTGTTTTTCAAGAACTAAAAAATAGTGAAACCGTCTTTACAGTCTATCTGCGCTATATGCAGAAGGATACTCTTGCCAAGATCCCAAATGTCAAAGTGAATGACATTCATGATGATCATGTACGCCTCGAAAATGAGGCCGGATTTGGAATTTTGGGCTATGATGATATACTCTACATATCGATTCCTCGACGCTGATCATATCGAGTAATCTTAGAGTCGAAGACCAATTATGTGGCCCACTGCAAAGAGAGACGGCGAATAGTATCGTCAGTTGGCAGACCTGTCTCCAGATCCCAGCCACGTAGTCGATAATAGTCATCGAGCATTGGATCGAGATGAACCACCTGCCCTTTACCTGGACCCTCGGGCATTGGGTCTTTGAGGAATCGTTCAGGTAATTGATCATCTTTACGGGTTATCCCCTCACGTGCATTGAACAGACGCTTTAGGGTGACCTGTCGCTCTGCAATCTCGGTGAGCCGCTCGGTGCTTCCAAACTCAGCAATCCCAGTAGCAAGTGGAAGCATCTCAGCGAAGTCGTCCATCCAAAAGATAGGAGGCCATGATACGGAATACCAGCAGACAATGAGTGTATCTCGAATGCAATAGGTGTTCTCGGTCTCAACTACTGCTGTCGCCTTGTACTTCTCGGTATACGGATTAATGATCTCGGGTAATTTGTCACGCCCCCACCGTTTTGCCGCAACCTCTTCATACCCCAGTTGGTCAACAGTGACCAGACTGCGAAGATGATCTGCACCACGAGCACCAGTAGCGTGTGAGAGACCTATACTGCGATGTGTACGTCCATCTTGGCCAGAGATCTCAAGACCCTTCACATGCATCGCATATTTTTCTGCACCCTTACCAATTCGCCGTGCTGCCTCTCGACTCCCCTCTGCAAGAAGGTCGCCGAACCCCTCGCGTTTTCCAATCATCTCAAGTAATTGAATGACGAGGGCACTATCATTCCACTGTAGCTTCAGACCTCCCGTATCTGCCTCGGTAATAATCCCCTGTTCAAAGGCCTCAATAGCAAAGCCGATGGTCGTTCCTGCGGAGATCACATCCATACCGTATTTGTTGCAGATCTGATTTGCTCTCAATGTAGTGGGGTAGTCGGCTATTCCAAGCGTGCTGCCAAAGGCCATCAGACCCTCGTACTCCGGACCTTCTTCCAGCGTTCCTGCGAAGGGGCCATCAGGAATGTAGTTCACTTTTTTACAAGCTAGACTACAACCGAAACACGCTCGATCTGAGATTGTGTAGCGGGGTCGAATGTAATCGCCGCTTAATTGTTCCCAACCGGGGAAGACACCCGTCCGGTGATTGTAGGTGGGAAGCTCGCCGATCTCCTGTTTCACGGCAGTGAGTATCCAAGTTCCCCATTGCCCCATCTCTTTGGCCTGGGGATTGACGCGGACACGTTCCTGAGCACGCTTGGCCAAGGCCACAAATTCCTCATGATTTGCAACCCGGACGCCCCCATGCCCGCGGATTGCAATGGCCTTGACATTCTTCGAGCCTAAGATAGCACCCATCCCAGTACGTCCTGCGGCCCGAGCGTGATTGACAATTAATGAGGCGAACTTCACAAGCCGTTCACCAGCAGGACCCACGGCAGCAACCTGCACATCAGGATCGCGTTGTTGTTCCTGAATTTTTACAGTTGCTTCGGAGGTGCTGAGACCCCAGAGCTTGGATGCGTCTACAAGTTCAACATAATCGTCCTCAACCAAAATATACACCGGCCTCTCGGACCGGCCCTCCACGACCAGTAGGTCATATCCGGCATATTTTAGCTCCGGGCCAATAAACCCTCCAACGTGGCTCTCAGCCCATATACCAGTCTGAGCACCCTTTGCTACAAAAACTGAGCGGCCACTCATCGGCCATAATGTTCCGGTAATGGGGCCTGTCGCAAAAATCAGTTTGTTAGCCGGAGAGAGAGGATTGGTACCACTTGGAACTTCTTCATAGAGAATTCGAGCGGCGAATCCATCGCCACCAATAAATTGGCGAATCCAATCTTGTGGAATCTTATCAACCCGTACCGTATCCTGCGAGAGATTGACACGGAGAATTTTACCAGTATAACCACCAATAGACATCTTCACTCCCCCTTACTTGGCCTTCGCAGTTCTTTTGATCTCGGCCACGTATGCTTTTAATTTTCCATGACGCTCGACGACCGCAGTCTGAGCAGGAGTTCCATACGTGATAGCCCCAGTTGGACAGATCTTCACACACTCGGGATCGCCCCCACAATGGTCACATTTGATGATCCTCATAGCAACTGTGTCAAGGCGAATCACTCCATGAACGCAGACTCCAATACACGATTTGCATAGTATACACTTGTCATGATCAATATACACCATCTTTGTAACAGGATCGCGCCGCATCGCATAGACAGGACAGACTTCCACACACGGAGCCTCTTCACAAGGTCCACACACATTCGGAACATCAAGTCCCAGATCATCATACTTGACGATTCTTAGACGAGCAAGACTCGGTTGAAAGACGCCTTCGTGTTTTGCAGAACAGGCTAGTTCGCATAG
Organism: Candidatus Thorarchaeota archaeon; assembly: GCA_021498125.1. Classification (NCBI taxonomy): domain Archaea; kingdom Promethearchaeati; phylum Candidatus Thorarchaeota; species Candidatus Thorarchaeota archaeon. The sequence goes on along the minus strand of JAIZWL010000001.1, from coordinate 666,150 downwards.
ACGACAGCCAGTACATTTTGTGTAATCAACAGACAGTTGCTTCTGCAGAGTGACCACCTCTGAGGGACTCTCAACAATAGAGCACGCCTCTAAAAGGATTCCGAACCATTGTTTTTAAGCTAGTTGTCGATTCGTGGCCACTTCTTCAGAGAAATGCTCAGGACACTTGTACGGTCCATCCAAACTTGTCAGGGATCTCACCTGACTGAAGTCCCGTGAGGGTCTCATAGAGCCGGCGTGTGAGAGCACCGACCTCACCACCGTCGATCTTGTAGGCGGTCCCTTTGTAATAGAGTTCACCAATAGGAGCGATGATTGCAGCGGTTCCAGTTCCGAATATCTCTTCAACACTACCATCCTTAATTCCCGCAATGACCTCATCGATAGAGATTTTGCGTTCTTTGACGGTCACACCCCAATCACGAGCCAGCTGAATGACAGAATCACGAGTGATTCCCGGGAGTATCGCCCCATCAAGAGGGGTAGTCGCCAGCTCGTCCTTGAACTTGACAAACACGTTCATAGTCCCACATTCTTCGATGTACTTGTATTCCAGTGCATCAAGCCATAGAACCTGCGAATATCCCAGATCATTGGCCTCTTGCGTGGCTAGAAGACTTGCAGCATAATTGCCTATTGTCTTAGCTGCGCCAACTCCGCCTCGCACCGCCCGAGCATATTTGTCACTGACGAAGACCTTGACAGGTCGGAAACCCTCCTTAAAGTATGGTCCCACCGGGCTCAAGATGACGTAAAAGAGAAACTCTTTTGCGGGTTTGACGCCTAGTCGGGCTTCTGTTGCAATCATGGTGGGACGGATGTAGAGCGAAGTGCCCTGCTCTTGGGGAACCCAGTCCCGCTCTAGTCTCACAAGATCTTTAATTGCATGAAGAACAAACTGTGAATCAATCTCGGGCATCACGAGGCGTCTTGCAGAGGCATTAAGTCGTTCAAGGTTCTTTTCCGGGCGAAAGAGAAACACCCTGTCACCTCGTCGATAGGCCTTCATTCCTTCAAAGATCCCTTGGCCATAATGAAGGACCAGCGCAGCGGGATCAAGCGCAAGCGGATGGTAGGGCACTATCTTTGGGTCATGCCAATGACCTTCAGAATATTCCATTGTGAACATGTAATCGGTGAAGAGCGTTCCGAAGGAAATGTTCAGCGGATCGTCAGGCAGACTACCGCGTTTCTCTGGAGGGACTAGGTTGACCTCTATTTCCATTGTTTTCACTCAGAATAGTTCGTTGTTATTCCTACTCTTAGATGTTGCGACATGTCAGTTTTACAGGTAAAATCACGACATAATTTAAGAGCATCAAATGAATTGATAGGAATAACAGCTTCGAGGGTTGCTAACTCATCTGTGGACTTGACAGTCATAATAGATGGTCTGTCTACAGGCGTCAAATATTGTGGTGAAATTGTTATGGCGAGGATAAATGGGAAGCCCCCTGAACTGGTGCATTCCAAGTCCAACACCACATGCAACGAATTCAGATCGAAGAATAAATAATATACAATGGACGGCTGAAATATGAGTCATCGAGAGGGAACATCAGAGCAAGATGCATATGACATGGACCCAAAGGAGATTCTCACACAATATAGTGTTGAATGGGTGGCCCTGAGAAAATCATATGAAGAGCTAAAGACTAGACTACAAGAAGTCAAGGAGGAGCTTTCAGAACTGGACAGACAGCTTCAGGCAGGGGAGATCACCGAAACCGAACATCTTGCGCGGTATAAAGAGAAATGGCTCAAGTCCACAGAATTGGTTCAAGTGAAACGGGAAGTCGAATCGCGCCTCTATGAGATTCAGAAACAAATTCGTGCAGCCAATCGTCAATTACGCCTTCAGGAAGAGGAACTGGCCAGACGCGAGAGAATCGAACAGGAAAAGTCCAATGCCATGATCGAATGGATGTCCTTACGTCAGGGATTCGACCTCATCTCTCAGCGACGAAAAGAGATCAATCAACAGATGGATGAACTGGAGAAGAAACGCCGAGCAGGAACCATAACTGATGAAGAATACAGGAGAGAACGTGTAGAACAGATAGGGCAACTTGCAGAACTCCGAACAGTCGAGAGCGATGTGAAACGACGCCTCGGAGAACTACTTGAGATTATCCGTAGTTAGATTCAACACGGAGAGAATCAAAGAGAAAAGAAGAGAAGGGAGAACCCAGAGGGCTCTCCTAACTTGTTTTAAAAATATTACATCAGGTGACCCTGAGCAATCATTGACTCTGCGACCTTCAGGAAGCCAGCAATGTTTGCACCAAGGACGTAGTCGTGCTTCTTGCCGAAGTCTTCTGCTGTCTTGTAGGCAGTTGCGTGGATGTTGACCATGATCTCGTGGAGCTTCTGATCAACCTGCTCGCGAGTCCAGAAGTGACGCTGCGAGTTCTGAGCCATCTCAAGACCGGATACTGCGACACCACCAGCGTTGGATGCCTTACCGGGTGAGAAGAGGATACCGGCGTTCTTAAAGATATCAATTGCCTCTGGTGTGCATGGCATGTTAGCACCCTCACCAACGGCGATGACACCGTTGTCTACGAGAGCCTGTGCTTCCTTGCCATCAAGCTCGTTCTGAGTTGCGCTTGGCAGAGCAATCTGTGCACCGACGGTCCATGGGTTACTCTCAGGGTTGTACTCTACATTGAAGTGCTCAGCATACTCCTTGATTCGGCCTCTGCGAACGTTCTTCAATTCCATGACCCATGCGAGTTTCTTCTCGTCAATACCATCAGGATCATAGATAGAGCCATTAGAGTCGCTCAGTGTAACGACCTTTGCACCAAGTTGGATACACTTCTGGGCTGCAAACTGTGCCACATTACCAGAACCGGAAATGGCAACCGTCTTACCCTTCAGTGCCTCACCCTTTGTCTTGAGCATCTCTTCAACAAAGTAGACAAGACCATAACCTGTGGCCTCTGGCCTGATGAGGGAACCGCCCCAGCCCCGGCCCTTACCTGTAAGGACACCAGTACCGTGAACGTTCTTGATCTTCCTGTAGGCACCATAGAGATAACCGATCTCGCGGCCACCAACACCAATGTCACCGGCAGGTACGTCGGTGAACTGGCCGATGTGCCTGTTCAACTCAAGCATAAAGCTAGTACAGAATGTTTCAACCTCTGCATCAGTCTTACCATGAGGATCAAAATCAGAACCACCTTTACCACCGCCCATTGGAAGGCCAGTGAGGCTGTTCTTGAAGATTTGCTCAAAACCGAGGAACTTCAAGATGCCGAGATTGACGGTCCTGTGGAATCGAAGACCACCCTTGTATGGGCCAATCGCGGAATTGAACTGCACTCGGAAACCTCGATTTACTTGAATCTTGCCATCTCTGTCCTTCCAGGGCACGCGGAACATGATCACGCGCTCGGGCTCAACAATTCGCTCAAGAATTGAGTACTCCTGAAACTTGGGGTACTTCTTGATGGCAGGCTCCAAGGACTCGAGGACCTCGCGGACTGCCTGATGGAATTCCTTTTGGATAGGATCCTTGGCTACGACCGCGTCGTAGACACTCTCAATGTACTTGTCCATGGGTAACAACTTCCGTCGTGTTGTTCGCACGACCGCGGGATTGTTGGACACAGATAAATGAATCGGATTAGGCCCCCATAATAAAGTAAATTTGGAACACGTGTTCTAACATAAAAAGAGGCTTTAGGGAGGAAACCCAATAGGAATTTGGTCGAACTCTATGCCAACATTCGAACAAGAATGGATCTCGCCAATCTTAGAGGTCTACAAAAAGCGAAAGCTAACAGATCGCTACACAGTCATTCTGGGTTTAAATCCGATAGGACAAGGGCTTTGCAGGGAGTTCTACAATAAGGGACACTACGAGACTGTGTTGGTATTCAATTCACCGTCATTCTCAACATGGAATCGCTACCCGACTGGAGAAAAACCCCCTGTAATTCCGGTTCAGGGAATGGTCGATGATAATCTGATATTGATCTTTGGGGATGTGTTTGTCAAAGATTATGAGTGGGTCACGGACATGCTGTTTTATTTGAGAGGTAATGTTCCAACACGGTTCGTTATTGCATTCTCACTATACGATGATACCACATGTGGTCAAGTTCTAACAGATAAAGGAGAACGTCTTTTGAAGAGAATGAACATTCCACGAGGACGACCGGATTTCTATGATGGTCTTACTGCGCCGTTGCTCAGTCTTGGTAATGTTGTAGATATAGATCCAGTAGTCATACATCTTGAGAGCACACCGGGAGAGATAGTACTTCAAATAGATGACATTCCAGTGACACTAACAGATATCGAGAATGCAAGAGACTTGCTCACCAAGGGGCTATATTAATAAAAAACCGCGCTCATTCGATCTTCTCGCCAAGCTCTGATTGGCCGTAGCCAACACGATGGCGTTCTCTACGAGAGCTAGAACCCGCCACATGAGGGCCATCGCCTGACAGACGAGCATCACATTCAGGACAGAGAAGAGCATGCGTCTTTCGTAGAGCAACGATCTTTCCGCACGAGAGACAGGTCCACATCCCGGCCTGGTAGAGTTTAGTCTTGCGAACTACCACCTTGGCAAGGTCTCGGAGATCTTGAGGACAGTCCTCGGACACACCCTCAATACCAGTCACGGACCACTTACAGATAACCGACACGAGAGAGGTCGTCAGTTCAATGACGAGAGTCGTAGATTCATCAACATGATCAGGAGGGTCAGTATTGTTCCGACTTGCGGTCTCGCTGGTCTCCGTGAGAAACTCGAGAAAGGCAAAGAACGCAGGAGGAGGCAGCCGATTCTTACCTTTCGACTCGACCATTTGGGCGAGTACAGCAGAGATCATCAGCGTCTGGGAATAGTCCTCACGAAGAATCTTCTTGATAGTGGATGCGATTTTTGACGCATCCAATTTGTACTTGGAGGGATTAAGACCACACTCTTTAGCAATATGCTGCACTGAGCCTACAAGGCTCTTGCCAGCCTTCATATCCTTGTTGACCCGCTCGGCAATATCACTGTACTTGCAGCCAGCATCTTTGGCAATCCGTTGCACAAGCTCACGCGCAGTCAGACTCACGAATCACACATACCTTGGTGGCAAGAGTATGGAAACACTTCGGTCATATTAGATTGTCGTAATATACGTCACTAAACATAGCAATGCATTCATTACAAGACACCACAGATAAAATAGAACGGTTAAACGGAGAAGTGACCAGTAATGATGTTATCAGATAGCGGAATATTGACTGCAATAGAAAATAGTGAGATTGCAATCGATCCTTTTGATGAGACAGCACTGGGACCTTGCTCGATCGATCTCACGCTGGATTCAGTATTTCGAATATATCATGAAGGCAAAGCTGTTGATATTAAGTCTAAGACACAGGTAGACGATTCCACAGAACTCGTAGATACAGAGGGACAACCATTTACGATCCAGCCGCGCCAATTCGTTCTTGGTCAGACAAAAGAGACAATCATGGTCTCAGAGAACTATGCGGCACTACTTGAGGGGCGTTCAAGTATAGCACGCCTTGGGATCATTGTTCATGCGGCGGGTCTCGTGAATCCGGGAACCGGAATCAAGAAGAAGACCAAACTGACACTTGAGATCTTTTGTGAAAATGCAAGCCCAGTGCTCCTTTATCCCGGAATGAAGATCGTCCAGATAATGTTCGTACAATTGAGCAGTCCTGCAAGAAGGAAATATGACGCGCGACCGGGAAGTAAATACATCGGGCAAGAGGAACCGCGAATGACAGGTCTATGACAGAAGAACATACAAGAACAACACACCAAAAGCAACGGAAGATGATTTGACACACATAATTATAGAGAGGCTACGGCAGCGTTCTTCATTATTGCAAAGGCAAGCCTCATAAAGGGGTTTACGTCGGCGGGTCTCAGTGGTCATTACATGAAAGACTACGATATTGTCCTGGCCAGTGGAGCAGAGCATCTCCGCACGCGATTTGAGGAACTCGGGTATAGAGTCTTTACCTGCGATCTCAATTATGACAACAAGCGGGTATTCCCTAATGAAGACCTGTATGTGCGTATTGCGGATGTTGCCAAGCTCGCGGATAGACGCGTGGTTGTGATCCAGTCGTGTACGGGAGCAGGACCCGCAGAAGAGGAGCATCTCTCCACCTCAGATAGACTGACAGAACTATTGCTCATTCTAGATGTTCTGAACCGACCCGTTGAGGTTGAAGAGATCGGTCATAAGAAATACAAGGCAACACCTCTTGTTCCGCCCTCACGAGTAGAGGTCGTCCTCTCGTTCCAACCATTTGCTCTACAAGACAAGGCCTTCAAGACCGGGGAAGCGGTCTCAAGCCGCTGGGCCATGGACCTAATCGCCAAGTCGTGCAATAAGATCTGGGTCATCAACCCACATGCATCAGATACTATTCCGTGGATGGCCAACCTCATTAAGCGGGGTCTCATTGAGGTATTAGATATCACTCCGGATCTCATCAAGTTTGGAGCAGAGCAGTTTGGCTTTGACAACTACGTAGTCATCACTCCAGATGAGGGTGGCCAAGAACGTTTCAGTGTTGAAGGGTTCGGAAAGAGTAGATCTGATTCGTTCTCGGTGGAACTGACGGGAAGCCTTGAAGTCGAGAATAAGCAGGTCATCATCGTTGACGATCTTACAAAGAGCGGTGGAACATTGCTCAAGGCTGCTGAACGGCTCAAGTCGCAGGGAGCAGAAGATGTTGGTTTCGCTGTGGCCCATGTTCTCCCGATTAGAGAGAAGGGTGAGTCACTTCTGGAACGGCTTGTTGAAAAGAGTGGGGAGAAGATAGTCACATCAAATACTATCAGGACTCACACTTTTTGCGAACAGAGACCTCATCTGACATACAACATAGTAGATACACTTGTGCGTGTCTTGTGAGAATCCTTCATTCTATGAGAAGAGCTTCTCGGCCTTCGAAGTTGCGATCCATGTCTTGGTAGTGAAACGCTCCACTAGACCTTTCTTCTCGAGCTCGTTTAGCGTATGCACGACTGTATTTTGATCGCACTCAACATGACGCCCCTGCAATATGCGGGTGATGGCTGCTGGGCGGTGACTGTCCTTAAGAATCACCGAGAGAAGACTACGCTCTAGGTCCGTAATTTCATCGCTCATATCTCATCACTTATCGGGCGTGGGCCTGACTTCAGTTTTAAGGCTATCTCTTCGGCATCATTTTAGCGGTGCGTGTAGAAACTCTTTTTACTCCCTGAACTTGAAGCGCGGTGGAGTCACAACCAACATGGGCGAAAATCGAGAATACCACATTGGAATTGCACCGGGCGAGATGCCGAAACTTGTACTTTTACCGGGAGACCCGGATCGTGCGAGAAAGATCGCAGAGACCTTTTTTGACGAGCCTCAGGAAGTCGCAAGACAACGTGAGTATTGGAGTTTTAGAGGAACGTACAAGGGCGTTCCTGTCGGTGTGTGCTCCACAGGGATAGGCTGCCCATCCGCAGCGATCGCAATTGAAGAGCTGGTCCGAGTGGGATGCACGACCTTTGTGCGTGTGGGAACAGCAGGTGCCATTGATAATACATTGCGGGCGGGAGACCTTGCGATCTTCACAGGGTCTGTAAGAGAAGATGGGACCTCAGTCCAGTATGTTCCGGTGGAATTTCCCGCATTAGCAGATTCGGATCTCACCATTGAGCTAAAGAGGGCGGCTGAAAAGAGAGGCGTCCGTCATAGAGTGGGAATAGGACACAGTAAAGATGCATTCTACAGTGAACACCCGGATCTTGTAGCAGACCCCGAAAAGACCCGTCGCAAGTGGGCAGTCCTGAGAAAGGCTGGAGTGATTGCTACAGAGATGGAGTCGGCTGCACTCTTTGTGATTGGATATCTACGGAATGTCAGAGTGGGCACGGTCTGCATGATAATCGGTGAACCAGTTGAAAAAGAGGCAAAGATAGAGAGCAAGCCCCCCATCGATGATCTTATCCTTGTCGCACTCGATGCACTCGTGAACTTTGAACAGAAAAACACTCGTGAACTTTGAACAGAAAAAATAAGGTTCGGGGGATTAGATTCCCTCAAACCACATCTTCTTCTGGACTTGAGCATTCAGGTTTTCTGCTGCTGCAAGACCCATACCAGTGATCTGCGCGATCTGCTCAGGACTTGTGGAAACAAGATCGGTTGTAGTCGCAATGCCCGCATTAATCAGAGAGTCAATCATGGCCGGAGCAACTCCCAACTCGGTCAGAAGCGATTTCAGTTCTTCCACAGAATCGCCACTTATGGCAGCAGGTGCTCCTGTTGCTGCTGGAGCTGCACCCTCTTCACCTTCGGTTGGAGCAGAACCCGATGGGAGAAAGCCACCCAGAGAGAAGGAGATGGACATAGTTCCAGAAGCAAAGGCACTGACAAATGAGGGTCTCAAAACGTAGAGCCCAAGAACAATAAAAATGATCATTGAGGGGATAATAACTATCGGGCCAATGTTAGTTCCCTGAATAGCGCCGCCATAGCCAAATGTGGGGAGTCCATTCTCAATACCATTTATGAGAACATCCACCCAGTAATCACCAGAGATATCTGTCGCAAAGATGAACCAGAACGGCGTAAAGAACAAGAGTCCTCCGAATTCGAAAGCAATGATCTCCCTAAATTCCGTTCGAAATTGGATATAACTGATTATGAGCGGCAGTACAATCAATATGATTGAGACGGCAAACCAGATGAGGTACATATTCCAAATGGTCTGCAAGATCGTTGGGTCGGTAATACCGAAGCCAGCCAACTTGATGAATGCACTTCCTACAAAGATGATTCCGGGGAGCAAAGCACCAAATATGATTCCGTAAGCATATCGCAAGGTATGCCACACCTCTGGGTCCTTCCATGAGATAAGGGGAATTCCATCTTAAAGGTCTTGTTACTGAGTGATGGCAAAACACCACGCTTATCAAGAAGAGCTGATTTGGAACAGTGTGATGCAGGCCATGAAGCCATTCTTTGTGATAGGGACCCGCCCTGAGATCATCAAGACAGCACCAGTCATTCAAGAGTTCGAGGATAAACAGGGAATCCGATGTTTCTTACTTCATACCGGACAGCATTATTCAGATAAGATGAGCCGGGCATTCTTTGAGGATCTCGCGCTCCGAGCTCCTGATGTCAATCTGAATATCGGTTCAGGTTCACATTCGCAGCAGACTGCAAAGGCACTCGTCGGTATAGAGGAGGCATTATTGCGAGAACAGCCTGATGTAGTGCTCGTTCAGGGTGATACAAATGCGGTTCTCTCAGCCGCATTGGCAGCCTCAAAACTACAGATTCCTATAGCGCATATCGAGGCCGGTCTCAGAAGCTATGATCGAAGAATGCCTGAGGAGTTCAACAGGAGACTCACGGATCATGCCTCAGACTTCTTGTTCGCCCCAACAGAACGGTCTGCTGAAATTCTGAGGAAGGAGAATGTTTGGGGCAAAATCTTCGTGACTGGTAACACGGTCATTGACACCTTGGAGCGAAGATTACCTGCGGCCATGAACGCGCCCATACCGGATATCGCAAAAGAACTTGACAACTTTGCAGTACTCACGATGCACAGAGCTGAAAATGTTGATGAGAAAAAGATCCTCTCGGGGATGATTAGAGGTCTTGGTGAGATTGAGACCGACATTGTTTTTCCAGCACACCCACGAACTGTCAATCGGATCAAACAATTTGATCTCATGAAAGAACTGGACCAGTGTGAGAACATTCATCTGGTAGATCCTGTTGGCTACCTCAGCTTCCTACGACTCCTAAAGATGTCCTCCTTTGTAATCACAGATTCGGGAGGCATTCAAGAAGAAGTCACCGCACCATCCATCAATAAACGTGTCTTTGTACTTCGCACGTCCACCGAACGCCCAGAGGCCGTTGAATCTGGCCATGCAACAGTGGTCGGGGTCAATCCTAACGAATTTCCCGAGATAATAAAACGCGAGATCGAAAAAGGACTTGACAGGAAGAGACCTTGCCCGTATGGAGAGGGCGTCGCGTCGGAGCAAATTGTCAAGATTTTGCTAGACAACCTGCTATAAAATGGCATCCCAGACCGCCAAAAACTGCGCCAAATGTGTAATTTCGGAGGACATTCCGACAATCCTTATAAGCAAGAGCCATAGAATCTAAATAGCGTTCCTTTAAAACAAAGGGGTATTAAAATGAGCTTTGTTGTTAAAAGTAAGATACAGGAATTCGCGAAGAAAAACAATCTGATGGTAGGGTCAGACTTCTATGGTGCTATGGATCAGGAGATTGAAAAGCTCCTGAAGGCAGCAATGAAACGCTGCACAGAGAACAAGAGGAAGACCCTCAAAGCATACGATTTGTAGTGCACTTTAGATGGAACAGGAAGTGTGATCAGCACTTCCCGTTTCATATTTCTCGTTTTTTTTTACAGTATCGTCATTCTTATCTGGATAGGATAATTTGAAAATCTATCCCTAATTATGTGAGGACTTCATGAATGCACAAAGTCTGCCTTACGAACGATGATGGACCACAGAGCGAAGGACTACTAGCACTCGCTGAAACATTGAGCGAAGTTGTCGAATTGACAGTGATAGTTCCAGATGGCCAGAGAAGTGCCACTGGTAAAGCTCTGACATTGAACAGACCACTTCGGGCAACCGAGATCAAAAGTGATAGATATAGACTCATCACACATGATGGGACCCCTGCCGATTCAGTAGTACTTGCAGACTGGTTTGCCAAGGACACTCAGCTGTTCATTTCTGGAATCAATGCGGGAGCCAATGTAGGGTATCAGAGTATGCTGACCAGTGGTACTGTTGGCGCAGCAATGGAAGCGGCCTTGAAGGGCTTTCCGGCAATCGCGGTCTCTGTAGAAGCATCGCCCTCTGAATGGTTCAATCATCAGGGTAGTGAATGCGAATATGAGCAAATATGTGCGATAATCAGGGACATCACGCTTAAGGTTCTAGAACATGGAATGCCAAAGAATGTCGACGTTATTAATATTAATTTCCCCGGAGCCATAACCGCGACGACACAGATTGAGATCGCAAGCCCCACACGAGTGAGGATGCGAAATGAAATCGTGGAGCGAATCGATCCTCACGGACGGAAATACTATTGGTTGAAAGGAATTGAGGTGGAACCAGCACCTGGAACTGATGGTTATGCACTGCTCAAGAACAATAACATCGCAATCTCGCCAATTAGAATCTCGGGGGCCGACGAGGAGATCATCGACACGCTCAGGCAGTTTCTTGACCTATGACAATAGCCAATGCATCCCAAAGAGCATCAGTAGTGGGGCGAGAGAGGTCTCGTGGCCCAGCAGCAGTAACGATCTCTCTAATGCGGGAGTCTTTCACGATCTCACCTATGACCGATGCAGAGACGCCTACTTCATCGAGCGCACGAATAATATCATCAGCCGAATCACGATCACAGGTGATAAGCATACTACCGCTACTGATGAGATAGTACTTGTCGATATTAAGCAACTGACAGATTGCAAGTGTGGCAGGGTGCGTGGCAATCTCGTCTTCAAATATACGAAAGCCAACTCCACTGGCATCACATATCTCATGAAGCCCACCAGCCAGCCCACCCTCTGTAGGATCATGCATCGCCGTGACATGCCCGGTCTTGAAGGCGGTGACCCCCTCTTTGACAACATTGACCAGATCTCGAAGTGCATGAGCCTCCTCAAGAAGCGATTGGTCGATCTTGCCAGAGAAATAATCCGCACCCTCTGTTGCAATTATTGCCGTGCCCTCTATTGCAATCTTCTTGGTCATGATAATGGCATCCCCGGGCCTCGCACCGGAGGAGGTCACGTACTCTCCCTCCGAACAGGCACCAAGCATAAACCCGACAACGATTGGTCGATCAAGGCCAACGGTCACTTCAGTATGGCCTCCGGCAACAGTAATTCCGAGCCTTGAACAGGCCTCATGGATCTGCTGCATTATCGTGCCCACATCATCAGGCTGGGATCCCGGTGGCATCATAAGAGTGACAAAGAACCAGCGAGGCTGCACACCAAAGGTCGCAATATCATTTGCATTCACATTGACGGCGATCCAGCCAATGTCTTCAACAGATCCAGTGACCGGATCGGTCGAGGCAATAAGAATCCTATCGCCTATCCGAATCAGAGATGCATCTTGACCCAGCGCAGGACCAAGAAGCACATTTGGATCAGCATGTCCCAAAAAGGGAAACACGAGTCTGCTCAAGACATCGGGTGGAACTTTTCCGGGATGCATTGTATCTGCCTCAGATTGGTGCGCACAGATCCTGTGCCATGGTGTATGAAAAGTGATTTCATCGATATCCCATTGCGGGACTCTCCGCACTCACTATGTCACCAGGCGAATAGCGAATCCGTGCGCGTCCTGACAGCTCAGCCAATGTTAATAACCTAATCGAGATGGCACTCTCAACTCAAGTATGCCTCAGGATTTTCAAGAGCCTCGGGTCTCAACTTGCTCCTTCGTTGACAGGCTGCGAGAAACTCTCCGAGGACCGAGCTTGCCTTGAGAACCTCCTCTGGAAGATAAGACCGGCCATTTGCAATCTTTGCCACAAGAAAGGCACCAAAGGTTTCTCTAAAGGCAGGTACAGCCAGAATGGTCTCGATTTGATCATAATACCCTTCTTTCTTCATTCGCAGAGTGGTGGCCAAGTCAATTGCGTCATGATAGGGGAGCTTCAGTAGTCGCACCCATTGCTTCTGGTCCTGTCTGAAATTGACCGTCACCAGTCGGACCTTTTGGCTACGTGCCATCCGTGCAGCACGGATGAGATCTCGAACAGGAGTGTATTGTTGATGACCGGGCCCTGCAAACTGAGCAAGAGGGATATTCGCCGAGAAGTCAGAGAGCATCACGACCAGTGCCTCAACATTACGAGAACGCATCTGCTCACGCTTCAAGGTCTCAATGGCCTTCATCAGTCCATCCGCAAGCGGAGAGAGACCTGAGATACGAAGACGCGCCAGCGCACGATACAGCTTGTTCCAGTTGCTCGTTGGCGCTTGGACCTCAATAGCACCACTATCCTTGAACGCAATGATCCCAATCCGATCTCGTGAGCCACGGGTCTCCCGCTCGATACGTTCAACGACCTTCCGGACCTGTTTCATACTCCCCTTCATTGAAAGACTGACATCAATTACTAAGATGACCGTAAGAGGAGTCTTTGCAGTAAAGACCTTCTCTCGAAGATCAACAGGCAAGATCTTGATCCGGCCATCTTCACGTCTTCCTCCCGAGCGGGCAATAGCCGCCATGATGGTTGCAGGGACATGGATACTGGAGACCTTACCCAAAGGGACACGCGAACGTAATGGTCTACCCACAGTTGAAGACTCTGATGCCTTCAGGGAACCGGATCCCCGAGTAGCAACCCGTTTTCTGATCCAACCTCCTGAGGACACCCGAGATTTCAACATGGCACGAGCTCTAAGTGCATCCATATCAAAGAGCGGCATCCCACTCTCAATATCAGGGGTCTTCACAAAGAAATCACGTGCAATGTGAGGAGCATCACGAATATCCGACTTGGAGCCAGCAATCTTTGGAGGATTCTTCTCACTATAGGGGCGTGTGGCAGTACCCATCTCATCACCCTCCTCAGGCTCACCGCCACCGGGTTCAACAACATCGATCCCCGCAGCAGGACCGCCTTTTCGTTTCATCATATTTTGAAGCCAGATCCGGATGAGAGTACCTATGATGGGAATGTAGACAACGGTGTCAATGAGAATAATGGGGAGGGGTGGTACTACTCCAAAAACCCCACCAGCCAAGACATTGATCGGGCTATAGAGAAGCCAGAAGAAATAGGGGAAGATTGCAACCATCATTATGGCACATATAGTCCCCTTGATAGGATTCCCCTCAGGATTCCGAACTTTACCCGGAGCTTTTTTTTTCCTTCCTGCTTTCCCCATTCGGCATATTGTTTCTGACGACCAAATCGGCCACCACTGAATCTGCGTCCAGAGGTCCCATCATCGTCATCCTTGGACTTGGGAACCTCAGTGGGGGACTTGCGTCGATCTTTCTTTTTTGCCACCTCAATAGCACGAAGGATAGCCTCATCAATATCGTCAGGGTTTGGAGGCTCCAGAAGACCGCCACGACGGGTACGGTGACTCAGTGTAAGCTTTGCAGCAAGTCGCATGTCATCAACGGTCACCTCAGTGCGGTTCTCAAAGGCCGCATTAGTGATCGCAGTTTTGCTGATGATAATGTCGGGACGGACGCCATCGACCTCAAGTGCATCACAGGCCATTGCAATTGCACGCAGCCCAGACTCGGGTAAAACAACATCATTGAGAAGTTCCTTTGCATGAGCAATACGTTCACGGAGTTCTTCCTGCTGTTTCGCCCACGCCTCACGGAATGCATCAGGGTCCTGTTCAAACTCCAGATTGCGCCTCACAAGTTCCATGCGGTCGTCAATTGAGAGACCACCACCTACGGCAACATGAAGAGGGAATCGATCCAGTAATTGAGGTCGCAATTCGCCTTCTTCGGGATTCATGGTTCCAATAAGAATAAAATCGGAAGGGTGAGTGATCGAAATCCCCTCTCGTTCTATGACATTCATCTTTGTAGCAGCAGCATCTAGAAGGTCGTCGACCAAATGATCAGGTAGCAGATTCACCTCATCCACATAGAGGACATTTTGATTTGCCTCTGCAAGAATTCCCGGCTGGAGAGCACGAATCCCATCCTGCAGAACACGTTCGATGTCAAGTGCTCCAATAAGTCGATCTTCCGTAGTCGACAAGGGGAGATTGATCACGCGCATCTTTCGCTTAGTAACAGGAAGACTTCCGTCGCGTTGAAGACGCTCTTGACATTCGGGACAGAGCTTATCATGACTATGAGGATCACAACCGAATCTGCAACCCTCAACTACATCAACGTCGGGAAGCAGATCAGCAAATGCTCGAACTATCGTCGTCTTTCCAGTACCTTTTGGTCCTGAGATGAGCACACCACCAATACGTGGATTGATCCCATTCAGGATAAGAGCCAACTTCAGCTCCGTCAAATCGACCAGACCAGTAAATGGTAGAATTGGACGCGAATGGCCTTCCAAGCAAATCCCTACCTTGAGTAGTTGACCCAAATTTGGGTACAGCACTAATAAGTATCATTATTCACGTACGTGCAGTAGTGAGATGGCAACTACTCTGATCGTAACATGTTAGAGAAACGGCATACAAATAAGGGAGGGGGTCTATCGAGTGCTTGGGTTGCAAGCAGCAACGCTGAAATTAAGCAATCTTTGGACAAAATGAGGAAGGTGTGCATTAAAAGTACTGCGTGGCAAACATGTCGAAGATGGATGAAAAATGATTCATTCTAAGACAGAGACCACGCACGCCCACAATGTACAAGATTATCTTGTCCAAGGAGAGATAACTTACGAGGGATGATTGCCGATTGTTCTCTGCAATTACTAATTTGGAGTGCCCAAGATGTGGACGACAATATTCGGCAGATATGGAAGCTAGCATATGCGTGTGTGGATCTCCGTTACTGGCACAATACGATCTTAGTGGTGTTGAAGAGGCTGTACAGTTGGACTTGTTCCCCACGAAGATCAATTCCATGTGGCGTTACTCACTCTTACTTCCTGTCAAGTCACCATCCTATGTCTTTACATTGGGAGAGGGCTGGACACCACTACTGACCACCCCACATTTGGGTGCAAAGTTTGGACTCAGGACACTACGGATCAAAGAAGAGACGTTGAACCCCACAGGGTCTTTCAAAGATCGTGGACTCTGCGCCGCCGTGTCAAAACATGTAGAACTTGGTGGCAACAGTTTTGCGCTGCCTACTGCTGGAAATGCAGGAGTCTCTCTGAGCGCATACGCAGCACGTTCGGGAACAAAAGCATCCATCTTTATGCCTGAAGATACACCGGACGTATTTCGTCAAGACTGTTCATTCTATGGGGCTGAGACCATCTTGATCCAAGGGACCATATCAGACTGCCGTACTGAGATGATGAACAGAAAAGAAGAATGGACAGATCTGTCAACCACACGAGAACCATACCGTGTTGAGGGAAAAAAGACATTGGGTTTTGAGATCGCCGAACAACTAGAATGGGAAGCCCCGGATGTCATTGTCTGCCCTACTGGTGGTGGAACCGCGATCATTGGGATATGGAAAGCAATGAAAGAGCTCCAGACCATTGGTCTCATCGGCGAGAGACTGCCACGCCTTATTGCAGCCCAGAGCGAACACTGTGCACCTATTGTCAGAGCAGTCGAGAAAAAGATGACAACTGTTGAACCTTGGAACGAACCAAGAACTGAGGCACTCGGCCTGAGGGTACCACATCCTTTCGCTGGCGAGTTGATAATGAGGGCCATCAGAGAAACTGAGGGAGGTGCTGTGGCTGTTGCCGAGACTGATATTGCAGAGGCTCAGCGAATGGCTGCGACCATGGAAGGAATCAATCTTGGTCCAGAGCCAGCCGTCGGTCTGGCAGGCATTCGAAACCTCATCGAGACCGGAGAGATCGACCCTGACGAAGAGGTCGTATTACTGAACACAGGATCAAACGCACGATATCTCCAGAGATGAGTCCAGCAGAGTTCATTTTGGCACATAGAATTATTAGATGTCAGTACCTGTTCCTGCAAAACCATCAGTTACAACATAGTAGTCTGAGAGGGATGTTGCGTGCATTCTCAAGACCATGATCACCCACCTGAAAGTCGAGAATACAAATCACTCCGTGAATCAATCAATATGACCAAAAAAGAAACAGTCATGGTCGGTCTACTCCTGTGTAGTTACATATACTATCGTTTCATCAGTCACGATGCAACAGTGATGATTGTCTTAGGACTGGTAGCCGGCACGTGGCTGGCATTTAGACCTAGTGAGTGGGCGGTCGAGGGAATCGAGAGTGTTGCGGGCCATGCGGCTATGACCGCATACATGGCCGGGATGCTGTCAAGTCTTGCCAGCAATATGCCCGAGGCAGTAGTGAGCGGTTTCGCAGCATACAGTGGATACACACAAAACAACATGGACATGCTGGACATTTCTGTGCTTTCAGTTCTTGTCTCGGCAGGCTTCAATATGCTATTGCTCGGTATCACGATAATTATTGCGACAAAAGGCAAGGATGACATGACCGTCCCGGAAGAGGCGATCAAGAAAGACTCGGTACTCATCCGATGGACAATTGTTGCGCTCTTGAGTATGTTTGCCCTGGGGATGGTAGACTTTGTATCTCGAACCACTCCTGATCCACGGTTCCCTCCAATAGGAGCCTCTATGCTCTTTCTCTCATACATCATCTATGCATGGGCATTGAAGTCGGGAGAAGTGGCTGAGGATGCGCCTTTAGCAATCCCACACCATGCAAGACGGACAGCCATGATACTAACGCTCATTGGATTCATTGGGATTTTCTTTGCCGGAGAGATTCTCACCTCATCCGTAGAGCTCCTTCTTGAAGAACACCATGCCTTTGTGGGACAACTCGGAGACCCCGTCACAATTGCAGCATTTATCCTCGGTCTTGCAGGCGCACTTCCAGAACATGGTGTAGCAATAATGGCCGCATCACGGGGAAAGACCAATCTTGCCGTAGGAAATCTGATCGGCGGAGTTCTCCAGATCGTCCTTCTTGTGATGGGGGGCATCGGTATATTTGTGCCCATTCCACTGGACAGATACGTCATGTTTCAGATAGTGGCCATTGCAGGTAGCCTCTGGTTCCTCAAGAGAGCAATCACCGATGATCACAAACTCGACCTCTTTGAGGGGGCGATGATCGTACTCCTTCAGGCCTATGTCTTCATCTTACTCATTTGGGGTCCGATGATATGAGAAACGGGAGGATGGCTCGAAGGTCATGCTCCCTCACCACCACATCAGCAGCCTGAGCGACCTCTTCATCCTCTGGCATAAAGGCAATTGCGAACCCGACAACGGACATGACACTGATATCGTTACGGCCGTCACCCACAAATGCGGTCTCCTCAAGCCTCACTCCAAAGTGGTCAACTATTTGACGAATCGCCCGTTTCTTGTCGCCCCATCCGACATGGCTCTCCACGCTACCTGTCAGAACACCATTATGATGATCAAGCCGGTTTGTAAGAACATAGTCGATACCAAGTCGCTTGGCAATATCATTGGCCAAAAAATCAAGTCCACCTGAGAGAATTGCGGTCTCAAAACCAGCCTCCTTCAGCACTGTCACTGCTTCCTTTGCTCCAGTGACCAAATCGGTCTCTCGTACAACTCTCTCGACAGCCTCAACAGGTTGTCCCTTCCAAAGCCCCACATCCAAGTCCGCCCAAGTATCATAGTCGATCTCCCCAGCAAAGAACTTGTCGTAATATTCTCGGCCCTCCTTCGTTGTTCCGAACTCCTGATGGAGCCGCCACCAAATGCTACTATGCGTTGTCAGTGTACCATCTGCATCAAAGACTACCAAACGAATTGTCATAAAGAGACCTCAGCCAGTAAACATACCTATCTGTATCGTATGTAGGCCTCACTAGTTACTTCTCAGCCTCTTTTTTACGTTCTGCTCGCGCCTCTTGTTCTAGTTCGGCCAAGATTTGATCAATCTGTGCATCAGTATCAGAACCGCTACCCGCCTCAGCCGAAGAAGAACTGGTCTCCGTTGTGGATTTGGTCGTCGCCGGGACAGTATCGGCTGTCAGGCTGGCATCGACGGGAGGAAGGACGCCTTCTGTCTCCATAAGCATCTCAGCCTCAAGACTGGCAAGCTCTCGATCAGCAGCCTCCTCCACCTCAAGTGAAGATGACGCCCCGGTGAGATCTTCGGAGAGAATCTCGCCAGCAATAGAAACCTGATCCATGGCATCGGCAAGACCATCCATCTCGGTCTGGATAGCTTCTGGTCGCAACATAGCGGCTTGTTCTTTGAGAGCCTGCCGGGCAACTCGGATAGCTCGAAAGACTTCGGACTGGGTCGTGGCATCTGTGATGTTTGTAATTGCAGCCTGTAATGTCATCACTTGACGATGAAGCTTTGCTCTCCGCATCTGGAGATCCGCCGCAACTTGAAGGTGGGTCTTTGCAAGTGCCCGATCATTCTGCCGAATAGCGGCTTTGGCAGCCCGGCGATGTTCATCGATTTGAGAATCGTACTGCCGTATACTGAGTGAGAGGGAATTGATAACTCCTTTGAGTTCAAGGATACTTTGTTCGGTATTCACTTTTTTCTTGCCGCTTAGAAAGCCCATTGCATCCACCAGTATTGCCCATTCGTTTTATTCTGCACATCTGAGGCTTTTAAACAATTGCGAGACCTTTTGACAAAGGTTAAAGTCAGTCTCGAAATGTGTATTCCGGAGATAAAGATGGATCTACAGAAATTACTTCGGGACGCTGCAAGTGCTGCCAAGACCGTCGTCTTAGAAGGAATTGATAATGCTACAGAACTCACAGGCACCGAGAACCAATTTGGCGACAAGACCCTCCTATTAGACAAATTAGCAGAGGATGCAATCGTTGAGACCATCAGATCATCGTCAGTACCTATGAAGATCATGTCTGAAGAGCTAGGAATCTTAGAGGCGGATGGTCGCCCGGAGTACCTTGCCGTCATCGATCCAATTGATGGCTCTGCAAATCTCGAACGGGGAATTCCTCTCTGCTCGATCGGCATTGCGCTTGTTCCATTTGGAGATGCAATGACCATGGACGATATTGAATTGAGTATAGTAGACTCCATCTTTACAGACGAGACCTACCTTGCTGTCAAGGGGAGAGGTGTGACTAAAAATGGTAAGCGCGTGACCGTTAGAAAGCCTCGTCAGGCACGAGAGGCGATCATCTCGTATGACACAAAACGGCAGTGGGATAGAACATTCGCAGAGGCCACCACACGTACACTCTCAGCAGTCAGGGACATGAGGCGATCAGCCAGCAACCTCTTGGATCTCTGTTGGGTCGCTGGTGGCTCTCTTGATGCAATGATCGACATGAGAGGTAGACTTCCAATTGTTCATGTCATGGGCACCCACATAGTTCAAGAGGCAGGAGGTTATGTCATGGGGCCCGACGGCCAACGATTGAACCTCCCGATTGACACACGATACAGAATGAGCTTTATCGCAGGTTCTTCAAAACAGCTCGCACACGAACTTCTTTCTTATTTTAATGGTGACAGGACGTAGGTCTATAATCTAATTATAGACCAAGACGGTATTAAGAGTTAGTCATATCTAACAGATTAAATAGCAAAAGTGCTCGATTTTACGTGTGAGGAATTAACAATGGCGAAGAAAGTCGTCAAAATGCCAAAAATCGAAAAGGCAAAGACAACAGATAAGGCCTCCACTGGTACAAGGCCAGTATTCGTACCACCAGAGATCAAGAAAGCAATGCAAGATGTCAAGCACAAGATAGTTGTGCTGTCAGGCAAGGGTGGTGTTGGAAAGACAACGGTTGCGACAAATCTTGCAATGTCTTTCGCCAAGAAAGATCTAGCCGTGGGGATCCTTGATGTTGATATCTATGGGCCAAATGTCCCCAAACTCCTCGGACTGGAAGGGGAGCATCCTGAGGCGGGAGAGAATTTCATCTATCCGGTAGAAGGCCCTCTCGGTTCCAAAGTCATGAGCATGGGGTTTCTGCTTCGCAAGTCGGATGATGCTGTTGCATGGCGAGGACCACTTGTTGCAAAGGCAGTCACTCAGTTTCTCGGAGATGTGCGATGGGGTGCTCTTGATGTCTTAGTCGTAGATCTACCGCCTGGAACTGGTGATGAGATACTAAGCATCCTTCAGTCCATTCCTGATGCTGATGGAGTCATTATTGTGTCTACACCTCAAGAGGTTGCAGCACTTGACGCAAGACGGGCAATTCAACTGACCCAGAAAATGGGAGTTGGAGTATTAGGAATTGTTGAGAACATGGCTGAGTTCGTTTGCCCGAAGTGTGGGGAGACCTACCGTATCTTTGGTGAGGGCGCTGCAAAAATTGCCGCCAAAGAATATGGCATCGATCTTCTCGGTTCACTCCCACTCGACCCACAAGTCGTTGCACTCAGTGACATGGGAACACCCTTTGTTGTGGCCGAACCGGACTCACGAGTCGCAAAAGCATTTGAAGAAATTGCTGAAAAGATCAGCAAGAAAATTGGAATTGAATAATTCCCCAATGACCGGGGAATATTTTTCCCGGTCGCTCTCTTTCTCTTTACGCTACCATCAATGCCCAACAGTGCTGTTCATACCTCAATAGGTGTAGACAATTAAAGATGTATTATAAAAAAAGAGGCAGGTAGGCACATGTTGAACATGGCCGTACTGCGATGGTACCATTAATCAGATGTGTCAGTTGAGGACTCCTCAACTACGTCGTCATCGGAGGGTTCTGCTGGTACCTCTTCATCAAGGGCATCTTCAACCGGAGTCTCAGACTCAGCAGGCTCAGGCTCACTGACCTTTTTGGGGCGTGTCTTCTTTACCTCGATCCTATGGCTCATGCCCATGACATATGCGTAACCGATGATCAGACTTACTATCGCAATCAGTGCGGTCACTCCAACCGCACCGAAAAGACCAAACCAAGTGACAGGATTAACCGCAAGATTTGCAATGGTTGTCCCGAATGCAACTTCCTGGAACCACATTGGAATCACGAAAATAAGCGGCAGACTAATTATGACTAGCAGAATGATAGATGCAATGATCTCGGCCATGTGAATTAGAACACGCTTAATGGTGCTATCCACGGCTTGCTTTGCTGACGACAATTTGAGTCACCTTCGACCTCTGACAGCCTTGGCGCACCTTTAAAGATTGCTAAAAAAGAGTCCGCGGGGACCTAGAATGAGAAATGTCAGATGAGAGAGAGGTTGTAGAGTAGCGGTTGGGAGTGGTCCCCGACTATTTCGTAATAGGTTATATTAGCATATAAGCGTATTGGTGGTATTGCCTCGAAACAATAATAGAATGCGCGTAGTGTCGGAGAAGTAGTATACGACCATTTTCAATGAGACATGTAATGTGTCACGATCTGTCCACCATAGTTGCATTCCATGAATGTGTTTTCATTCATTGTGATCCAGGGAATCAAAAAAGAACTCAATTACGTCAGATCATAAAGAAACAAGAGGAGGATACCGGGGCCTAGAGAACGCAGGAAGGAGGAGGAGAGAATAATGGGAACAAGAGAAATGGCCCCGGTTAGTTGTGTATGCATTGTATTATACCCATATAATAAAATCTACGATTGATGTATTTTTGCGAAGTTCGCAAGAACTACGGTAATTTTTGGCGATAATCGCAACCCTTATTAAGAAGTAGCTTCCTAATATTCCTTGAATGTGTCGAGGAGGCGCAAGAACTCGTTGTAAAACGAGAACCCCTCCCACAATCCTGATCGCATTTGAAGTGCACACATCCTCTCCTAAGAGAGTTCCTCTCCTCCTCTCAAGCAACCAAAGCGAACCTTTCTCTTTTTTGCGCCTCCTCACACACTCATGTATTTTTTCGAATCAAATTTGTCAGCCAGAAAAAGTAGCAGGTGAAGACTGCAGACTATAAGCATTACACAAAAACAAAGTCACTCGTTCATGAGTGATCGTATAGGTGTCTCAAGCGCAATAAGATACAGAGGGGTCAGACCAGAAGTAAACACTTCTACAAAGAAGGGATCGTCAGAGGCACCGACATTGGTCCAGCCAGTACTATCTTTTCTAAAATATTTATACTCGACTTCGCCATAGCGTATCTCGATAATAGAACCAACATCGATCTTACTCAGGTTCGATATTTCCAAATGGTCATTATTATTTTGGGGAGTAGAAAGCATGACACGGAACAACTCATTTCCAGTAGGAATCAATAATGCAACATGTGGTCGTTTGACAGGATCCCATGACTGAGGCAATGGAAGAGAGCTGCAGGAGTACGCACCCGGAGCGGCTTTAAGAACCATAAAGGATCCCTCATCCAGTTTCATTTTTCATCAGCTCTATGACCCAATGAATTCAATAAGAGACTATTTGATAGCTGCACAAATCAATTATGAGAACAATATGTTGACAAGGAACAAATAAACCCATATAATAGAACGTTGTACGCATAAAAACGCCCCAAAAGAGGGAATCGAGGCCGTATAATAGCAGTCATCAAATTTTTGCCGTTGCATATAGCTCGAATAAAATGAGTTTACTTAACAAAAGGACATTCTTAATCAAAGAGAACGATGATTTTAGATCAACTGTCGGATGACGGGTAGAATGTCACGCAAATTATCAAACACCCGATCTGCACCAGCCTCCTGAAGCGTTTCCTTTGGGGTCTCTCCGGTGGCCACTGCCCAAAAGGGGATACCAGCCCTACGTGCAGCGGCCGCATCAATCTGCGCGTCACCAATATAGACCGCCTCATCAACAGACACCCCGAGACGCTTGAGAACGTGCAATATCCCATCAGGATATGGTTTAGGGTTCGGAGATTCGTTTCTTGTCTGAATGAGATCAAAATAGTCTTGAAGAGGAAGATGGCTCAGGATGATATCGACTGCCTGTCGCCCATTATTGGTGAGAATAGCAGTCTTGATACCAAGCTTCCTAATCTCCGTCACAACATCAAGCGTACCAGAGATCAGACGAGCGTCCCATGCCGCATCCCCCTCATGACGGGAGAGAAGAGCATCGACCTCATGCTCCATACGTTCCCATTCGGCATCGGTCACACCATGAGTAAAAAAATACTCTCGCGCCTTAACTCGTGTGCTAGAGATCCCATCGGCTGGTTCAATAAGACTAGAGGGCATTCCATGATCAATATAGTACTTCTTGGTGTCAGACCGCATTGCATCAAGAGGCAATGTGAGAACGGTAATTGTTCCATCAAGGTCAAAGAGTGCGGCCCGAAGCATCAAGAGCACCTGCTCTCTGAGGAAGTGAAGAGGGTTCTTAATCATTACTCTTTGGCGGCTCGTCACAAAGAGACGCTACAAAACTCAGAATACCATCAAGTGCCTCACCAAGAGACCTATGATAAAAATGTCCTTCACCAGCCAAGAGAATCTTCTGAACTCTTGTGTTCTCCAACATCATACCAAGACGATGTAGATCACTTGATGGCACGACCAAATCATTTGAACCATGAATCAACAATGTCGGACAGATGATTGATGATAGATGTTCAACAAAAGAAACCACCTCGGCCGCGATATCATAGGAAGCACTTAGAGTGATCAAGAACCCGACATCACGAATTGCAGCAATGTGCAAGGCTACAGAACCACCAAACGAGTATCCAACTACTCCGACCTTGTCCACATGCACTTTGTCGCGTAGAACATCAAGAGCTGCCAATGCGTCATCAATCGCACCCGCCGCTCCTACATAAGAGGTACCAGGTTCTGCGGCTCGAAAATTGAAACGCATCGTGATTAGACCAACATCCAAGAGAGTGCGTTCTACTTCCGAAGTGACAAGATCGTCCATCGTTCCACCATAGAGGGGATGTGGATGCAGAACGAGGACTGCACAGGAAGCAGGCCTGTTAGGAAATGAGATAATACCATGAAGGCGCTGAGGACCCACGGATACTACGATCTTATCCCCATGTTCATTCATTTCCTCGAACCACAAGAGCCTTTGTACAGGTGTGTTCCATGTCGGCTGGCCTCACGACCTCAGTATCAACGGTGGGCGCAATGCCTTTGGCCAAGGCACTGACATAAGGAAGACACACGGAATCACAATACAATTTCCCGTGCTTTACAAATGATTCATGCTGAGGACAGTAGGGATGATCGGTCTCAACGCGAGTTGGTGACAGACGGCGCACTCTCATCGTCGCACCCATCACATTTCCGATGACGATCCATGCATCAGTAGCATCATCAATAGTATCACCAAGTCCAAGTCGCGCCTTTAGAGCCATTGCATCCTCCTCGCCCAATCGACGAAAGATATCCGCGACAACAGAGAGGCCTTCTTCACCATATCTCTCTTCGAGGACCTCGGCCATTGTTGTCATTAGGCTATAGAGATTGTCGCTCACTTCTTTGAGCTTGTTTCGGCATGGAATTAATCCATGAGTTGCAGCCATTCGTGTAAGACCCAAGAGAATACCTCCGGTAATAACAAGAACATGAAGCTACCTTACTGATTAGATTTTCGGAAAATAGTTTCAGACAAGACCAACCAGAGAGATTCATAAGTGGAATAAGAGGCTTCCCGGTAAACAAGCATTCAGAGGGATGTACTTGACTGAGGAAAATGTAATTCATGCCCGTGACATGTCCGAGATGGTCGGGATCTTTCCGGATCTTCTTACCACAATTCAACTCGATCCTCATATAAGACAACGGGCTGCCAGCCTTCACACCAAAGGAATCTCTGGCATCTGCCTGATCGGAATGGGCGGGAGTTCAATCACGGGAGAGATAAGTAAGGGCTTGCTAGCAACAAAGGCATCAGTCACCATAATCACTTCTCGTGACTATCACTTACCAGCAGCCGTCAATAAAGGATGGGTCGTGATAGCAGTAAGCTATTCGGGAAACACTGAGGAAACCCTATCCGCTCTCAAAGAGGCACGACATAGAGAATGCATAATATTTGGCATCACGACAGGAGGCGAATTGGAGCGACTTCTCAAAACGGATGAGCTTCAAAAGATTCCCGCAGGTCTCCAACCAAGAGCCGCCCTTCCATTAATGTTTTCAGTGATCTATCCCTTGCTAACAGAGCTGGTAGACCCACATGAACTCGACATGCCCACACTCTCAAGGGAACTAAGCGCACTCAGAGAGCAATGGTCCAAAGACCCAGTCAATTCGCCGCATAGAATCGCTCGGCTGATCATGAACACGATCCCATTATTTATTGGTGGGCAACACCTTGCGGCTATCGCATATCGTGCAAAATGTCAGATAAATGAGAATGCCAAAGCACCAGCAATGTCAGTGGAACTTCCTGAAATGGACCATAATGAGATAGAGGCGTGCGGAGAATATGCCTCAATGGGGATCAGACCTATCTTTCTCAGAAGTGGATTTGAGGATGAGAGAATAAAAAAGAGAGTTGAGGCCACCCGTGCCGTCTTTCAGGAGGCAGGAGTTGAGCCATTGGAGATTCCACCTATGGGAAGTTCACGGGTGATGGAAGCTCTTGCAACGGCCCTATTTGTAGACGAGATCTCTCTGGAATATGCCAACTTACGTGAGGTCGATTCTGTAGGAGTTTTGAGAATAAAGAAACTCAAGGAGATCTTGAGTAGAGAGTAATACTATCTCTCTACTCGAATACAGCACCTTCCTGAGCAAATAGCATAATACGGTGAGAATCAACAGTTGATTTGAAGACATGATAAGAGATTATCAAACGGATACTGAAGATCCATTGACCACTCTCTGAGGCATTAAAGAATATCGCCTTATCTAGATTGTCATTGATCTCGGAAGATAGGATAAATGATTCATTATATCCGGGATGAAGAGCCCTTTTCTCGGAGGGTACATTCAGTCGGAACGCAGAATAGGTAATTGACTCATTGTTGAGAAAGACCGTCGCCAGCAAGAACGAGAGGGTAGCATCGCCATTGAGAGTCATAGGAGCCTCAAATCGAAAATCGAGTGTGAGCCGAGGATTGAGACTGTGATTTGTAGGATCAAAATTAGATATTCTAACGCTCTCGAGATTGACATCCAAGTATGTGACCATAACGTAGCTTCCACCATAATAGGAAGCACTTGTGTATAGACTGATCCCACTGATAACGCTCACAATAATCATTGAAACAATTATGATATTTTGGGTCTTTGCATCACTAATCATTCTTCCTCACAAGTGGAGCAATCATTGATTCCAATATCTCCCTTCCGTTTAGCGCACTTTAGATAAATTGTAATGAAAACAACATATAGACCAAGAGTGGGAATAGAGAGAGCATCGCTGGTAAAGGAATTGCAGGTAAAGGCTTGTCTTCGCGTACAAGAACAAAGGCATTAACGCCGATACCGATTGTAGCAAGCATCACTGCCATTGCCCACACAAAGGACGGAAAAAAGATCATTGTGTGCGAGGCGATGAGGGAGTATACCACATAATCACCTGCACCCACAGCATTTCCCTTGATCTGGACCCGTGCATAATCGAATGGGTCCGAACCTATCTGATCCCGCATGACCTCCCTATGAACAGAAGGATGATATCGCGTGAGAAAATAGTCCTCAATTATCACGGTGACAATGATGACAAAGATATTTGATGTGACAAGAGTAATTCCAAGAAATGCACCAAATACGCTACCATAGAATGCCACAAACAGATTCCGGATCGTGGGGGGGATAATATCAATGATGATCAGAGCGATTGCCAACATCGAGACCGCAAGTGAGAGCAGAAGAACAATACCAGCAAAGGCATTAGTGGTCCCTTTGAACAGAACAAGAAGAAAGGTCTCACTAATGAAGATGGAGATGAAACCTAAGAGCGGGGAGACAACAAAGGCAACAACCATGCGCCGAGCACCTCTACGCTTGATCATCCAAAACAATGAGGCAACAACTACGGAGCCTAAAAGAATTGAGACGATGGCCTGTACCATTAGCTCAGGTATGGAGTATGTACGTGCCTGTGAGATAATAGTCCCAATTACATCAGAACCAAGAACGGTGACTGCGATAAGAGATCCCGCAATTATCGGTATCACAGCGAGGATGAACAATACAAGACGACCCAAGCTAGTAGCCATCTATTAGCACCAATCAACTTAGCCTGTTGTACGTTAAAGACTAAGACATTAACGCAAAACAAGAACGGCAACTTTGTGATACGAGAAAAGTTGGAAAAAAGAAAGGGGGGAGGGGACAAGAGTCCCCAATATACTCTAGATTACCTCTGACGGAGAAGCACATAACCGCCAACAAGTACCACTACAGCAGCACCGACAGCACCTGCTAGAATAGCAAGAGTGTAGTCAGGAGCACCTGTGGTTGAAGTGGTAGTTGGTGTGGTGGTTGCGGTGCGATCAGGACCGTAGAAGTAGTTCGGGTTGTAGGTCAGCTCAGTGAACTCACCAGCAACATACTCTGAGATGTTGTATGGACCACTGGTCACCATTGCATCAGAGGGTGGATTGGGATTCCACTTGTTCCAGTTATCGTAACCGATATCCTCGAAGATGTGCTTCGGGATGACGGTCTTGTAACCGACAGTGTGCAGGTGCCAGTAAGACTCCGTGTTGAACTCCACAACGAGTGTGTATGGAGTTGGTGCATAAGCCGCAGTAAGGTCCGTCAGGTCAGTACCATATGGGTTACCAGGAGCCAGTTTGTAATAGTTCAATGAGTATGCTACATCATCAGCTGTGATTGGCGTTCCATCGGTCCAAGTAGCATTCTGGATCATGTTGAATGTGAACCGAGTGTGACCCTCAGGAATTGCAGAGTTGTCTGCATGGGTCTCAGCCGTGTAACTCTCAGCAAGCCAGTTGACATCCTTGCCAGTCCAGTCTTGCGTGAGCAGACTGTCATAGAGTTCGCCAAGGACATTTCCGGTGTATGCGGAGCTGCTGACCATGAAGTTGAAGGTATCAATATCAAGTGGGTTGCTCCAGCGGAATGTGCCGCCGAACGGACCACCCTGATCTGCCTTCAAGTGAACCTTCTGGTTGGTCCACCAGCCAGGTACACCACCGCTAACGTCGTTAACGAAGCCTTCGAACTTGTCGGTTCGGTAGGCTGATAGTAGGATGTTCTCGTAACAGATGATCATGGGGCTCTGATAGACCCAGATCTTTTGCATCTCAATAGCTGCCTCATACACGTCATCATAGTCGGTGGAGTGGAGCAGCTGGTCTCTCCAGCTATCGTAGCTAGAGTTACGGAAGTTCGGGAAGTTCCAGTACGGCTCATTTGCGTACTCGCTCCAGTACTCATAGGCAAGCCAGTCAACATCAAAGTTGTTGAAGCTGGAACCAAGGAAGACAATATCGTAGTCTTGGTGGAAGTACAGTCTGTTGAGGTACTCATAGAAGTCAGTAGGCTTAGCCTCTGCATTCAGACCAAGTTTGGTCAGTGCCTCAGCGACTATTGTACCAACCTCAACTGCGATGTTGGAGCTCTGTGCACACTCGACAGTGACCTTATCGAGTTCCACTGTACCTGGACCACCAGGACCGGGACCTTCAAGGTAACCGTCACTGTCAGAGTCAACAAATCCTGCTGCAGCAAGGAGCTGCTTACCCTTGTCAACGTTTGCCTCATAGTAGTGGTAAGTAAGAAGACTCTCAACTGAGAACGGGTTCACCTTAGGAACAACAGAGTCCTGAGGCTCTGAAAGACCGTCCCAGACATCGTCGGAGATCTTCGCCTTGTCAAGAGCAAAAGCAAGTGCTCTTCGGTAGGCAGTGATGTTGAATGGGTATTTTGCAGTGTTAATGGTAACGTAACCGTAACCATTTCGCATTACGTTTGCAACTTCGATATTCTCAGCTGCCGACAATGTCGCCAGGTGAGTTGGATCGACCATATCACCAATGAGGTCGATCTCATTGTTCTGAAGAGCAAGCACTTGCTGGTCGTCACCTTCAATCACATTATACACAAGTTTGTCTACAAACGGTCCAGTCTTTAATGATCCAAGGTCCATTGTTTGTGCCTTGGCAAAAGCTGGAGAAAGTGCCATAATTGTGAATGCGGCAACGAGCGATACTGCAAGTACTTTCTTCGCACGTGCGCTCAGCATATTCTCTCTATCTCCTTCCGAGTCGAAATCGGATTGAGTCTTTTTGCGTGAACCCCTAATAAAAGCCTTATGATGGACTTGGGAGCACATACATACCTCAAAAAACACATGTTTTCATGTATCCTGACTCGGGAAAGATAATATCTTCGTTTCCAAGTAAGAAAGCAAATATGATGATACATCTAATATTGGACATGTTAGAATATGTTTTGCGCTGTACGTAAATACCATAGCTTGCAAAATAATATTAGAGAACAGCAAAGAACTGGTATTGATCATGTTTCTGCCGTTGGAAGACGGACTCTGGATGTGATGCCCAAAATAGTCCAACCTACACTCAACGGCAAAGAAAATGACCACACCGTAGAAGTGGAAACAGTACCAGTTTGCGCTAAGATGCAAGCTCGCAAAAAGCAATCCTAACAATTCTTCAAAGTTCATACTAAACCAAGATCAAAAGTTAGAAAAGAAGCGTTTTAATGCCAAAATCTAAATCAAAAAGCGAACTAGACGGGGAGGGGGAGAGTGTTCCACGTCGGAAACGTGGTGCGCCAATCCCAGTTATAGCACAATTCCCTAAATTACGGGGACTCACGATCACCAGCGTGAAGCAACTTTACGAGCTCATAGATACTGAATTTCCCGATATGAAAAAACGCAAAGACTTTGATCAACTAATACAACGTGCCAGCGATTATTTGCAACTCTTAGATGCACTGGGTGGTCAAAGGGAATTACGTCGTGTCGATCTATATCCATATGCGGACAGCCTTGGAATCAATCGGTCAAAGGCAGTCAGTCTCATGTTCCAGGAGTATGCACCACGCCTGTTTAGCCTAATTAAAGAGGCTGTATCACTATCAGAGTTTAGAGCAATCCAAAGGGCCCATAAGGAACGGCTTGGGGAGATTCGAAGTGTTGAAGATGTCATTAGTCGAATACGAGGCACACCAAAAGAGCGCTATCTTAATTCAAAGATGGCAAAACAATGGATCAAAGAGGCAGAATACTTTTTCAAACTTCTCAACACAGAAACAAGTGGGACGATAAAAGGCATTGCGAAGAGCAAAACAATCAACGAGCACCAAGTCAGACACTTCGTCAACGGTGCTCTGCCAAGACTGGTCGTTCTTGGACTTGCAGAATCGTTGGAAACATTTGAGACCCCAATATACATCATTGAACCATTCGTCAAATTCATTGAGGGTTATGGTGGAGTAAAAGAGTTGGAAAACATATTCTCACCACGACTCGTCGCACTCCTGATGACATTGAAAGCACTCTATGATTCAAAAAGCAATGCCCCGTCCTCCAAAAAGCAGGATACTGACACCGAACGCAAGATGTTTCCAGTCAACATATGGCAGCCCTCTGTTGATGAAGAAACAATCACTTCAGTTCACCAGCTCCGGAACCTCGTAAACGCACGAAGACCAGACTTTTTTGACAAGCCACAGGGAGAACAGATGCTCTATCAAGCAGAGGTTCAACTATTACTTGCTCAGATCTTCGGCAACGTTGAACAGGTCCCTAGAGGTACTTTCGCAGGAATCGCCAGCCTGATGGGGCTCACTAAATATATCATCAATAATTGGCTTCAATATGGGGACAGACCGGAAATCTACGTCAAGGCCTTTGGTGTGGATTCAAGACGGCGCGCCGAAACCGTGAGTGAAATCTTCAAGGCGCTCAACGGGATAGACTCATTGGAAACCATAAAGAAACGGCTCTCTACAGTGTATGCCTTTAGCATCATGAATACTGAACGGGAGAAGCAACAGTGGCAACGTGCTTCACGGTTTTTCGAGACACTAAAGGAGTATCTTCGTGGCGGGCCAATTGAGGCAGTTGAACAGCGAACTGGACTGACTGTCGCCTTGGATCTCTGGAAAAAAGGACGGGGAGCACCATCCCTTGTGAGATTTGCCTCATTGGTTCCACAAGACAGACCACCTATAGGAATGAAATGGCTACCGTTACACAGACCTAACACGAGGTATCCGGATCGCTTCATCGCGGTCCCTGAGGAATTTCACAGCCCCGCGGACTACCTACACGTGTTGGCTCAACTTGTTCCCCCACAAAGATATGAACAGAAAGCCAAAAAGTTCAGCAATGAGATCAATGCTGGTAAACACGCGCCTGTGGGCCTGCTCAGCCTATTACGAGTCTTCGAACTAGCCGTTGACAAAGAGAAAGGCAAAGTAGCACCCGAAGACAACACCGAATCTTGGAAGACATTTTATGCTCATCGCACATCCGAGATCCGTCAGCTCCTCTCACGTCTAAAGTTCATTGACTCAACTGCTGAGTTGCGTAGGCGACTGGAGTCCATTCACTCCTACGAGAGTGGAGAGATTGTCTCATCCAAAGAACACTGGGCCAACGTCTCACGCTTTTTCAAGGCAATAGAGGTGTATCTGCTTGGCGGCAACGTAGAGGCTACAAAGAGAATCGCAGGTCGTGCCTTTACTCGTACTCACCTTGATGATAGCGCGCCTCTGCCATATCTCCTCAAATATGCTCTGAGGAGAGATCTGGTATAAACAGATACTACATACCATAATTTTAGGTCTTGAAATGTCAACGAAAAAGAAGAGGGAGATGGAGCTGCCCGCTTGTTCGCAGGCAGGCCCATCGTACGTATGCGTGTGTGGAAGAAAGAGGCGAGTGAGAGGAGAAATCGAATTACCTCTCTCTCAACCGCGGGTTCAACACCTGATCAAGTGTGTGACCCACAAACGTGAACGCCAGCGACAAGATCGTGATCATCAGTCCTGGGAACACGACCACCCACCAGGCCCCGTTGCTGAAGCCTCCTGATCCTTGCGCGTCTGCCAGCATTCTACCCCAGCTCGGCTCGCTCGGGTCCGTCAGCCCCAAGAAGGACAGCCCTGACTCCGATAGGATCGCTCCCACTACGCCTAAGGTGATGTCTGCAAAGAGCAGAGGAGACACATTGGGAAATACATGTTTAAAAATAATATATGTATCGCTTGCGCCTATTGCCCGAGCCGACTCTACATATGCCTTATTCTTCTCGGCCATGACCTGAGATCGGATGAGCCGGGAAGTACCGGTCCACCCGAGGATCGCAATGACAACAATGATATTTTGAATCGTCGGCCCGAGAAATGCGGCAAGTACCATCATCAATGGTAAACCAGGAATGACTAGCAAGAAGTCAACGACGCGCATGAGCACTTCATCGATCTTGCCGCCATAGTATCCAGCTATTAAGCCGACGGTGACACCGACGGCGGTAGAGAGGGCAGTAGCTAGGATACCAATCGTGAGAGAGATGCGTGTACCAAAGATGAGTTGAGCCCACGCGTCAGCGCCCTTGTCGGTAGTACCAAGAGCACCAAAGTAATCGCCATAGGCATAGAGGCTGATGCCGTAGTAGCGAGCAGAGACAGAACCATTATAGTGATCATACTCAAAGTAGAAGTTTCTGGTTGGAGCGAGACCAATAGCAAGAGTGAGAGTGTCATCGGGATCTTCTTGGCCATTACCCGAACTAATCATGCCGCCCCATGCCTCTTCCATATCGAAGTAGTTGAGGTCAACAACACGGTTCTGAGTGACGGTGGTATAGGGTGGGAAGGACTTGTAAATCATACGCCAATTACCGGATGAATCGATAAGCCAGACATAGGTCTTGAACATGAGCCCACCGTTCTCAGAAGTGGAAAAGTTGCCGCTGAGATACATTGAGACATTAAAGGAAACGACAACATCATTTGGGAGACGGTTATACGGCCATTTGAAAGACTGTGTGAAGTAAATGAAATCGCGGGTGTCGGGCATCTCGCTCTCACCAGCAAAGGGGAGAACAAAGTTTGGTCGATCACCCGCATGATGGTCCCACGTAAGTTGGACATAATTTGAGTCATCCGCATCAGTAGCGAGATGATGCGTTCCAGAGAACGAGGACGCATTCCCATAAGTTGCCGAACCGTAGGTCCGGATATAATTGGTCTGTAGGGAATCAGTGGGATCGTATAATTGGGACAGATTGGGATCTGGCAGGTATTCACGATTCTCGACGGCGCCGGGGTCGACCGCCCGCATCCAGTCGGGAGCCAGAAACGGGGGTGCAATCTTGGCACTTGGAGAGGGAGAGTATTGGACAAAGAGGGGGGCCCAGATGGCCAATACTACAAATCCAAGAATAATAGACAGACCCAAGAGTCCCAGTCTGTGCCGACGGTACTCATTCCAAAAGGACATTGTTGACTGAAACCAGTTGCTGTCACGCCAATTGTTTTTCACTTTGGACAATGTAAACACCTTGGGGTTGATGTGAGCGAAAAGTCGCCCGAGTCAATGTGAAGACTCGATGCGGATAATGGCAACCGCGAAATGAGACCCACTTATAGAGATTATGGACACAGCGGATTTGTTCAGAGGTGGTAACTATTAACTCTCACAATCTAATAAATATCAGATTGTAACTTGCGTTAAACTCTAAAGCAGGACTTGCACAGAAATGACAGAGCAAGCGCGGTGAATTCGGGTGAACACTGAAGACCAAGCAATCAACATTCCCCAACAGGAGGACCTCGAGTCTCCACAGTACGTTAGAACGAGTCTTGCTGCGGCAATGACAATGGGAAAGATCCCCGGAAAATTCTATCGTGACGCGAAATTATATTGTATTAATATTCTCCTCACCTACAACGAGGGGTGCCACGCAAAATGTGCGTATTGTGGTCTGTCAGGTTCGCGTGTCACTGAGACGGACTGGACCGATAACTCGTTCATACGGGTGGATTGGCCAATCTTTTCAGTTGATGATGTCAAGAGATCACTGGTAGATGGCACAGCCCCTCATGTGGAGCGGGTCTGTGTGTCGATGATCACCCTCGGCAAGGCACGCGACGACTGCATTGAGGTGGTCCGCCAGCTCAGTGAAGCAACATCCAATATCTCCATACTCATCACGCCGACCATCATTAACAAGGACTGGCTTGAAGAAGCAAAACGGGCAGGAGCCGATAAGGTGGGAATTGCAGTAGATGCTGCGACGCCAGAGATCTTTGACAGGCTTCGCGGAATGGGGGTCAAGGGCCCGCACAAATGGGAAAAATACTGGCGGACGGTAGACGAGTCCATTGAAGTATTCGGAGCGGAAAATGTTGGGATTCATCTGATAGTCGGGTTAGGTGAGACCGAAGAGGAGATAATCAAGACCATTCAGCGAGCTCAGGACTTGGGCGCAAGGACTCATCTCTTCTCGTTCTTCCCAGAGGCGGGATCACAGATGGAGAATTGGCCACAACCGCCTCTTGGTGCATATCGTCGAGTTCAACTCGCACGGTACATCATCAACAAGAATCTCGGGAATGCAGCCGATATGAGATTCAACGAGTTGGGCCAGCTCACCTCATTTGGAGTGAGCGATGAACTATTAGAACAGCTCCTCACTGAGGGCGAGGCGTTCATGACATCTGGTTGCAGTGGAGATACCATGGATAATGCGTGTAATCGGCCATTTGGTAATTGCACCCCCTATCAGGCATCGATCGGCCACTGGCGAAACTTCCCAATGAGACCAACGCCTGAAGACATGAAGATCGTGAGAGGCCAGCTGTGGGACTATGCATTGGAGTACATTGAA
The DNA here is from genome assembly GCA_021498125.1 of Candidatus Thorarchaeota archaeon. Classification (NCBI taxonomy): domain Archaea; kingdom Promethearchaeati; phylum Candidatus Thorarchaeota; species Candidatus Thorarchaeota archaeon. The sequence continues at coordinate 630,768 of JAIZWL010000001.1, read as the reverse complement.
CCAACAGAGGTAGATCTGAATCTTGAGTGATGACATAGACACCGTGCTGAAGGCCTGCTTTGAGACCGACTTCAACAATATGGAGCCCTACTTCAAAGAGGCGTTTTCCGTTGGCAGAGCCCTATATGGTCAGAAGATTGCGTTCTATGCACCCGGGATGGTTCACTTCGAGACCGAATTCTATACCGCAACGGATCCGTGGAGATTCCCGAGCATCTCAGTGACAGGCACATATTGTGCACTCCATTGTGATCACTGTAACGGCCAGTTACTGGAGACTATGATACCTGCGACAACTCCGGAGGCGCTCTGGGAGGCCTGCATGAAGATCAACGATCATGGTGGAAAAGGGGTCCTCATCAGTGGAGGGTCAACGCCTCGTGGTAACACACCTATGGAAAAGTTCGTCCCCACAATAAAACGTGTCAAGGATGAACTTGATCTTGACATCGTGGTCCATACGGGGATAGTGTATCCAGACACGATCGAGAAATTGAGTACTGCAGGTATTGATGGGGCAATGCTCGACATCATCGGGTCCAATGACACGATCAAAGAGGTCTATCATCTTAATCTGACCACCGATGCATTTGACAAGTCACTCTCATTACTGGAGGCATATGGAATTCCAATGATGCCTCATATTGTAGTAGGACTACATTACGGTCAGATCCACGGAGAGGATGATGCCATCAGGATGATAGCCAAGTATAGACCCGAGGCTGTAATCGTAGTGGCCTTCAAACCATTAGACCACACACCTATGGAACATACCATTCCCGCCACTCCTGAGGACATTATCCGAGTCGTCTTGGCGGCGCGTCTGGTCATCCGTGAGTTCCCTGTGGTGTTAGGGTGTGCCCGACCTCATGGAGAACACCGACGGACAACCGACAGATTGGCAATCAAAGCTGGTGTCAACGGGATAGCGTATCCCACGGAGGAGGCATATTATTTCGCAAAGGAATTGGGCCTAGAACCAGTAATGTCAGACGAATGCTGTTCACTCATGAACAAGACACTAAATCATGTAATGGAGTAATGCAATCGTGGTCGATACATGGAGACTACTCGATACGGGCGTACTCACAGGCGCAGAGAACATGGCGCTTGATGATGTGATCCTTGAATGCAAATCACAGGGGAAGACCCCGAATACCTTAAGATTCCTTCAGTTCAATCCGGCCACTGTTCTTGTGGGATATCACCAATCAGTAAAACAAGAGGTGCGCCTCGAATACTGTCAACGAAATGGAGTCGAGGTCAACCGGAGAATCACAGGAGGCGGAACAATCCTATTCACGCCAACCTGCCTCGGCTGGGAGATCTTTGCAGATAAGACCGCAGAGGGTATCAAGGAACTCAGACGCGATCTTGACAGATTGGCTCGACGTATCTGTAATGGCGCCGTCGGGGGGCTTCATCGTCTAGGTGTCAATGCAGAGTTCAGACCCAAGAATGACATAGAGATCAATGGCAGGAAGATCTCGGGCACTGGAGGGACAGAACGAGATGGCTCATTCATGTATCAGGGCACACTGCTTGTGGACTTTGATGTTGACCTGATGTTGAAGACACTTCGTATCCCTGTTGAGAAACTGAAGGACAAAGAGATCGATAGTGTAAAAGAACGTGTGACCTGCTTGAAATGGGAACTTGGATACGTGCCCGCTCTCGATACGATCAAGAAGGCCATGGTCGATGGTTTTGCAGAGGTGTTTGGAGTCGAGTTTGAACCAGAGGGTCTCTATCCGTGTGAGGAAAGACTCTTCGAAGAGCGACTCCCCTATGTCAAATCCCACGAGTGGGTCTATTTAGTAGAACCACCAGAGGATCATCAGGGCCAGGTCAGTACGGTACGAAAGACCCCGGGCGGCCTCATCAGGGTCTCACTTGCACTCAATGTTCCGGGAAACTTCATTGTGAGCAGTTTCATCACTGGGGACTTTCAGATATTTCCGCAACGTGCCATTATGGATCTTGAGGCGAAACTAAAGAACCTCCCCGCCGACGAAGAGAGCATCACGCAAGCGGTACACGAGTTCTTCGATGAGACCGGCGCAAGAATCTTTGGTGTTAAACCGGATGATCTCATCCAGTTGATCTTAGAGGCCGTAAAGAAACGTGCCTTCAGCGTTCTGGGAGTGAGTCTCGAAGAGGCAAACCACCTGATGACGGTCAACTTCATGCCTGACGAGGTCCTTGAGCAACACTTTGACTATTTACTGCTCCCGTACTGTGCCAAGTTGGTAGACTGCGAGTATCGTTTTGTGGAAGGATGTGATCATTGTGGAGGATGCTCGATCAGCAATGTCTACGAACTAGCTCTTGACCTCAATATGCCAGTACGCACGATCCAGACCTTCGAGCATCTCATTGAGACCATTGAGGAATTCAAGAAGAAAGGCGCAAGGGGCTATATCGGCTCATGCTGTGAGGGGTTCTATAACAAACATCACGACGATTTCATGGACACAGAGGTTCCGGGACTTCTTGTGGACATTGAAGATTCCACTTGCTACGAACTGGGAGAAGAGCAAGAAGCATATATTGGTGAATTCGAGGGCCAGACGACTCTGAAAGAGGATTTGATAATTCGGATCATCACAGCACTTCACGAGCGCGGGAGAATCGGCGGGAAGAAGCTTGACGAATAAGTTCGATGTCACAGTCATCGGTGGCGGACCAGCAGGTGCCAGTACTGCAATCCAATGTGCCAGAATGGGTATGCGGGTCCTGCTCCTTGAGAGAGGTCAACCAGATCGGCACAAACCCTGTGGCGGAGTTCTACCACATGTTGCAGAGGAGATCATCACGGATATCATCGATGATACGATCCCAGACGATGTATATGATCACCCGCGCGAACTTGGTCTCTACTATGTGCCGCCAAGCGGTAGGACAAATGGCGGACAAGTGAAAAATTATCGGGTCATTAACATTGACCGCGATCAGTTTGACAGCTGGCTACTTACCAAGGCAATCATGGCCGGAGTCAAAGTACAATTCGGTGCACGTTTTCTCTACCTTCAGGAGGAAGACCACAGGATCTTCTATTCCACAGGCACGGATATTTCCCAGGTGAAGACTCGTGTCCTTGTAGGTGCGGATGGAGTCCGATCACGGGTACGTGAAGAGATACTTCCAACGATTGACACGCCCATGCTCCTTGTGGGCCAACAATATCTCGACATCAACTCACGTGGAGATCTCGAAGACCATTTCTATGGGTTTCTCCGCGAAGACCTCTCACCATCCTATGCCTATGCAATTCCCAAGAGGAGGTCGCTGATCATCGGAGTAGGAGTTCGGCCCAGACATATCCCATCACTAAGTGACGCACTACACAAGTTTAGACTTATCCTTACTGATGAGTTTAGCGTCCAACCTGTGAACCCAACAGCAAGAGAGGTATGGGCTATTCCATATGGATTCTTTGCCCCGGGAGCGGATTTTGCGATTTTAGTGGGAGACGCTGCAGGCCTCTGCAATCCACTCTCAGGGGAGGGAATCCGACTTGCAGTAGAATCTGGAGAGATGGCTGCGGCTGCAATCCGCGACTCGGATGGGCCCGATCTCGTTGAGAGATATTCCCACGATGTGAAAAACATAGCCGACTTTGTTGCAAGTGTACAATCGTTCATTGATCAACTGGACGACAATGGACGTGAACAATTTGTCAGGGATGAACTCGCCCGTAAATATTGAAGAACAAAATGGCGAGCCAAATAGCCAAGCAATCTCCATAGAAAAATGGAGGGACTCCCAAGGGGAAAGGGAGCCTACTCGATTCCCATTCGTGAAGCAATTTTCACTAATAGGAAGACAACAAGTGCTACAATGATGAACGGTATGAGCTCACCAACAAAATGCCCAATTCTGAAAGTATAGACCGTGATCTCTTCCCATGGAACATCAGGGATAAAGAGATTGATAACAGGCATTATCAAGTCATCAACGAGAACCTGAACAAGCAGACCAAGATAGATACCAAGAATAAATGCCACGGCAAGACCGAGCACCTTATACCTGGAGAGAAAATCAACAAATTCATTGACGAATCCCTTAGGTGGTGCAGGCGTCGGTGGTGGTTCGCGCAGTGTCCTGATCGCCTTTAGCTCCTCTAGTATAGCCTCATCATTTTCCAATACTATCAGCTCCTCTATCAAATTGTTGATAGAACAAATTACAGCAGTAGATTGCTAAATAATAAATATTCGTGTTCTTATGGAATCAGACTTTGTGCCTTAGTCTTGCAAGATCAAATCAGTCCATCCAAGTTTTGGAGATAAAAAAAAGAAGATAGGAGAGCCTGATGGCTCTCACCATACTAGATCACCCGTACTTGATACGTGGGTCGAGTACTCCATAGAGCAGGTCGGCCACGAAGTTTGCAAGTACTGCCGTAATAGCCACGATCATGAAGATAGCCTGAACCACCGGGTAATCCAGAATGAACAGGCTGTCGAAAATATATCTCCCGAGTCCATGCCAGTTAAACACCGTTTCAGTCAGTGTCGCACCGTTGATCAGGAACCCGAAAGTCATCGCTATGATTGTGACCATTGGCAATAAGGCGTTCTTCAGACCATGTTTGTACAAGACCTGATTCTCGTCGAGACCCTTAGCGCGGGCAGTCAGAATGTAGTCCTCTGTCATAACATCAATGAGATTGTTACGCATGTAGAGGAAATAACCACCGTACCCACCAACCCCAAGAGCAACCATGGGGAGAATAAGATGGTGCACGATGTTCAGTGCTACAGTGATCCCGCCAAACGGGTCAGTTTTTGCCGCAACCCAGACTTGGTAGTCTATAGTCCCGCCGAGCGGGAAGGAGATTAACCCATTAGTCATGTTCGGCAGATAGAACGAGAAGACCATCAACAGGAGCAGACCGAGCCAAAAGATAGGTAGAGCATAGATGAACAGTGCAACAGTGACTGCACCAACATCTTTGGTAGAGCCGGGCTCAGCTGCGACCTTGACACCAGTCCAGATACCAAGAATGATAGAAACGATGGAGGAGGTACCCATCAGAAGAAGTGTATTGGGTAGGCGCTCCATGATCTCATCAATCACAGGCTTCTGGCTGACAAAGGACCTGCCAAAGTTGCCGGTAAACATGTTGACGACGTATCGCCAGAACATGTAGATCCAGTCAAAGATGTCAGGGTCCGGAACAAGGCCGAAGCGGAAGTACAACTCCTGCAGTGCTTCCTTAGTCAGGTTGCGCCGCAGTTCTTCACTAATCATCAGGTCAACTGGGCTCACACCCAGTACAAAGGTGGGGAGTCTGAAGAGAAAGAAGTTGAAACAGACGACTGCAACTATAAGCAGAAACATGTAGATGCTTCGTCTGATAACGTATTCTCGGAGCCCCAAGGAATCACCTTCAGATACTCATTTTCACAACAGTACCTAGTGACGCTAAGTACCGTGACACAACTTACAAAGCTATAGTACCCCCTAATAAGAGTAATGCTTGCCGTATAGTCAATCAATTATCAGGAAGTAGCACGGAAAGATATTAAAAAAGTTGAATGAGAGGCGCATGAGACCCCTCTATTCTTCTTCTTCAGACACATCCGAATCATCGGAACCATCTGTAGACTTCTCTGAATCATCGGACAGGTCCTTGGCGCGCTCCTCTTGTAAGAGACGTTCAACTTCAGCAACAAACTGTTCTACTGATTCGTCAGTATCACTTGTTGACTCACTGTCTTCTGTACTCTCGACCGAGGAGTCTACCGTATCAGGGGCCGAAGATTCTTCTGATGCCTCCTCGGCCTCGGGGGCATCTTCACGTACACTATAGGGAGTAGACATACCTTCCACAGTCGTTGGAAGGTGACCCTGTCTCTGAAGAACCGTAGCAATATCAATTGGCTGGATCGCATTTATCTCTTCCAGACGAATGAACATGTCTAAGACCATCATCTTTGGAGCCTTGAGCATCTCCGCAGCTTTGTCTAGATACTCACCGACTCTGAACTCAGACTTGCCCTGCGACTCCAGATCCTGCTGGATATAGGACAATAATTTCTTCTCCCTACCTGAGAGGCGCGAGTGACGCATCCGAATAGTGTGCGGTAAGACAATCTGGTAGCCAAGCTCAGAGTAGAGAGTAGAAACGATCCATTCGGGATCGAAGCAATCCATCAGGCCTGTCCAATCAGTCAGGTCGGACTTGTACTCTTTCTCAAATTCCTTGACAAAGTTCTGAAGACGTTTCCGAATCTCAGGGGTCATACTTGTTTCTGCTATCAGAATACCAATGACCAGATCACCGTTATAGCTGGCAACTCGCAATCCTGCGTAGCCAATCTCTTCAAGGGCCCCACGATCACCACTGCCCTTGATCTCACCGTACATCGAGGTCATGGCGGAGATGAACCCACTGATGAGATCAGCATGGATTCGGTGCTCTCCAAAGGGATGGTAGAAGATGCAGGTCCCACGATCCTTGTAGACGATCATGAAGTGGCGAAGTGAATTGAGGCTCAGGAAATCGTCATAACGCGACTTCAGACCGGAGAGCCGTCCAGCACGTTTACTCGCCCGGCGCCTCCGCAACTTCACGCCTGTCACGACACTTCCGGCTACTAGAGCGAGGAGTAACCAACCCGGGGGCGTCGCAAATAACTGTGTCAATGCGGTACCGATATCCGGTTCCACAGAAGTATTGAGCGGAATAGAATCAGCACGCCATTTGTCACGAGTACCCCTGTACTCCGCCGTGATCGCCAATGATGACGCTACGGTGTCACTTGTAGGAATGATATAGGTCAGTTCGGCAACTCCATGCTCATCGGTCTCACGACCTATAACTGATGTAACATTGTCGCCTGAGGAGTAAAAGACCATCACATGGAAATAGACAGTGGCACCTATGATTGGATGCGTTCCCTCAGTCAGAGTGGCTCGAACGACAACGGGGGCACCCACCACTACCTTTCCGACTAACTCTATTGTGAGAGTGGTCACAGCCTTTGGATTGACAATGAGAGTCGTATTGGCCTCACATCGATCATAACCGGGAGCGGCACCTGCAAAGGTAATCGTGTAGGAACCCGGTGATAGCACAATGAGAAAATCGAGATAATATGACTCATCTTCGGAATCGTAATGCATCATGTATGTGCTTCCGCTAATGGTGACATTCACCTGGCGACCAGCCAAGATGAGATTGCGATCGGTGTCCCTGAACTCAACAGTGAACCGGATGGTCTCATTCTCATACTCTTGATACAGAGTGTTGGTTGTGATCTCTGTGTGAACTGCACGAACTATAATGTCGCTATCAATGACCTGCCCCGAATAATTGCTGCGGGAGAGAGAGATGTATAGATTATGTGCTCCAAATGCCAGATCAACTGCACTCAGAGTGAACGAGAACCTTCCAGCAGTCGGTTCGGAATAGGTCAGTGAACTCCCGGCCCAGGTAAAAGTCGTGGCGGTAGGATCAATGAGAGCATTGGTGTGTGTATTAACATATTCCAACGTGATCTGAATGGTCTGATTCAGATACATCTCTGTGGGGATAGTACCCACAATGACATCTACTCTTGTAGGGACTGGCTCTACATCGAGAGATATTGTGGTCTTCCACGAGTCATATCCAAATAGATCCGCAGTGAAGTTTCCGCTGAGCGTGACTATACCGAGTTCATATCCAGTGAGATTGAGCTGATAGGTCCCATCACCATTATCTGTTAGATGATAGATCGTAGTCGTTGTAGTAAGATTGACAGTCATTCCCACGATCGAATTATTGTCCACATCACGTAGTGTGACTGTAAAGATCACCCAACCATCATGATACAGAGCCGTATTATCGAAACCACCGAAGCCCGTCAACAGGTCACCACTGATTGGGGTCTCAACAATCTCTATGTGGACTGTGAGTGAATGATTCACAAGACCATATCTCCACGTCCAGACTTGTATATTGAAGGCGCCCATTCCATCATGGCCGTCAATTGTGAGCCGATAGATCCCGCCGCCCACATGAGTGAGATTGTAATTGCTTCCGCGATAGGTCGCATTCACTAAGGCATCGGTCACGGGGTGACCGAATGAGTCCAGAACGGTAATGTCTAGATTCTCAGTGTGAGTGTAATAGACAGTGGTTGAAGACCAATTGGGAGCGGCCGTACAGACATCTACAACCACCGTCAGTGTATCTGTCTGACGCCCTGTGTCATATCCTGTCCGATTGGCCAGTATCGTCGCATTCCACTTGCCCAACCCCACATCCGAGGCGTTCAGGAGCAGATGCCACCTGTCATCAACAGGTGATAGTGTGAAATCGTAGGGACGAGTAGAGTTCAGATAGAGTCGCACCGTAGCCCCAGGAACGGGATCGCTATCATAAGTATAGATCACGGTGATGTTGACCAGTTCTGTATAGGTCGCGTTCAGGTCGGAGGGGTTCTCCCAGATGACAATGAATGAGTTGGGGGCGAGGGTGATATTGATGCCAGATGTTGTATTCGATTGTGGCGCGTATCCATAAGACCATGCGCTTATGTATGCGGTATGAATGCCCAGTTTGAGGTCCGAACCCGCAAGGCTGACATTCCAGACCGAACCAATATAGGTCAGGGGATAGGTGACCCCATCAATTGTCACGTTCACAAGTGCAGACCCTGAAGGGACATCGCCAGTCCCGTATGTGTAGTCCACTTGGAGATTAAGACTGTCTGTATAGGGAATGGTCACATTCGCAGGGGTCCACGTCACCGTGATCGATGTGGGCTCTTTATAGATAGACAACGACTGAGAGGAGTCGTACTGCGACTCGTATCCCGTCTTTGAGGCACTGATGTTGAGCGTGTGGGTACCAAGACCGGGAGCATCAGTCCCATTGAACTGTAGCCAATAGTACCCCCCACTTGAATCATACTGCAATGTCCATGTATGCGTATAATCCGTCACAGTGACAAGAGCCTCTGAGATGTGTGTACCATTCACAAAATTGTACTGGACTGTAAGGTTCGTGTGTGAGGTGTAGCTGATGTTATCCGTATTCGACCATGCCACCACCAACGGCAGTGTGTCGTAAGTCAGGGTCACATCAATCGTGATGCTCTGGTTCTCGATGGCATACCCGCTCCCATTCACTCGCACTTGGTAGGTTCCGGCTGTGAATCCGGCCGTGCTGATGGTCGCGGTCCATGTCCCATTCCCCTGATCGGTCATGGATGTCCATGCGCTGCCGTCAAAGGAGTAGACCGTCGAAACCCCTGCATAGCTCCCATCAAGAGCCTTTGGGGTGAAGGTTTCATTAAAGTACACACTGATGTCGAAGCTGCTGTCTGTGAATGTTGAGATGGAGGCATCCTGACTGGTAAGGGTTGTAGGATAGTAGACGATGAATTCTCTCGTGAGATAACCAGCCTCTGTCCCGTTCGCCCAGTAGACCTCAATCCGGTATGTGCCATTGTTTGTTGTGTCAGAATCAATGTCCCATGTATAGGTCGTCGCGCCATTGACAACGGTCTCATTTGCAGGATGG